>MVQY01000056.1 GCA_002067325.1 Methanobacterium sp. PtaU1.Bin097
GGTTAATAGGGCGATTGTGATTACTTTTAGTGAGGCGATTAAGGCTGGTAGTGCGTTTAGTAGTATTAAAGTCACTAACCCAGATGGGGTGTTAGTTAAGCCATTGTATAAGGTTATTAATGGTAAAACGTTGACTTTAACGCGTATTGGGAATTACATTAATGGTTTAACCTACACCATTACCCTGCCTACAGGTAGTATCACTGATACGGTAGGTAATGCGCTGTCTACTTTTACTAGTAAGTTCGCTGTGGATAACGCTAAACCCACCGTTACCAGTGTTAACCCAGTTAATAATAAGGTTGTTAGTGGGGTTAATAGGGCGATTGTAATTACTTTTAGTGAAAATATCAAGGCGGGAAGTGCGTTTAGTAGTATTAAAGTCACTAATGCAGATGGTGTAGCAGTTAAACCATTGTACAAGGTGATTAATGGTAAAACACTAACCCTAACGCGTAACGGGAATTACATTAATGGTCTAACCTATACTATCACTTTATCTACGGGTAGTATCACTGATACGGCAGGCAACGCACTGTCTACTTTCACTAGTAAATTCAAAGTGGATAACACCAAACCTACCGTTACCAGTGTTAACCCAGCTAATAACAAGGTAATTAATATGGCCAATAGGGCGATTGTGATTACTTTCAGTGAAAATATCAAGGCTGGTAGTGCGTTTAGTAGTATTAAAGTCACTAACCCAGATGGTGTATCAGTTAAACCATTGTACAAAGTGATTAACGGTAAAACACTAACCCTAACGCGTAACGGGAACTACATTAATGGACTAACCTACACCATTACCCTACCAACAGGCAGCATTACCGACGCAGCAGGCAACGCAATCACCACCTACACCAGCAAATTCACCACACGTAATACCTAAAAAATTATTGTTTCCCCTTTTCTTTTTTCTTTTGGAAATATTTTAGATTCTAATTTTCTGAAATTTAAATTGTAGTAGGGTATTCATTTTAAATTAATAAGTTGCCCTTTAAAAGAGATTAAATACTCATAATGATTGTAATATTCAAAAAAAGTTTTTATGCAGTTAAAAAGGAAAAAAATTAAGGAGGAAAATAAAAAAAATCTAAGAAAAAAAATTTATTTAGACTCCACCCCAACCAGTTTGTCTATCTGTTTTTGCCATGATTTGGAGCGGACGTTTTCCATATTTATTTTGTCCCTTCTTATGATGATTCTGTCTTGAGGACAGGCTTTTGCACAGGCTCCGCAGAGAATACAGAATTTGGGGTTTATAACAGATTTACCATCCACGAGGGAAATTGCGTTGCAGGGGCAGACATCCATACAGGCATGGCATGATTCTCCTTTACATTCAGCTTCTTCTGCAAATATTACTTCACCTTCGAAGGGTTTGGAAACTGTTGCAGCATCTACTGGGCAAATTTCCTGGCACCATCCGCAGTTGACACATGTATCTTCATCGATGAAGGAGTATCCTTTGGTTTCGGCGTCTTCGGGATTTATCTCGTATATTCCATAGGAGCAAGATCTGCAGGCTGCCTTTATGGCGTCTACTGGACAGGCTCGTTTACAAATAAGACAGTATACGCATTTATCCTCATCGACGGAGATCTCAGGAGCTTCTATGTTTTCATTATTCATGGTTATGGCGTCTGCTGGGCACATCTCCTCACAGATACCACAGTGTATACAGGTATCTTCGTTGATTTCAATTTCTCCGACCACAAGCTTAGATCTTTCCGGCAGTTCCCTGGATACTGTTATTGCATCTCTGGGACAGGCAGTTTCACACGCCTTACAGTAAAGGCACTCTTCTTCATCAATTTCTGCTTTACTCGTCCATTTTGGATACAACTCATGTTCTTTGATGTTTATATCATCAATTTTGAATTCAAAGGCTTCAAATGGGCAGGAAGCAGCACATAGGCCGCATAGGGCACATTTATTTTTATCCACGTTAACGTAATCCATGTCAACGAGACCTCTGGCTATGGGTACTAAAGGCCCTAACCTCAATGCTTCGGTTGGGCATATGTCCGTGCATATGCCGCAACCAACGCATTTATTTTTTCTATAACTGAGTGAACGTTTTTGTTCCCCTTCTCTTTCCACGGACACCATCTTTTATCTCCTCAACTTTTCTTTGATATGGCCTGATTTGGACAATTCTGGATACATAAATCGCAATCATCGCATTTTTCCGGGATTATAACCAGTTTACCATCTTCTTCAATGAGTGCTCCCTGTTCACAGATTTTTATACACAGTCCTTCACCAGGACAGTCCTTTATTTGACCACATTTTTCCATGTCTATTTCTACTGGCATTTGTATCATCCTCTTGAATTATCCTCGATCAATATTCGATTGATGTTTTTTATTAAACGATATGTTTATATAAACATATCGTTTTGCCTGTGGTTATTAAAATTTGAAATAAATGTAATAATCCGCTTAATCCTATTGAAAAACAATTTTTTAATAGTATTAATAAACAGAAAACGTATTAAAAAGAGAAAATAAGAAAAAGGTAATTTATTCTTTTCCAACCATAACTTCTGTGGCTTTTATTATGGCGGTGACTTTGTCTCCTTTTTTAAGACCAAGTTTTTCAGCAGATTCTTTGGTAATTAAGGCGGTTACAAGACCTGGTGAATCTACCTCTATTTTGATGCTGGCCATAACTGCTCCTAATTCAACATCCTCTACGGTACCTTTTAACATGTTTCTGGCACTAATCTTCATAATATCACTCCCTTAATGGTTGATATTATATATTGATTTTTAATGTATTAAAAATTATGACATGAGGATGTCATGGTATTCGCATTCATTTCACGTTACGATGGGTATCTCCTTCAATTTTTTGGTAAATCCCATGAACTGTGTCTGGAACGAATATATTTTATATAAATAAATACATGGTCCAGTAATAATAAGAGAAATGTAAAAAGGGGGTTTTTTGTAATTCTTCCTGGTTTGAATTTATAGGCTTTATCCCCTTGGCTAGATCATTCCAGCTACACCTTTATCAGGGAATATAGATCTGACAACAGTTGCCGGTCGATTAAGGTACAGGTTGTTATTTATAGTTTTACTCCTACTACCTTTTACTGGAATAATATGGGCCTATTGTAGAAATGACTTGATATAGTATGATTGGAGGTTTTAATCACCCTCACCTAATTTTTAGTAAAGGTTTAATATTGACTTAATCTGAAAGATCTTATCTGGAGTTGCAACTAAAATTAAATAAGTTGTATATACCCAATTCAACCAAATTTTAAGTGATATACATGGACATAATCGAATACAAACCAATAGGAATTATAAGGTCTCCCTTTAAAAAGTTAGAGGGCATGCCCATCCAGCCGGTGGGTGCCTACGGTGTCAAAGGGGAGATCCATATCGAAGAGGAGTACACTGAGGGACTTACTGATCTGGAGGAATTTTCTCATATTATCCTTATCTACCACTTACATCTCTCTAGGGGATTTTCTTTAATGGTTAAACCCTTTATGGATGATAACAAACACGGTATTTTTGCAACCAGAGCCCCTAAACGACCGAACCCCATAGGACTGTCGGTGGTCTGTCTGGATAAGATTGAAGGCAACATCGTCTATATCTCCAATGTAGATATTGCAGATGAAACACCCCTACTTGACATAAAACCATACATACCGCAGATGGAAAGAAGGGAAGATGAAGAGGTATGTATAGGATGGTTTGAAGATCATCATCATAAAGCTTCAGATATGAGATCAGATGATCGTTTTATTAATTGAAATATAATTTTCCTTAACTTTTTTTTATTAACTTTTTATAAAATAAACAAATAAAATTTAGATGTTCTAAAACTCTTCCATCTCGGAGATATCCAGCATGGCCTCCACGGCCTTAGGCTCCACATGGATTCCAGCCTCGCGAATAGCGGCTATGGGGTTTAAACCACCAGGTGTTACTATACCGGCGTGGTATCTTTCCACTTTTGCATTGTAGATGAGTTCGCTTGGTTTTCCCACCTTCAGGATGGAAAAACCTGCTGTCTTTTTAATTTCATCCAGGATACTCATGGTCTCGGGCCGGGCGATGTAAGGTATTTCCTTTAAACTGGCCAGAATCCTTCCACTACTGTTAACTGCTTCTAAGACAGAGGTCATGCCCTTCGTTAAGTATATCTCATGGGGATCCAGGGACGAACCACTATATGCAGTTAATTCAATGAAACGGGGGTTTTTTGTCTGGGTCTCCAGGACACCTCCATACTGGGGTGCCGATGGTATTCCCCTTTTATTTAAAATCCCATCGATGGTCAGACTGCACACCGTGGCGATGCTGGATTTACCCTCCTTGAGATCAGGAATAATCTTGAAATATTTACTGACGCAGTACTCTGGTTTAGACATCACTTCAGTGAAGACATCCAGGGCATCCTCCAGATCTTCCTTGTTTACGTGGGAGATGTTGGCGATGACCTGGCCGGTATGGGTTTGCGGGTCGAAACTCACCATATTTATGAGGTTCCAGGCCTTGGACAGTAAAAATCTAACTTCTTCTTTGGTCCCCTGTTTGGCTGTCTTCAACACAGGTTCTGGTTCGGTTAACTTTTCCATGGTGGAAAATTCCACAGTCTGCTCAGCCAGTCTTATGTTAACATCGTATCCTGCTTCTTTTGCAGCGCATAAGGGATTTATACCACCCACCACGGCGATGCCCACCATTTCATCAACTACCGGAATGCCAAGCACTGATTCTCCACTTTCACCTATCTCCATCACACCGGAGACTCCGATACCTTTCATCTTCTGGAAGGTTTCCACGGCCTTCTCCCGGGCGCTTTCTGGTATCAAGCGGAAGTTCGCCGGGATGTATCCAGTCCCCTCTCTAACCACCTCTAAAACAGAGGTCATCTCCCGGTCGGTGAATGCCTCCAGGGGGGTCATGGATGTCTTTTTATATGCGATGAGTTCAGTAAATCTAATGGGAGTATAATCATCAACTTCCACCAGCCCACCATACTGGGGAATAACCGGTATTCCCACTTTACGTAACATACCATCTATGGTGGTACCGCATATGGTGTCCAGTTTAAAGTATTCTTCATCATTTTCATCCTTCTCACTGGTGAGCCTTACATAGGGACTGACCGCTATCCCCTTGGCAAATACTTCCTTTAAGATGTCCATTACACCCTTTTTTTCCCGGAAAATAGAAGTGTTCACCACCACATTTCCCCAGGCCTGGTTAGGGTCCAGGGTGGTGTTATAGATCATGTTTTCGAATTTGGAGAAAATAAAATCCACCTGATCATAGATAAGACCTTTTTCAAGCTCTTTCAGACCTTTGGGGGTGATTTTTCTTCCAGCGTATCCTTTACGTTCTGTGAATCCCTTCTCATCCAGGATCCGCATATGGTATCTTACGGCACGTTCTCCCAGATCGTAACCCTTCTTTTTAAGTCCAAGAGCGATGGTTTTGGCTCCGAGAACATCATCTTTATCAGCAAGAATCCTTAAAATTTCCATCATTTTGCGATCAGTTTCATCAGGCATTTATTCACCAGATTGAATCGATTTAACATTTTAATGGTTTGTTTATTGTTAAGGTTTAAAAGCTTTTTGTGAAAAAAAATTAAAGTGATAAAAAAAATTTTGTTTAAAAGATATTTGTTATAAAAAAAATAAAAAAAATTTAGGGGATGGATAAACCCCTAGAGTAGCTGGTAGTATTTATCCAGTTCCCACTGGGTTACCTGTAAGCGGTACTCTTCACATTCTTTCTTTTTGAGAGTTATGAATCTTTCGAAGCTGTGTGGGCCTAAGATTTCTTTGACCAGTTCAGATTTTTCTGATAAGGCCACGGCCTGTTCTAATGATGCGGGTAGTGATTCAATTCCTTTAGCTTCTCTTTCTTCTTCGGTTAAGTTGTACAGGTTGAACTCCATAGGATCGGGCATTTCATATCCTTCTTCGATTCCCTTAAGTCCGGCCATGAGCATGGATGCCAGTTGCAGGTAGGGGTTTCCTGATGGGTCAGGACACCTTAGTTCCATCCTGGTGGCAACTTCTTTACCGGGCTGGTATAGGGGCACACGGATTAATGCAGAACGGTTTCTTCTGGACCATCCGATGTACACTGGTGCTTCATATCCAGGAACCAGTCTTTTAAATGAGTTGATTGTAGGGTTCAGTATGGAGACGATTTCAGGTGCGTGGGTTAAAACACCACCTATGTATGCTTTACCATCGTTTGAAAGGTTGTACTCATCATCAGCATCGAAGAAAGCGTTTTTTTCTCCTTTAAACAGTGACTGGTGGACGTGCATACCGGAACCGTTTTCTCCGAATATGGGTTTGGGCATGAAGGTAGCGTAAAGACCGTACTGGAGGGCTATTTCTTTCACGGTTAACCTGTAGGTTACCATGTTGTCGGCCATTTTTAGGGCGTCATCGTATCTCATGTCGATCTCATGCTGTGATGGAGCTACTTCGTGGTGAGAGTATTCCACGTTAATTCCCACATCCTTGAGGGCCAGGACGGTGTCTCTTCTTAAGTCGGAAGCGAGATCCAGTGGTGTTAGGTCAAAGTATCCACCGTTGTCTATAGGTTCTGGATGTTCAGCGGATGCGAAATAGAAAAATTCCAGTTCAGGCCCCACGTAGAAGTGGTCGAAGCCTAATTTTTCCATCTTCTCCAGAGCTCTTCTTAAAACGTAACGGGGGTCTCCTTCGTAGGGTTTTCCTCCGGGTATGAGGACATCACATATCATTCTAGCTACTGCTTTTTCCTTTGGTCTCCAGGGGAGAAGTTGGAAAGTATCGGGGTCTGGCATGGCGATCATATCGGATTCTTCGATGTCCTGGAAACCGGTTATACTGGATCCATCGAATCCCATTCCCTGATCAAGGGCAGTCTCGAGTTCATCCTGAGTGATGGCAAAGCTTTTCAGAATACCGTTTATATCGGTAAACCACAGCCTGATGAACTCTACATCGTTTTCTTGTACTATCTGTATAATTTCATCTTTACTTGGCATTTTTTCAACTCCTTAAATCTCTAGAATTGGTCTAGAATTGTTAAAGTTATCACCGGAAATAGGTTTCCTACTCGTGGCATATAAATGTTTTGGAAACGTTTCAGACCACTATTTCCATGGGGGACTACAAGTAAAAAAAGTTCAAATTAAAAACATATAACAAAAGGATTCTACGAACCTTCCTTATTCAATTTAACAATTTCACTTTTAAAGGCCTGATATACAGATTCAGCCCCGATCAACCCGTCTGGGATGTTCCATTCTGAAGGGTGTAGTATGAATGGAAATGACTGTTCTCCTCCCAATCCCCCATGACTACCTACCAGTTCTTCAAATGCGGCCACTTCATTTTTTTCAGGGTCGTATAAGCTTATAGCCAGTATGTCCGGTGTGTATTTAAAGTTATTAGTTCTCTTAAGGTGTCTGGCGGCATTTGGGCCGTAATTAGCCAGGGGGTTAGCCCCGTCAACTGTGTCATTTTCCAGGTAGTAGGTGCCACCGTTACCTATAATCAGTGGACCGTGTTCATTGGATTCAACTAGAATAAATCCTATCCCCTCGTGTTTGGACAAACCAGGAATCAGATCAGGGTACAGGTAGTTGATTTCTTCATAGGTGAGTCTGTTTCTATGCTCTGTTAAATAGACCAGGCCCATATTTCCTGAAGCCAGGACCATCACGTTAGGTTCAACTTCATCGGATTCCTCTTTCTTATATCTCTGCAAATACTTGGTCTCACCTGCATCGTCGATTAATCCTTTAACTCTATCTACCGGGGCGGTAAAGGCCACAGAGAAGTGATCACCGGTACTTGGTGACATATCAGCGAATATACGGGCGTCAGGTAACAGGCCCTTGACCATTTCTTCTAGAGTATAACCATAACGCTGCTTAAAGGTTGCTCCATTGGTCTGGCCATGATCAGAATGGACCACCAATTTATAATCCCTGTAGGCCAGGTAAGATGCCATTTCCACCCGGTGGAATTGTTTGTCAATACTTCTAAGGGCATGAAAGGCATCTTCATCCCTTATGCCTGAGTGATGGGCGATTTCATCATATCCCAGGTAGGTAACATAGTTAACATCGGTTTTACCCTTTAAGATATCCCCAATAATAGCCAGGGTGGTTATTTCCCTTAAAAATACATTTGCTCCTGCTCTGATGAATGGATAAAATAATCCACGGGATATTCGGGGTTTAATATTTCTGAGCCTGTGGATTAACTGGGAGTTGTAGTCTAAAAACGCGTCCCAGAATACCAGGCTGACGATTCGACTGAAGTTAGAAGAGTTGCTGAAAACATACTCCCAGGCTTTGTTATAGAATTTACCCACATCTTTCATCCTGCTGAAGGTGAATATAACATCTTTGGCATCCCCTGAAAATAAATTAGCCCGACTAGCACCATTCCCGGATAGAAGTCCGTTACCATCAGATATACGTTCTTCCACAATAGGGGCGTCACTTAAACCAGTAGATACCATAAATTTGTTGTCATTTTCCTTTTCCACCCATCTGAAGGCCACGATATCTTCATTGTTACCATGGAGAATTCCAGCCTGGCTGGCACCTGTCTGGCTGGACAGGTCAGTCTCCCATCCACTGACTTTATGGCTGCCATCTTCTATCCACCTTTTAAGTGTGGGCATATCCCCTCTTTCCACCGCTTCCAGCAGGATATCTTTGCCCAGGCCATCGATCTCCATGAAGACCACCCCCGGGGTATCTTTAACATCCTCCTCATCTGCTTTCTTAACAGTTTTACCGATACTACGGTACCAGGCCGCATCGTCATCAATTGTTAAGAGCCCCATAAGCAGGGTTGAAATAGCAGACATCGCTATGGGAGTTAAAACAAGCGCTGCTCCTTCAATGGTCACACCACCGACGAACTCACTGGCTAACCAGATCAAAGCACCGTTAACCAGTAACGAGCCCACCCCCACAGTTAAAACCATGAAGGGCAGTAAAATACGAGAAAGGACAGGCCATAAGAGGGTATTTAAAATACCCACTACTGCGGCGGCTACGAAAGCTGTTTCCCAGGAATCAACGGATAATCCCACGGAAATATAGGCGATGAATAAAAAACCCAGTGCAGCACCTATCCAGAGTATAAATGTCCTCCACACCCAGTAAAAACGAGATTTATAGTACAGTTCATCGTAATTTACCATCAACATCACTATAAATCTATTTGATAAGAACGTATAAAAATGTTCTTTTTTAAAGTGCAATCATCCTAAGTTGAGGTTAACGAACATCTTTAGCAAGTTTAATCTTCAAGGGGCAGGTTGAAATAGAATTTTGAACCCTTTCCCAGCTGGGAATCCACCCATATATCGCCACCATGCCTTTCAATAATTCTTTTAGTGATGGCCAGGCCGATTCCAGTTCCACTGTACTCTTCGTTGGTATGCAGACGTTTGAAAATCATAAAAACACGCTCAAAATATTTAGGGTCGATTCCGATGCCGTTATCTTCCACTTTAAACAACCAGTTATCATCCTCTTTCTCGGCTGATATATGGATTTTCGGTGATTCTTCGCCACGGTATTTAATGGCGTTTCCCACCAGATTCTGGAACACCTGTACCATCTGGGAGTAGTCACCGTTAACCATTGGTAAAGGGTCACGAGTTACATACACGTCGTTCTCTTTGATCGATAATTTATGGTACATCAAAATTTCGTCCAGGACTTTTTCCAGGTCCACTTTTTCGAACTCGCTGGTGGTTCTATTTACCCGAGAATAAGCCAGAAGATCGTTTATTAACTTCTGCATGCGTGCTGCCCCATCTACAGCGTAATCTATAAACTCATCGGCATCCGAATCTAATTGGCCCTCATAACGGCGCTGGAGAAGCTGTAAAAAACTGGATATCATCCTCAGTGGCTCCTGCAGGTCGTGGGAGGCGATGTAGGCGAACTGTTGAAGCTCCTTGTTGGAACGTTTCAGCTCTTCCAGGGTTTTTTCCAATTTTTTCCCTGTTTTTTCACGTTTTACAAATAGTGTAGCATTTTCCAGGGAGATAGCCGCCTGTGATATCAGTAACTCTAAAAGCTCCGTCTTTTCAGGAGTGAACACGGAATTTGCCAGACGATTTTCCAGGTAAAGTATTCCAATCATCTTTGACTGCTTAAATACAGGCATACAAAGGACTGAACGCAACTTCATATCCTGAACTTCCCTGTTATCTTTGAATTCCCCTTCTTCTGAGGCATTATCAAGAATCAAACGTTCTCCTGTACGTTGCACATAACGGACTATGGCTTTGCAGATCCCACCTGCTGTTTCCAGTTTTTTCTTGGAAATCTGCACATCCTCCTTGAAAGTGGCATGGCTTTCAGCATGGATAAAAAGACCGTCTTCCTCTTCCATGATCAGGTATCCGCTTTGTGCACCGGAACTCTCGATGACCACGTTCATGATCTTCTTAAGTAATGCTTCCAGTTCTATCTCCGCAGAAATAGCCAGTGCGGATTTCATCAGGTATTCAATGTCAATATCCGGGAGGGTGAGGGGAGGTTCTTCCACCTCGATTTGTGGATAAGAAACATCGTCTTCGAAGTAGGTAGGATACCTTTCTAAGAGGCTGAACTCTTTTCTTTCCGCTCCACAATTTTTATACAGGCGCGCTGCCTGGTTGAAATACATCTCTTCAGAGCACTGTCTATAAGAGAGTAGAAGCTCCCCTAGACATTCATGGAGATGCCCTTCCAAGAAGGTGTAGCCCTGCTTATGTGCGGAATCTATGGCATCCATATAAAGACTCCTGGCTTTCTTGAATTCACCGGTAACTTTTTCGAGTTCAGCATGGAGGAAGGCAAGATAGGGTTCGAGGAGCGGCCCCAGCTCGGCCCAGGTCTCCACCTTACCGATGAGTGGCTGGATTTCATCCATCAATTCAACTTCATCTTCAAAGTCAACCCCTTTTTCATAGAGTTTCAAAGCGTTCAGCACCCGGAAGACGTACCACTGTCTCTTGAGCACGTTATCAGTTAGACCCGACAGGTAGCGCTCCACTCCCTGCAGATACTTTTTGGCCATGAGGTGTTCTCCCAAGTAGTAGTGGACCAGGCCCATATGGACATAGTAGCTTCCTGCTGAAGCTATGTGGTTGTCCTCTTCCCATTTACTCAGTTTTTCTTCCATGGGGACTGGTACGTAATTTTTCTTCATAGGTTCGATCCATCCGGCCTGTATAGCCTCTGCCAGACCTACTGAGAAGGATAGGTGATATCTCTGTGAAAATTCAAGGCATTCATTAGCATAATCCTCGATGATGGACATATCCGCCCCCTGAACCTGTAAATTCCACATCAAAGGTCCGTAGGAGAGTCCGGCATTGTACAGATCACCGCAGTTCTTTCCAGATTGTATGGATTTGAGGCAGTAAGCCACGATCTCCAGGGGGTGGCTTCGGGAGTGCATGTTGCACCATACTATTCCGTTCATGCCACGGGTGGCTCCGAAGGTGTCGGGGTACTTTGCCGAGAGTTCCCGGGCCAAATCCTCGTATTTAAAAGCCGCCTCGAATTCTTCCTGTTCCCCGAGTTGAAGCCCCATTATGCTGAAGGAGTAGATAACCGATTCGTCCATACCTCCAGCCAGACAGTGCTGGGTGGACTGTGCCGCCGAAAGATAAAGCTGCGGCACCAGGCCAGACATGTACAGATCAGGGATGAGTTCACTGTAGAAGGCCAGTTCGATTTTATTCTTCCGGTCCTGGGTGAAGGGCATATGTAAAATAGTTTCCCAAACATCTATGTTCATGGAGGCTATTTCATCCATCAACTCCTTCCTTTTACGGTCTGTTTCCTGGGGATCTTCAGGAATGGCTTTACCAAAATAGGCCAGGCCCTGGTTGGCGGTTTCAATAGCCTTATTAAAATTACCTACTGAGGAGAGGGAGGTGGTCTGCTCAGCCAGACATTCTGCCTTATCCAGGTCACTCTGGGCATGTTCCAGCAAATGGTTGAGCAGTTTTTCTGATTTCTCGTAGTTGCCACACATGAGCTCTGTCTTGGCAGCTTTCTGAAATATCCGGAAAGTACGTTTATAGTGTGCATCTTCCCAGCAGTCATCGGGTAGCAATTTTTTGCTCTCATTGAAATATTCATTGGCCGCTTCTGTGGCTAAAGAGTCTAACGCTTTATTACCGGCATGGTAATTAATATCAGAGAGAAGATAAGCTGTATCTGAATCGAGTTGGTCTTCTCTTCCCAGGTTCAGGTGCGATACAATGGTGAACAGGCTTTTCAGGTCTTCAACCTCATTAGTAGAAAAAAGAAGATGGTTACCCACTTCCCAGTGAATATTACGCCGTTTTTCAGGTGGAATGGCAGATAATGTAGCTTCCTGAACTTTATCGTGAATGAACTGCAACTGGTTTTTATTTTCAATTAATAATCCCTGTCCCAGGGCGGGTTTTAGAATTTCATAGGTCTTTGCCAGTGGCATTTCCCTGATGAGTGATAATTCTGCAGGTGAAAAGGTATTTCCCATACATGCACAATACTCCAGGAGATCTATAAGGTCTGATGGGAGCTTTTCAATCTTTGAACTGAAGAGGGAGACCACGGTGGTGGGCATGCGAGACCTTCGTATTTTCTCCATATCCCATCTCCATTCTCTGTTTTTGTCTAAATAGATGAGATCCTCACCATGGAGGTAGGATAGGCTTTCACTCACGAAGAGGGGATTTCCTTCACTGAGGGTGCTTATGAAATCTGATAAGGCTTCTGTCTTTTCAAGAGGTGAGTCCAGGATATAAGAAACCATCTCATGGGAGTATTCACTTTTTAAGGGCCCTAATCTGATTTCTTGAAGTGGTTGTTGATTTTTTTTCACTTTACGTATGATTTTGGATAAAGGATGGCTGGAATCCACTTCATTGTGGCGGTAAGCCCCCAATAAGAAGAGATACGGATGATCCTTATAGTTAGCGAATATGTTTGAGAAAAAGTCGAAGGAGGCTCCGTCACACCACTGCAGGTCATCTATGAAGATGGTCAGGGGGTTTTCCTCACTGGCCAGGCCGGTGAGAAAGCTGTCAAAGACGTCATGGAACCTGTTAAGGGATTCAACAGGGGGTAAGGGGCGGACTTCTGGTTGGGGTCCTATAAGGATTTCTAATTCTGGAATTACATCTGTTAAAACCTTTCCATTTTCACCTACAGCGTCCAGTATCTTTTTCTTCCAGCTTTCCAATCTCTTGTTGCTTTCGGTTAGGAAGGTACGCATTAGGTTTCTAAGAGCCTGGATAAGGGAACTGTAGGGAATATTTTTCTGATAAACATCGAACTTTCCTGATGTGAAATAGCCCCTGTTTTCTACAATAGGTTTTTGTAGCTCCTGTATCAGGCGTGTTTTACCAATTCCAGATAATCCGGAAATTAAAAGTGACTGAAAGTTTCCTTCTGTGACTTTTTTGTATTCATCAAGGATGATTTTCGCTTCCTGGTCGCGTCCGACCATTTTGGAGATGAAGTTGACCCTTCGGGTGGTGATATACCTTTCCAGGGGGAAGTCGGTTATGGTGCTGGTTTTTAAATATTCCTCCTGGCACCTGGTTAAATCTGCTTGAAGTCCGTTACTGTTCTGGTAGCGTTTTTCAGGTTCTTTAAGCATTAATTTTGAAACGATATTGCCGAGTGTGAGGGGGATGTCTGGATCGAGTTCATGGACTTTGGGTGCTTCTTTGGCAAGGTGGGAGTGTATCAGTTCCAGGGGGTCCGGGGATGAGAAGGGGAGTTCGCCGGTGAGCATTTCATAGAACACTATTCCCAGGGAATACAGGTCTGATGAGAAACTCACCTGGTGGTTGATTCGCCCTGTTTGTTCAGGGGATGTGTAGGCCAGGGTTTCTCTTATAAAAGAGCGGTCATAAATGAAATGGCTTACGTCCCTCACATCGATGGCCGTGATGAAGTCTATCAGACGGATGTTGAGTTTATCATCCACCAGTATGTTGTGGGGTTTGATACCTCCGTGGATTATTCCGGTGTCATGGACCTTATCTAAAACCCGGGCCAGCCCAATAGCCATGGTGAAGAAATCTTTCAGGGAAATCCTATCGTTTTCTGCCATTATCCTGTTAAGAGATGTCCCATGGAAGTAATTCTGGATTATGTAACAGGTTCCATCCTTGCTGTTGAAATTTATAGGTGTGATTACCTCAGGATCGTTTAAAACACGGAGTTGTTCAATTTTCTGTGTGATCTGGGTTTTTTTATAGGGGGATAAATAGTTATCATTTAGAACCTTAAGCACCAGTAGTTGGTGGGGATTCTCTTTATGATAGGCTTTGTAAATAGTTGCCTGGGGGCTTTCATCTATCTTTTCAATTATGTTGTAGTTGGGGATTATCATCTCTAAATTAACCTCACCAAAACACCGTAATCGAATTTAAAATAGTGAATGATCGGTATTCAGAACTTAGAAATCATGTATATTATGTATTCTTTTAACTATAATTTTTTCCTAATTGCTTTTTTAATACGGGTGGTTAAAAAGTTATTAATAAAAAGATAATTCCTTTAATGAGAACTATTTTACACTTGAAGTGCATGTCTTACTTCAGTTTGAACATGGAAAAATGTTAATTATATTAATATTAGTAATAAATAATTATGAATGAAATCCTAATAAAAGTGGATTTTTTGGAAAATTTAGCAAGGGATGATATTGATTTAAAATCTCATTCAACTGATAGGATGAAAAAGCGACAAATTAAAGTTAAATGGATTTATCACTGCATTATAAGTGAAAAACTGGTGGGAATACTAAAACAAAGATCGTATAGATTTAGACTGTATTATCCACATCCAGAAAAGCCCCATAGATATGATTTGATTATAGTTGTCGATATTTTTCATGATCTGGCAAAATTTATTAACGTAGTAACGACATATGAAGAAGAGATAGAGTGTAGGGTGCGTTGAAATGAAAAATCAATTCCAACTAAGAAAGGATTATGATCTTGAATCTGATGTTTTATGGCTCAGTATTGAAGATGATTACAATTATAGG
>MVQY01000057.1 GCA_002067325.1 Methanobacterium sp. PtaU1.Bin097
GTTCCGTATTCGAGGTGCTGGTTTGATATACAAAGATATGAGTTCCTTCCTCGCCTTTAAGGGTTTCTTCCTCGCCTTTAAGCCTTAGAATTCTTTTTCTTAGAACAGGGGGGAAGATTCTGACTCTTCCCGGGTTTACCAGAGGGGGATAGTAAAAGCTGGTTATTAGATAAACACTGGGCAATTGAATAAATGAGCGAACCACCCCCTCTGCCTTTAATTTATCTTTAAGATATTTATACGGTACATCAGTTTGGCAGTGGGTCACCACATGGGTGTGATCCAGACTGATAAAGGGTACTCTTAATATTTTACTCAGGAGGTTGGTATAAAACTCGAAATCTGATATTATGATATCCGGCTGGAACTCTTTGGCAAAATCCTGCATATATGTAAGGTTTTTATGTAAATCCAGGGGTAGGTCCTTAATCCCATTAAAAAATGTTTTAGCACTGTTTACCTGGTTAGCTTCATAAACGGTGTTAAAGCCTCCGATCCGGTGTACGTTATCGAATTTTTCAGAGAGGTAATCATAAGATCGGCCATGGGCAAAAATAGATACTTCATTTTTCCCAAGAAGGTGCTCTACAATCACTCCACTGCGTATGGCATGGCCCATTCCCTCTCCACAGACCCCGTAGAGAATTTTTTTACCTATTTCAGGAGATTTTACATTAAACTCTTCAAAACTGCTATCCGGCATTCTGAAGTTGGTTACTCTATTTGTTTTAGGCAAATTTCCGCCTCCGATACATCTTAAAGATTTCGAAACCGTTCGAAAGGTTATCTGAAGATCTTGCATTTTGTGAATTATATTACACATTTCTCCTATTTAATTCTAAAGGAAAAATTCTTTAACAAAATAAATTCTAAAGTTAGATTATTATGAGCACATCAAATCCTGAGGGTGAATATAAAATCATCCCTGTTGTCACTGATTATATAAAGCCCGGAGAACCTTATGATCCCATCATACACCAAGCCTCAAAATATCTGGAAGATGGTGATTTCCTGGTTATCTCGGAAACACCCATAGCCATTTCCCAGGGAAGGATAGTGGATGAACAAAACATCAAACCTTCTATAGCAGCTGTGCTTCTAGCAGACGTATGGTCCCGGTACATCTGGGGATACATTTTCGGGCCACTATTTGGAATAAAGAGCAGAACGGTAGGAAATCTAAAAAAATTACCTAAAGAAGCCAGAAATCATAAACAGTTAATATTAGACTATTATGGACTTAAACATGCCCTTAAACCTGCATCTGAAGCAGGGGTTGATTTAAGCAACGTCCCGGGGACCAGTGTCTGCCTCCTGCCCGAGGATCCGGAGGGTGTGGTGGAGGATATAAGCTCGAAAATCAGATCCCACTACAGGAAGGAGGTTACAGTTATGATCGTGGATACAGATGTTACTTACCAGTTTCGTGGGACTAAATTAACATCCATTCCACTGGCCATGCCCGGTATAAAAAAAGATCTGGGCATACTTGCCTATTTATTAGGGAGGATAGGGACAGTTAAAGGACCAACCCCCCTGGCGGTATCCAGGAGTGAAAATATAGATAAAATTATTAAAATAGCGAAGATGGCGGAGGATTATCAAAAAGAAAGGGATACCAGTATGGGAACAGTTTATGATATGAAGGAAACATTCCATGAGGATATAACTGGAGTTACTATCGAAATGCTGGAATCTGTTGAGCATACCCCGGCGGTTATTGTTAGGGAGCGATGATGTTGTTTTTTAAACAAGGGGATTAAGGTGTTGTTATTTATTGATAACATAATAGTCACAAAGATATAGTACTATCCACACCATATTCACAAAGATATAAATACCATCTGGATCATATATTAAGTATTGATTAGGGGTATTTTTAAGGTCATTACTGTTTGAAATTCATCTATTTAATATCCCGGTTGATTAAAAAATTCAAGAACACAAATATATTCTTGTTTTTTTAATATTGACCTTTAAAAATTGGACTTATTAAAATTAAACTTATATAGAAAGAACTTAATGCAAATTCATTAAGTCTAGTAAAACATGGGAGGAACTTGAATGTTTAACGACACAGCAGTACAGGAAATACTGACCAGCATAACCAACGACGATGAAAACAGTTTTTCTATCATCAAGTGCATGTTGGAAGGTAAAACCACGGATGAAGAGATAGCTGAGGTTACAGAAATTAGACTCAACATAGTAAGGAGAGTCCTATACAAACTGTACGATGCAGGAATCGCTAGCTACAAGAGAAGTAAAGATCCAGAAACACAATGGTACACCTACAACTGGACTTTTGAAGAGAAGAAGGTATTCGAGATTTTAGACGAAAAATATGAAAAATACTCCAAAGAAGTCAATGATTCACTGGAATATGAAGAAGGAAACATGTTCTTCGTATGTAAAAACAAGGATCACAGATACAATTTCGAAGAAGCCTCTGAAAATAACTTCACCTGCGGAGAATGTGGGGCTCCACTGGAATATCAGGACAACTCCGCAATAATAGATGAATTAAAAGAATTAAAAGATAGAATCAATTAATTCTATTTAATCTATTTAAATCCTGAGCATCTTTTTAATTTCACTTAGAGGGCCTAATTGAATCTTAAACTATTAGACGATTTAAACTCCTCCACATACCTAATTGAACATTCTGAAGCTGTATTAGCTAAAGCTCTGGAAATAGCAACTAATTTTGATGTAGATTTGGAAATAGTCCGTGCTGGAGCGCTCCTACACGATGTGGGAAGGAACAAAACCCAGGGGATCTGCCATGGGGTAGAGGGTGCGCAGATTTTAAAGGAACAAGGTTTCCCGAAAGATGTGGTGAGGATTGCAGAAGTGCACGTCGGTGCCGGAATACCACGCGATGAGGCGGGCCTGTTAGGCCTGCCCTGCCAGGATTACCTGCCGGTAACCTTAGAAGAAAAGATTGTAGCCCACGCCGATAACCTGATACACGGTACCCGGGAAGTTTCCCTGGAATTTGTAGTGGAAAAGTGGAAAAAAAGCATGGGAAAAAACCACCCATCCATTGATCGTCTGAGAAAACTCCACGGCGAACTGATCATATAACTCGTATCTAGTATCATATAAACTCTGTATCTAATTTTATAAATTAAAAAAAAGATACTGTTATTTTTAATTGCACAAACTAATCGATACAAAAAGTTAGGGGCCCCGCCCATGGAAAACAGAATCATAATATTCACCGGACCATCACTTCACCCTGAAGAGGCAAGGAAAATTTTAGATGCTGATTACCGCCCACCAGTGGGTAGAGATGATATATTACTGGCTTTAATGGATAAGCCGGAGATAATTGGAGTAATCGATGGTGTTTTCCACCAGAGACCAGCGGTATCCCACAAAGAACTCTTAAAGGCACTGGAATCAGGGGTTAAGGTGGTTGGAGGATCGAGTATGGGTGCCTTGAGGGCTTCTGAACTGGATGATATGGGAATGATCGGTGTAGGGAAGGTTTATAAGGCATATAAATCTGGTGAGATAGAATCAGATGATGATGTGGCCGTGGTTTTCAACCCGGAAACCAAGAAGCAGCACTCAGAAGCACTTATTAGCATGAACTATAATTTTAAGAAGGCCTGTGAAGAAGGCCTGATATCACAGGAAGACTTAATAGAATTAAACAGCACAGCCAAAACAATATTCTACCCTAAAAGGACGTACAGATCGGTTATAATGAATTCAAACCTTGATACAGATAAAAAAGACAATCTAATGAAATATATCCGTGAAAAAGGGGTAGATATCAAGAGAGAAGACGCACTTTTGGTTTTAAAATACATAAAGGAAAATTTAATGGATGAATGAATTCTTGCAAACATCAAATCAATGAATAAACAGGTGAAAATTTAATTTTGAACAATTTATATTAAACAAGGGGCTGATCATCTTTGGAACTACAACAAAAACTGGACAAAGTCAAAGATTACCTGAAGGATAAAAAGGTAGTGGTAGCTTTCTCCGGCGGTGCTGACAGTACGTTACTCGCCAAGTTGGCCTTTGAATCAGCACCTGAAGCTGTTGCAGTAACGGTTGATGGTGGAGTTCTACCTAAAAATTTCAAAGATAAAGCCCGTAAAATCGCAGGAGAAATAGGCATCCCACACGAGGTTTTAAGTGAAAATTTCTTAAAAGACGAGTTATTCCGCTCGAATCCGCCTCAAAGATGTTATATATGTAAAAATAAGATGTACACCATACTCGAGCAATATACAAAGGACAAGGGTTTCGATGCAATCGCTGACGGCACTAATATAAGCGATTTATTAGAAGATCGGCCGGGAATGATGGTGAATTACGAGAAAAATATATCAACACCACTGGTATATGCTGGACTCACTGCTGAGGAAGTAAGGGAAACCCTGAAGCATTTAAATCTGGATTATTCCCAGTCGACAACCTGCTACGCTACCAGAATACCCACCGGCACGGAACTCACCACCAAGAAGATCAACAGGATAGAATATGCAGAGACCCTGATCCAGAACATCACCGGACTGGAAATGGTTAGGGTACGGGACGACCATGGAGAAGCACGTATAGAGATATCTGATGTTGATAAACTCTTAAACAGTTCCATATTGAATCATATAAACTCAGAACTAAATGCTGTTGGGTTTAAAAAGGTTTTACTAGACGTAACTGCCTATGGTGACTCAGATAAGGAACTGGTTATCTATAAACCCTGCCAGGACGAGGCCGATAAGATAATGTTTGAAACAGAGCTCCCTTACCAGATTGATATCCAGGAAACCTGCCACCAACTGGAAAACTTGGGAGAAGTCAAGTGCTCAACCAAGATGGGAGTGGCCATGGTAGACCTGGATGAAAGTAACATCACCATCTTCGGTAAGGGCAAAATCGTAGCTCGACGGGTTAAAGATAAGTTTACTGCCCAAGAATTAATGACCAGGGTGTTACCGCTTATAAGAAGGATTATTTAGGTTTAGTTTTTTAAAAAATAATTTAGTTTAATTTTATTTTCGACAATTTCTACGTCCTTTTAAGATTAATTACGATGATCTGGGGGCGGGCAAAGAATCTCATAGGGAGCCCCACGGTGCCTATACCGTTACTTACAATTAAAGTGCTGTTATCCTCTTTAAAAACACCGGATACGTATTTTTTTCCGTTACTTGGGAGTATGGGTGCCCAGATTCCGAAGAAGGTTACCTGGCCTCCATGGGTATGTCCTGATAAAACCAGGTCCACCCGGGATTTGTCTACCTCTGTGAAATAATCAGGTTCATGCTTTAACAGGATGACAAAATCACTGGCCTGGGCATTGCCGATGGCAACTTCAGGGCTCTGCCGATCATTTTCTGCTCCTAATCCACCAATCCTTATCCTGCCCTCACTCGTTCCAACCCAGTCACCCAGGTTACCAATATCTATGATGGTGGTTGAGTTTTTTAAAGCCTGCCAGGAAAAGTACTGGGGGTCAGTGTTACCCAGCACGGCATAAACACCTAAAGGAGCGTGGAGGTTAGATAATGAATCGATGGTAGAGTTGATGTAGGTGTTTTCACCACTCACATAATCCCCTCCCAGTAAAACCAGATCAGGATTCAGGGCATTCACCTGGCCCACCAGGTTATCCACCCTTTCCTTACTATAGTAGGGGCCGGCGTGGATATCGCATAGAAAGACTATCTTTTTACCGTCAAAATTAGGAGGGATCTGGTCAGATTCAATGGTGATCTCCTTTGTTTCCACCCAGTAGGGCTCGATGAATATGTAACCAACTAATAGGAAGATAATTAATATCACGGTTAATGTGGTGTTGATTCTCATGATAATCTATAGATCAAATTTTTTTTTAAAAAATTAGGTAAAATAAGAACAGAGATTTGTAGTTTAAATCTCTTTTTGAACTTTTTCAATTACTTTCCGTCGGAAACTGGTAAGTTTTTTGAAAAATCCACGGTTATCCTTTCCCATAAGTACTATACTGTCCCCTTCTACTTTCACTTCTGTATCATCAGCCATGAGGGATTCTATTTCCACCACTATTTCTGATGCGTCTTCCAGGTGATCATTGGCACAGTAACGATAGTTCATTGAAAGTTTATTATGGGGATAGACTTCCTTTAATGCTCTTTTAATGGTTAATTCCAGGACATTAAAGAAGGTCTCCAGTTCAGGGGCTTTTTCCCACCATAAGGTGGCCATGATGAACTTCAGGTTTATGGGCTTTATAGATATTTCACCCTTATATTTGGCCACTATGCTAATGTCCCCATCATGGGATTTTATCTTTAAAACAGGCTTGGGAGTTTCCAGTGCTTCCATCTCAGACACAGTAGATTCGGAAGATATAGATTCGGAAATATCATTTTCAGACATATTACTTTCAGAATTAGTATCTGATATGTTACTTTCAGGACTTGGAGTTTCAGACATTTTAATCGCTTATGGCCTTAATTAAGTCGGTTGCCCTTACCAATCCCACTAGTTCGCCTTCAACATCTATAACTGGTACTTGTTCTATGCTTCGCTGCCTCATCTTGTTGGCACATTCTTTAACTGAAGTTTTAGTGGTTACTATGACCAGATCAGTGGCGGCAACATCTTTAACTTCCTTATCTGAGAATTTAAGATGATTTTTAATGACGTAGAGTACATTTTTACTGTCCCAGGACCATTTATCCCCTTCAGTACCTACAGAGGTATTGTGGACAGTTCGCTCAGATATGATCTCACTTTCTTCTATGAAATCTGTTTCTGTTAATATCCCGGACAACTTACCATCCTTATTAAGGGCTAGGAGAACTTTGAGGTTGAAATATGTCATTACCTCGAAGGCTATGTTCAGTGGGGTTCTCTCCCAGGCGGTGGGTATGTTTTTGATCAGGTAGTCTTCCACCGGATCCTTGACATCCAGTTTCCACAGTGCCTTGTTTATAATATCCGATGCAGTTACCAGACCAACCAGTTCGCCGTCTTCAACAACAGGGATCCTTCTAATATCATATTTAACCATGATTTCTGCTGCATCTTTAATATCATCATCTGGATTCACGGTTATAATATCTCGGGTCATGATAAGGGCGATCTGTTCTTCATCCGGATTCCTCACCAGATCAGATCGGGTGAGAATACCTACCAATTTATTGGTACCGTTTTTTACCACAGGTAACCCTGAAACATTCTTTTCTCTCATTAATTCCATTGCATTAGCTCGATTTCCAGGAACATGAATGTGATATACGTTCTCTGACATAATATCTTTTACTAGCATTTTTGATACTCCAGTCCTAAATTAGAATCAATCCTTTTAAAAAATAAAATTTAATGTACTGCCAAAACAGGGCAATTAGCTGATCTTACCACCTTTTCAGTTACGCTTCCCAGTAAAAATCTATCTAAACCATGCTTCCCAGAGGTTCCCATTACGATGAGATCTACTCCTTCATCTTCAACAGTCTTCAATATGACATCAGCCGGAGATCCTTCCTTAGTTTCTTTAATTAATTTGATATCCTTAGTTAGACCTTCCTCTTTCTTGAATTCTCGAACCAGATCTTCCACTTTATCCAGGGACTTATGGGCCTCTTCCTTCAATATTTCCGTAACTCTAACTGTAAGGTCTTCTGCAGGAAGTCCTACCAATGAAGAAGTATCCACTACATTTAAAACTATGATTTCTGCATCACTCTGGCTTGCAATCCATATAGCATGTTCTGCGGCTTTTTCGGCATATTTTGAACCATCTGTAGGTAACAATATTTTATGGTACATAGATTCACCTCATATATGATCATCAATGAAAAAGATTGTGAGATAAAGAAAAATTTACTCTATTCATTATTTATTTCTGTGAAATATTTGTTTATATGTTTCTATTTAATATAAATTAGTACAAATATTTTTTTATAAAATAAAATTTAGAATTATTGACTTTTTACAGGGACGATCTGTCCTTCTCTAATCACATGCTTAATGTTACCCGGTTCGGTGCGGTTGATGATGGAGAGATATGGGTTACCGGATATTTGCTCTACTATAACAAGGTCTGCTAACTTACCCTCACTGATCGAGCCTGCGTTTAATTTAAGTGCCTTACCAGCATTGACTGTGGCCATTTTAATGATTTCCTCCGGTGGGAAATACTCCCGGTAATAGGCCCGTATGACCTTAAGTGCATACTCCATTTCTCTAACCATATTAGGAGAATTGAACATTACATTATCCGTTCCTAGAAGAATCTGGATACTTTCATCCAGCATTTCCTTAATAGGGGGTATGCCCACCGCCAGGGTGCCGTTTGAACGGGGACAACAAACCGTGGGTATCCCGCTTCGAGCTACCACTTTCAGATCATCATTTAAGGGTGAAGTAAAGTGTATTAAAAGCTGGAACCCGGCCTCAACAGCCCTTTGAACCTCAGTTTTCCCTGTGATGTTTACCGAATCAGTTTGCACCTGTTCATATTCTGCCACGTGTGTGGCGGATAGTTTCCCCAGTTTTCGGGTTGTCCGGGCGATTGCAGCGGCTGTTTCATCGGTTATCTCCCCCAAACCACTGGGCGCTATTCCATCACAAATTTCTAAAAGTTCCTCTACCCTTTTGCTTACTTCCTGTGGGGTTATATGAGGGTTTAAGAATGATTCATCCCGTCCCAGTACTACTTTACGTATGGGGATTTCTTCTGCTGCTTCATTTACAATATCTATCCCCTCTTTACCCCCCTCACGGAAATCAACGAAGGTAGTGGTGCCTGTTTTAAGCATTTCCCACATGGAATTCTTCATAAAAACAGTTTGGATGGAATGAGGAGTATCTGCTAATATGCGGTGTTTAATACCCTCTGGTGGTTTTACAATTTCTTCTATGGGCTTGCCATCCCCCATATCCATGGCCACCGAGTCTCCCAGGTGAACATGGGAGTTGATGAAGGCCGGGGCTACTATACATCCCCGTCCGTCCATAACTTTTCCTTTACTTGCCGGAGAAACTTCCACTATTTCCCCATCGGAGATGAGTACATTTGCTTTAATCTCTTCCAGGTTATCTCCGTAGAGAACAGTAGCATCTCGAATGGTGATCATTTACAAAACCCCGTTACGAGGGATAGAAAAAATTAATTCTTATTACTCCATCATTTATTCATACTATTCCAGATCATGATGGTATTCATTTAATGATTTAACCCCAATTTTACCTTTCTCGATGGCTCGAACTGCGTTTAAAGCTGCACGAGCCCCAGCAAGCGTGGTAACATAGGGTATTCCCAGTTCAACAGCCATCCTCCTTATAAGGTAATTATCATCGGCAGATTGTTTCCCGGAGGGCGTGTTGATAATGAGTTTAATCTCTCCGTTCAAGATAGCGTCTTTGATGTTGGGGGATTCCTGACTTACCTTATTTACAACGCTGATTTTCACATCATCTTCTACTGCTTCAGCCGTTCCATCGGTCCCAACCAACTCGAATCCCAATTCTTCTGCCTTTTTGACTATATCCAGTATCTTGCCCTTGTCCTGATCACGGACACTAATGAATAATTTACCCTTACACGGGAGTCTCATACCGGCTGAAAGCTGGGCTTTGTAGTAGGATACCCCGAAACTTTCATCTATGCCCATACTCTCCCCGGTGGACTTCATCTCCGGACCTAACACAGAATCAGAACCGGGTAGTTTAATGAAGGGGAATATGGATTCTTTAACCGCTACATGGTCGATTTCCACATCATCTCCCAGTCCGAAATCCCGGAGCTTATATCCTACCATTAGCTGGGCTGCTATCTTCGCCAGTGGTATCCCCACCGCCTTACTTACAAAGGGAACAGTCCTGCTCGCCCGGGGATTAGCCTCCAGGATGTAGAGTTTGTCATCATCATCGGTTTTAACCGCGTACTGGATGTTCATGAGACCGATAACATTCAGTTCCAGGGCCAATTTAGTGGTGTACTCCTTGATCTTCTCGATTACATGGGGATGTATACTTTGAGGGGGTATTACACAGGCAGAATCACCGGAATGGACGCCTGCTTCCTCTATATGCTCCATTATCCCTCCGATGAATACATCTTCCCCGTCACAGAGGGCATCCACATCTATTTCAATAGCATCCTCCAGGAACTTATCCACCAGTATGGGGTGTTCTGGAGATATGCGCACCGCCTCTTTCATGTACTCTTTAAGCTCTAGATCATCATAGACTATTTCCATGGCCCTTCCGCCCAGTACATAGGAAGGCCGAACCAGAACAGGGAAGCCGATACGCTCTGCCACTTTCCTGGCATCTTCAAATGAATGAGCAATTCCATAATCAGCCTGGGGTATTTCTAGACGGTTTAAAACCCGGGTGAATCTTTCCCTGTCTTCTACCTGGTCGATGCTCTCGTGGGGCGTTCCCAGTATGGTTACTCCCTCGTTTGCCAGTGGAACTGCGAGGTTGATGGATGTCTGGCCACCGAACTGTACGACCACACCATCAGGGTTTTCCTTGTTGACTATGCCCATCACATCTTCCAGGGTTAATGGTTCGAAGTAGAGTTTGTTGGAGATGTCGTAATCGGTACTCACCGTCTCCGGGTTGTTGTTTATGATTATGGTCTCCACACCCTCTTCCTTGAGTGCCATAGCAGCATGGACACAGCAGTAATCAAATTCTATGCCCTGCCCAATCCTTATAGGACCTGCCCCTATGATTATTACCTTCTGATTATGAGATACCGGTACTTCGTCTTCTTCTTCATAAGTCCCGTAGTAATAGGGTGTTTTTGCTTCAAACTCGGCTGCGCAGGTGTCCACCATCTTGTAGGTGGGGGTAACACCCGTATCTATCCTGATTTTCCTGATATCTTCTTCTGGTACGCCGGTTAATTCGGATAACTTCCGGTCAGAGAAGCCCATCCTCTTGGCCTTCCTTAAAAGGGGAGTAGTTAGAATATCATTTTTATTTTCAACTATTTCCTTCTCAAAGTCGATTATGTTAAGGATTTTATAGAGGAAGAAGGGGTCTATCTTGGTTATTTCCTGTATCTCCTCCGCACTGGCCCCGCTTTTCAAGGCGGTGTATACCTGGAAGAGACGGTTGTCAGTGGGTTCCACCAGGTCTTTAATGGTATATTCCATTTCATCGAAGCCGTATTTACCTATATCCAGGGATCTTATGGCTTTATGTAGGGATTCTTCCAGTGTTCGGCCGATGGACATCACCTCACCGGTGGACTTCATCTGCACACCAATTTCCTTATTTATGCCCTTGAATTTATCGAAGGGCCATCTGGGTATTTTAGCCACCACATAATCCAGTGAAGGCTCAAAGGATGCCGGTGTTTCCTTGGTGATATCGTTTCTTATCTCATCCAGGGTCATGCCCACTGCAATCTTGGCGGATATCTTGGCTATGGGATACCCGGTTGCCTTGGAGGCCAGGGCACTGCTCCGGCTCACCCGGGGGTTGACCTCGATGACCTTGTACTCCCCGGTCTCCGGGTGCACTGCAAACTGGATGTTACAGCCCCCCTGGATCTGGAGCGCCCTTATAATCTTGATGGAGGCATTTCTGAGCCTCTGGTTATCGATATCCGATAGGGTCTGTGATGGCGCCACAACTATACTTTCCCCGGTGTGGATTCCCATGGGGTCCAAGTTTTCCATGTTACAGACGATGATGCAGGTGTCGTTTTTATCCCGCATTACCTCATATTCAAATTCCTTCCAGCCCATCACCGATTCATCTATGAGCACCTGGTTGATGTAACTCATCTCCAATCCTCTGGTGGCCACTTCAAGGAGTTCTTCTTCATTATGGGCTACTCCACCACCGGTTCCTCCCAGGGTGAATGCGGGGCGGACGATAACCGGGTAACCTATTACTTCCACAGCTTCCAGGGCTTCTTCTAGAGTTGTTACCGCCCTGTTTTTGGGGATGGGTTCGTTAAGTCTGTCCATGAAGCTGCTGAAGAGGTCACGGTCCTCCACGTTCCTGATGGTCTCCACGGACGACCCTATTACTTTAACGCCTTCCAGGGCACCTATCTTCTCCAATCCGGTTGCTACGTTTAGACCGGTCTGCCCGCCCATGGTGGGTAGTACGGCGTCTGGTTTTTCCTTTTCTATTATTTTAGCCACGATCTCTGGGGTCAGGGGTTCCACATAAACCCGGTCAGCCATATCGATATCTGTCTGGATGGTTGCCGGGTTACTGTTAACCAGTACTGTTTCTATCCCCTCCTCCATCAGAGATTTACATGCCTGTGAACCTGAATAGTCAAATTCAGCTGCCTGACCTATCTGAATAGGTCCTGAGCCAATGATAAGAACTTTCTTAATATCTCCATCCCGGGGCATTTATTATCCTCTTCCTTTTAGTGTTATTTTATGGTTAAAGTGATTTTAGTAGTTTTTAAGTGATTCAACAAAATTATCGAAGTAATAATCGGTGTCATGGGGTCCGGGGCCTGCTTCCGGGTGGTACTGCACACTCGAGATAGGCAGTTCCTCATGTTCCAGTCCTTCAGGTGTCCCGTCGTTTAAGTTCACCTGATTCATCTTCAAAGGCGTATCCTCGAGGGATTGGGGGTCAACGGTGAACCCATGATTTTGTGAGGTGATACATACCTTTCCAGTGGTTAAATCCTTCACTGGCTGGTTTATACCCCGGTGACCGAACTTCATCTTATATATGTCCGCGCCGAAGGCCAGGCCGATGATTTGCTGGCCTAAACAGATACCGAATATGGGCATTTTCTCTGCAAGCCCACGCACATTCTCTGCGGCCTTTTTAACCCTGGTGGGATCGCCGGGTCCACTTGAAACTAAAAGTGCCTCTGGGCTGTAATCCAGGATATCCTTGACATCCGTATTGTAAGGCAGGACCACAACGCCTACTTCCCTTTTAAGGAGGGCTTTTATGCTGTTGTTTTTTATACCGCAGTCCAGTATG
>MVQY01000058.1 GCA_002067325.1 Methanobacterium sp. PtaU1.Bin097
GTGGTGGGTGGTGGCAAGCCAGCACGCGACTACATCAGCATGGCCAGAGGTTTAGGAGCATCTGAAGCTCTATGTGATGATGTGGGTATCGATGTAACCCGATTAAATGCCCGGCTACTCATCACCGCACTGGAAGATGCCGCTTACCCTAAAGTTCCACATAACTTTACAGAAGCCCTGGAATACTCACAGTCAGGGAAACTGGTGGTCATGGGAGGTACTGAACCCGCCCACAGTACAGATGCAGTGGGCAGTATTTTAGCCGAGTTTATAGGGGCTGATCTCCTTATAAACGCCACATCAGTGGATGGTCTCTACAATAAAGATCCCCAGAAATACAGTGACGCAGTTAAATTTGAGGAGATTACAGCCTCCGATATGATGGATCTCCTCTCAAATAAGGATATCAAGGCGGGGACCTATGAATTCTTTGACCATACCGCTATTGGGATCATAAAAAGATCAAAAATAAAAACGGTAGTTGTAGATGGGAACGATCCAGAAAACCTGCTTAAAGCAGTTTATGAAAAGATGGGGACCACCATTCTTCCGGAATGATTTATAAACAAAAAAAATTATTTGAAGCCAAAAATTAAAAGTACGATCAAAAAGGGGTTAATACATTAAAATCAATAAAAGGAGTTAATAATATGGCAGTAGAACCACATAAACATTGTCCCGGCTGCGGCGCACCAATACCCATGAATGAACGGTATTGTTCACCCCGATGCCAGCAGATAATTGCAGAAAACCAGAAAAAAGTTAAAAGAACCAGAAATTTTATCTACATTATATTTGCAATATTCATCATAGTCTGGCTTTATTTCATGTTAAGAGGCAGGCTGTTCTAGATAAAAAAAATTAATTTTTTTAAATTTTAAGAACCAGGCAAGTAAGATATCCCTTTTTAAGGACGTTAAGGAAGTATGATACCCATTTTAAGGAACTAGGGAGGTACGATATCTTCCAGTCCTTTCCTCATTTGTTCCCTTTTTTCTTCGTTTTTCTTCTGTCTTTCCCGCCATTCGTTAAGGAATTCCAGGGCAAGCTCGCTTATTTCACTTATAGCTGTATTTAGGGGTTCTTGAGATTTTAAGGATATTACTTCGATTTGTTCAGGGCCTTCAACATTTTTATTTATAACCACGAAGGCAATAGGTTCAACAGCAGCCCCTCCACCAGCACCAAGGCCTTGATATCCCTTTACTGGACTATCCTGGCCTGTTCCAGCACCAAAACCCATTCCAATTCGGGTTATGGGAATTAAAGTTCTTCCATCACTTTCTATTGGTTCGCCTATTACATTATCCATGCTTAAAACTTTTAAAAGCCCTTCTAAAGTTGAATTTATAGGATCTACATCGGTCACTCCAATTCCTCCATGAATGTTATGAAATAGATATGTTATATGTAATTTCTTGTAAATATATGGAGGTTTATAAAAATAAATATAATGTTTATGTAAACGTTGGGGTTAGAAATGGATTATAAAAAGTTTAAATATTCGCTGGTGAATATCAGGATGGTAATATTAAACCACTGTACTCACCTGATTCAAAGGATTTTACTGACGGGGACTGTGTGGTTGTGATGCACCTGGGATGATTACTTGAAACTCATGAAATATTAAAGAGAAGGGTTTAAAATAAGTTCTTGATTTATTTATCTCT
Source organism: Methanobacterium sp. PtaU1.Bin097 (assembly GCA_002067325.1). Classification (GTDB taxonomy): domain Archaea; phylum Methanobacteriota; class Methanobacteria; order Methanobacteriales; family Methanobacteriaceae; genus Methanobacterium_A. Next base: position 1,671 of record MVQY01000058.1, read on the forward strand.
TAATATAAAATTTAACCGTTAATATTAATCTTAGGAAGTTCGAAATAAAAGGTAGAACCTTTCCAGAGTTCTGATTCTACCCAGATTTTCCCGTTATGCCTTTCCACAATTCTTTTACAGATGGCCAGACCTATACCTGTCCCCTCGTATTCTTCCCTGGTATGCAGCCTTTTGAAGATCCTGAATATCTGTTCCTGATACTGGGGGTCGATGCCTATTCCTTCATCTTTCACACAGAATAGCCATTGTTCTTTCTGTTCTTCTGCAGAGATATGGATCCGGGGTGGTCCTTCACCACAGAATTTAATGGCGTTGGCTATCAGGTTCTGTAGTAACTGGTTGATCTGGGAAGGGTCGGCCTTTACAACTGGCAGGGAATCATAGGAAATATGGGCTTTGTTATAAGTTATGGATGTTTTTAAATTGTTTAAAACATCATTTAAAGCAACGTCCATTATTACCGGTTCAAATTCTCTGGCCTGGGTGTTCAGCCGTGAAAATGCCAGTAGATCATCTATCAGGTCCTTCATCCGCTGAGCCCCATCTATGATGAAATCGATATAATCGTCGGCATCCTCATCCAGCTTACCTTTATAACGCCGCTTCAACAACTGGGTGAAGCTACCCACCATTCTAAGCGGCTCCTGCAGGTCGTGGGAGGCCACATAGGCGAACTGTTCCAGCTCCCGGTTGGAGGTCTTTAATTTTTCAACCATATCGGTAAGATGGTTTTGAGTGATTATGAGCTCCTCATTGGCCGTCTTAAGTTCTTCGGTGGTGGCCATCAATTCTTCATTAGTAGCGCTGAGCTCCTCAGTGAGCTGTTTTTCCATTTCCAGCAGTTCTTGTTTGTGTTCTTCAGCTTTCTGTCTTTCTGTGATGTCGTGTACCATTCCCATGGATCGTATTATCTGGCCGGATTCATCCCGGAAGTGGGTGCATTTTTCCTGCACCGTGCGAACCTCACCAGTAGATTTTTTTACCGCCCGATGTACGATTTCGTAGCCATCTCTGTTTTCATGTAGAGAACTGTTGTATGTTTCATCCACCTCTTTTCGATCATCAGGATGTACTCTTTCAAGGAATGCCTCGTAAGTCGCAGCAAATTCCTGTGGCTGCAGTCCAAATATTCTATACACCTCATCCGACCAAAATAGATGGTTATTTACTAAATCAAGCTCCCAACTACCGAGTTTAGCTATTTTTTGTGATCGATTTAGCATATCTTCGCTTTCTTGAAGCTTCTGGTTGAATTTAACCAGATATTCCTTCTGCTGCTCCAATGCTTTATTAGAAGCCTTAAGTTCGGCAGCAAGTTGTTGTTCATTTTCTAACAATTTCAGGTTCTGTCTCTGTGTTTTTTTACGTTTGTTGATATCTGTGACGAAAGAGTAATAATATTGGGGTGTTCCGTCTTCATTTCTAATCAGGTGCACCAACCGTTCCACTGGAACTCTGGTGCCATCCCTTCGGATATATTCCTTTTCATATCTTACCGGGCGACCGGTGGTGTTGAGTTCTTCCAGCTTTACTTGTTCTTTTTCCCAGAATTCTTCTGGTGTGAGAGTCTTGGACCGGTCAGTCTTATCGAGCTCTTCCCCAGTGTATCCTATAAGACCCTCAAATGCCTGATTAGCCATTACCAGCCGTCCATCAGGGTATTCTACACTAAAAGGTTGGGCTGAAAATTCTATGGCATTGGCGAAAAACTTTTCCCTTTCTTTAACTTTCTCTAAAGTTTCCCTGGTCTTTTTGTGTCTGGTATTTTCAACCAGCGTCCAATCACCTCCACGCTTTATCAGGGTGAATTGGTGATTGTTCACCACATCGATTATCTCGTTGGCATCACAATTCTCTAGAGGATAAGTGCACACAGCCATTATTTGTAATCTACCAATGACTTTATCCAGTTTTTCTTCATAATCAACGAAGTCATCCCAGTTTTCTTTCTCTAACCAGAAAGTATTCCCGGTAACTCTTAAACCTTCATACCCTCGATCCAAGGCTTTATCCAGTTTTTCCACCCAGCCATTTAACACCCTCCCCGAGGTGAAACCACCATCTTCAATATACCATTCATCATACGGGATGATTTCAATCTGTTTTTTATCCAGATACTCTTTTATATCTGGCCTCACTTTCCGTAGTGATTCTATAGCCTCTTCTACACCTAAAGGTTCGGAGGTGACCCACATACAAAATTCATTATTTTCTAAACCAGCTTTAAAATAAGGAACTAGGATATCAGTTAGATCTTCCTTAGTCTGATAGAACTGGCAGAAATGAGTCCCCCAAGGCACATCACCAATGATATCTACACCCGACCTTCTAAGCACACCCATGGAAAATTCTCCTGAGCTTTAAAATTTAAAAGTTCACTCATATATCTTGTTGGGTATTAAATAATGATTTCTAAAAAAATTTTTCACAAATAAAAAATCCTACTGGGTTTTAAATAAGCACATAATAATGAGAATCTAATAATTCAAATTAAAATAAAGAATAAAAAAACAGATTTCAGGCCTAAAAAAAGAAGACCTGTAAAAAAAGGAGTTTTATAAAGTTACACCCATATCCAGCTGTTCAGTGAGTTCCTTGTACCGGTTTCTGATGGTGACCTCGGTAACTCCTGCAATGTCAGCCACGTCTCTCTGGGTTTTCCTCTCCCCGAGGAGTACTGATGCAATGTATAAAGCTGCTGCAGCCACACCGGTAGGTCCTCTTCCTGATGTTAGTCCTTTTTCCATGGCTTTCTCGATTATCTCGATGGCTTTTGATTGTACTTCACCGGAGAGGTTTAATTCACTGGCGAAACGTGGTACGTAATCCACTGGTGATGTGGGAGGTAGTTTTATGTTCAATTCCCTGGTCAGGAACCGGTAGGTTCTTCCAACTTCCTTCTTGCTTACCCGGGAGACTTCTGCAATCTCGTCTAACGTACGGGGTACGTTGCATCTTCTGCATGCGGCGTATAGTGATGCAGCTACCACACCTTCTATGCTTCTGCCTCGAATGAGCTTGTTTTCCACGGCGTTCCTGTAGACCACAGAGGCTGCTTCCCTGACACTTCTGGGCAGTCCCAGCCGGGATGAGTCCCTGTCGAGTTCGCTTAAAGCGAAAGCCAGGTTTCTCTCGGTTGCACCGGATATCCTGATCTTTCTCTGCCATTTCCTGAGACGGTACCACTGGGCACGGTTTCTGGCGGGGATATCTCTACCGTAGATATCCTTGTTTCTCCAGTCGATCATGGTGGAAAGACCTTTATCGTGTATGGTGTAGGTTATAGGTGCCCCTACCCTGGTTCTTTTATCTCTTTGCTCATGGTCAAAGGCCCTCCATTCGGGACCCATGTCCACCAGGTTGTCGTCGATTACCAGACCACAGGCTCCGCAGACAATTTCTCCACGCTCGTGGTCATTTATAAGTTTTTCTGAGCCACATTCTGGGCATTTGGTTTCAATTTTTTCGATTTCTGAAACCTCTTGTCTCATATGTTCTTTTTCTGAGACTTCTGGCTTGA
>MVQY01000059.1 GCA_002067325.1 Methanobacterium sp. PtaU1.Bin097
CAAAATTGTAAGAAAAACGATTAGGATAGCCAAGGTTTAGGATAAAAATAACACTTTTAGTCTGTTCTTGAATTTTGTAACCTTTATATACAACCAATGCAATAATTGATATATCAACTAATTTATTGGGTCTCGCAAAAATATGAAAACAAGTATAAAAGATGGTAATACAGGTTACATATTCAATAAAAACGATATATTATATACAGTTTTGAAATTGAATCATAGACTGAAAAGAAAAACAGGAAATAAACTTAAAAACCATGATATTACACTGGAACAATGGTATCTTCTATATTTTCTGTATCAAAATGAAGGATGCAACCAGAAAAAGCTGGCCGAATCTACAAGTAAAGATACAGGAGCTATGACCCGTAGTCTGAATGTGCTTGAAGGAAAAGGACTTTTAGAGAGAAAACATTCATATCAGGACAAAAGACAGTTCCTAATATACCTTACAGATAAAGGTAAAGACTTATATAAAGAAACAGCAATTTTATTGTCCCAGAATGCTCAAGAGATAGAATCTATTTTTACCAGGAGTGAACTGGCACAATTCAAGTATTTAGCGAATAAACTGAGTTCAAATTTAGGATAAAAATTTTCCTAGTTAAATGAAAAAGTTCTAACTGATAATAGTTGATATATCAGTTAATATTATCAATCTACAGGATGTTCAAAAAAAATGACTTCAATCAACTCCGAAGTGTCTGCAGATAACTCTACAAGGAAAGGTCTACCCACGGCAGTATGGACTTTGTTCCTGGCAATAATCACCGCATTGATGGGTCTTGGGCTGGTAGGGCCTGTTCTGCCCACGATATCCACCCAATTGGGAGCAAGCCCCAGCGAAGTAACCCTGCTTTACACCAGCTACAATGCAGTGATGGCCATAGCCATGCTGATCACCGGTGCTATTTCCACCAGGTTAGGACTTAAAAAGACCTTGCTTTTAGGTGTCATTATTATAGGGACATTTGCATCCCTGGCAGGATTTGCAAACAATATCTGGACAATAGTCGGACTGCGCGGACTCTGGGGAATTGGTAACTCCCTCTTCTTTGCCACTGGACTTACTGCAATCATCACCATCGCCGGAATTGCCAAGGCCAAATCGATTCTATTATTTGAAGCTGCAGTGGGAATAGGCATCTCAGCCGGACCCTTAATTGGAGGCTTACTGGGACAATTATCATGGAGATATCCATTTATGGGTGTCGGTGCCATAATGGTCGTTGTTTTTCTGCTACTCCTAATTTTAATGCCCAATGTAAAGGAGGAAATTGGTGAAGGAAGAAAAAGCACCTCCCTACTTGACCCATTGCATGCCATGAAGCACCGCTCCATTGCCACCATTGGTATGTCAAATTGCCTTTATAACTTTGGATTCTTCGCTCTTTTAGCATATGCTCCCCTGGCACTGGGATTAACTCCCTTAACCATGGGAGGTATATTCTTAGGTTGGGGTGTCCTCCTGGCGCTTACCTCTTACTTCATGTCTCCTAAACTGAAAGTAAAGTTTGGGGCAACTAAATCCCTGTATGCACTGTTATCCGTGTTTATAGTTGTCCTTCTTATAATGGGTATCTGGACATTCAACATCTGGGTTATGGCTACCTGTATCATCTTATCAGGTGCGTTATTTGGGAATCTCAATGGGCTGTATACCGATGCGGTTATGGATGCATCACCAGTTGAAGCATCAACAACTTCCTCAGCATTCAGTTTCATGCGAATGATAGGGGGAGCCATTGCTCCAGTTACAGCCGGAATACTGGGTCAAATATTTTCACCCCACACCCCCTTCATAGTGGGAGGCGGCTTTGTTCTGGGTGCTATCATACTCATATTCCTAAATCGCGACTATGCTGTTAAGCCTGTTGAAATGGTAGAGGAAAAACCAGAAACCACCACTTTAAAAGTAAAAGACTTCATGGTTCCCGATGTAATCTCCATAAAACCAGACGCCACCGTTAAAGAACTGTTGAACCTACTAACCCAACATCATATCAGCGGAGTCCCCGTGGTGGATAACCAGAATAAGATAGTGGGAATGGCCAGTGACGGTGATATCATCCGCTATTTAAACCCAAAAGAAGGATCCGTCCATGATTTCATCTACGATATATTCATTGAAGAAGGAGAAACAGAACAGGAAGTTTTAAAGGAAAAAATAAATACAAGGGTGGATAAGTTGATGCATAAAGAGCCCATTTACACTGTAAAGGAGGATGATACCTTTGAAAAGGCCATCCACATCCTATCCCAGCACCACTTTAAACAGCTTCCAGTGTTAGATGCCCAGGATAAAGTTACGGGCATAATCAGTAGAGGGGATATAAACAATAACTTAATTAAAATATTATCCCAAAAATGAAATAGTTAAAGTAAAAATAACATCCATAAAATGAATAACATCTACTACCTGGTGAAATTATGAGTAACGAAGATCAAAAAGAATTCGATAAGGAACTAATAAAAGCACTCGAAACCACTAAAGAATACAAAACGTGGCAGGAATCATTATTCGCCATCATAGGGTATGCAAACAGTGAAAACCCTGGTGATAAAGAGTTTGTAAGGGAATTAATGGCAGACCATCTCATTGCTAGCATCGAATTACAGGATGGTCTGGAGATTGCAAAATTTAAAGCCAGTAAAAAGCTGAATGATGATATGATGCTGGACTACAGTGGGCAATGAATCCTTTAAATATTTTTTTATTTGAAGCTTAAGTCAAAAATTTATTTAAAACTAAGCCAAAAAAACTTAATTTACCGGGTGAATACACCCATTAATTCTCCCTGGTCCAGTATATGCCCTTCCATGGCACTTAACAGTTCATCCTTCCCTATCAGTGGCGGTAGATCCAGTTTACTATCCAGTGCATAGATCCTGAAGTAGTATCTGTGGGTTCCCCTGGGTGGACAGGGTCCATTGTACCCCACCAGGCCATAACTGTTTAATCCATGCTTGGAACCATCATCCATTAATTCTCTACCCTTCACATGTTCTGGTAAACTTCTGGTATCAGCTGGCAGGTTGAATATTACCCAGTGGACGAATGTACCGCTTGGAACGTCTGGATCATCAAAGATAAGGGCAATGCTCTCTGTACCTTCAGGTACATCCTCCCATTCGAGTGGTGGTGATACATTAACATCGTTACAGCTGTATCTTACCGGTATAGGTTCTCCCTCGTTGAATACGGGGCTGGTGATTTTTATAGCCATTTCTTTACTCTCCCATCTATTAAACAGATCCAGCTTTTATATATCTTCTTTTCAGAGATAATAATTTTCATTTCAATTAATAAAAATGACAAATTGGTTTTTATAATAGAACCACCAAATAATTTTAATGATTATTTTACACTTATTTTGGTGATGAATTTTGACTAGAATATCAATATTGGATCGTGATCGTTGTCAGCCCAAGAAATGCAACTACGTGTGCATAGAATACTGCCCCGGAGTCCGCATGGAAGAAGACACCATCACCATCGACCCTAAAACCAAGAAACCCCTAATATCCGAGGAATTATGCCAGGGGTGTGGTATCTGTACCAACCGCTGCCCCTTCCAGGCGGTGAGTATAATCAACCTGCCAGAGGCTCTGGATGAGCCCATCCACCGTTACGGGCAGAACATGTTCGAATTATTCGGACTGCCCACTATCAGAGAAGAAGCGGTGGTGGGAATGCTCGGACCCAACGGGATCGGTAAATCCACCATAATCCGAATACTATCCGGTGAACTGAAACCCAACCTGGGAAACTACGAGGAAGAGATCTCCTGGGAGGACATAATAAACTTCTTCAAGGGCTCACAGATGCAGAGTTACTTCACCAGATTATCCCAGGGAGAAATCAAAGTGGTGCACAAGCCACAGATGATTGATCTCCTACCAAAATTCGTTAAAGGCTCAGTCAATGACCTGCTCCAGGGAGTTAATGAAAGAGATGCTTTAGAGGGTGTCACTGATATCCTGGAACTTAAACCCATCATGGACCGGAACATCAAAAATCTGAGTGGGGGAGAGTTGCAGCGGGTGGCTATAGCTGCAGCAGTACTCAGGGAAGCAGATTTCTACTACTTCGACGAACCAACCAGCTGGCTGGATGTGTATCAGAGACTGAATGCAGTTAAAGTTATCCGGGAACTGACAGAGATTGGTAAAGCTGTCATGGTGATCGAACACGACCTGGCTGCCCTGGATGCCATATCAGACTACGTGCACATACTCTACGGAGAACCAGGAGCTTATGGGGTTGTATCACAACTACGGGGAGTCCGTGTGGGAATAAACACCTATATCAACGGTTTCCTGAAGGAAGAGAACGTCAGATTCCGTAAACAACCCATAGTCTTCGAGGTAAGACCCCCCTCGAGTGAAGTGGACACCGAGGAACTTACTGAGTACAGTGATCTTAAAAAATCCTATAAAGAATTTTCATTAAATGTGGAAAGCGGTATAGTGCATCACGATGAAATCATCACTGCCTTCGGACCCAACGGTATCGGTAAAACCACCTATGCCAAGATGCTCGCCGGGGTGACCAAACCAGATTCAGGGAAAATCAATAAAAAGGTTAAAGTATCCTATAAACCTCAGTACCTGGCCTCTGATTTCTCTGGTACAGTGCAGGAACTCCTTATAACCACTGCCCCTAATTACGGGACTAACCTGTTTAAAACCGAGATAATCCGTCCCTTCTCCCTGGAGGAGTTGATGGATAAGGAAGTTCAGGAGCTGAGTGGTGGGGAACTCCAGAGGGTCTCGGTGGCTTTAACCCTGGCCCAGGAAGCAGATATCTACCTTTTCGACGAACCCACTGCCTTTTTAGATGTGGAACAAAGGCTAAGAGCGGCAAAGGCAATAAAAAGAGTGGTTGAAAGCCATAACTGCGCATCTATAATCCTGGACCACGACATCGTGTTCATTGATTACATCTCTGACCGGGCCATGGTATTCTATGGTGAACCTGGGATGGAGGGACATGCCAGCGCACCAATGAATCTGCGATCAGCCATGAATCGCTTCTTATCCAATGTGGGTATCACCTTCCGCCGGGATAAGGAAACCAAACGGCCACGGGTAAATAAGACTGGAAGCTATCTTGATCGGGAACAGAAGGAAAAGGGCGAGTATTATTATTTGGATACATAATACTAATGTTTAAAATATTTGAGTTCCATTTTCCCATCCTCAATTTCGATGTAACTATTTTGCTCGTTTTTGGGTAGTTCATCGATCCATGAGCCTGTGTTAGCTACTTTTTTGGCTTCGTTTATAAATGGCCGGTGTGTATGTCCAAAAATGAGTGTTTCATGTGGTTTCATACCTAATAAAGCATATTTCCCGGTGGTAAGGGCGAATTCATCTACTTTTTCTATTTCCCTTTTATGGGGTAATTTATTCATATCATTAACGAATCTACGTTTTTTACCGAAGTATTGGTTTATATCCCAGATCTTACTTAAAAATCCTCCTGTTTCGTCCTTATTGTAGCACATTTCTTTGCTGAATTGTTCGTACATCTGAAGGCTTGCGGGAAATTCCCATAAAATGGCTTCCATCTCGTATCCATGGATAAAAAAGAAGCTCTCTCCTCCATCCTCCAGTCGCAGATATTTACTAATTATTCCCTCATATTCGTGGTTGTATTTCTTGTTTAAGTCTAAAATATAATAGTCATGATTACCAGCGACGTAGTAGATATTTTTAGCTTTTAAATCATTCAATTTTGCCATTATTTCATCATTTTCTTTTATTAAATCGGCGTTGTTACGTCTCCAAAAATCATAGATATCCCCTAATAGAATGAAGTGATCCACTTCAGTATTTTGATAGTGGTCTTAAAAAATCTACAATCGCATCTAGGTTGCACCGCTTATAACCTAAATGCCAGTCTGATACAGCGAGAATCATTACTTTATTATATGGTCGATTCAACTACTTAAATGTTACAATTTACTAACTTCAAAAATAGATAATTTACTGATAATGGCTCAAAATTTAAAAAAATAAAATAAGTATTATTCCCCCCGTAAAGCATCCATCCCCTCCACGAAACACTCTGCGAAGTATTTCACGTATTCGGTGGGTATGGAATAGCTGACACGGAGATAACGGTGCCCGAATAGCTTACTGGTGTATGTTCCTTCCCTGGTGAATATCCCTCTCCCTAGAAGGTAGTCTGCGAGTTCTGGTGGCTTTACACTGGTCTCGTAGAGGTCTATGACCATCATGTTGGCGTCTGATGGGTAGACTGGTAAGTATGCTCCTTCTACCTGGTCTACTGCTTGTTTGATGTATTTCTGGTTGGACCTGGTGGTTTCTTTGATCCCGTCGAGCCATTCGTATTTGGAGTTAACCGCGGCTATGGCTCCTTTCTGGGCCACTACGTTGGTTCCTAAATCGTTTATGAGTATGGTGCGGACGGAGTTTATGATGTCTGGGCTGGCGATCATGGCCCCAATTCTTAGGCCAGCCATTCCATATATCTTGGAGAAGCTGTATATGGTGATGGCATGTTCTGGTGCGCGCTTGGCTGCGAGGCAGTGCTCCCTTGCAAAATCTCGGTAAGTGATGTCATGAAGCAGGTAGATGTCATTTTCTTCTGCTATTTCTGCAAACTCCTTTATCTCTTCCTTGGTGTAGGACGTTCCCAGTGGGTTTAGCGGGTCGATGAGTAGTATGAGTTTGGTGTTCTCATCCAGATTCTCCCGGGCGAGTTGTGGTGTGAGCTTGTATCCACATTCCCCGTTGTAGATGGGTATTGATCTCACTTCCCCGAATCTGCTTGAGAAATTATCGATGATCAGGTATCCGGGATCACATGTTAAGGTGTTATTTTCAGGTTCCAGTACGTTGTTACAGGCCAGGTAGAGTGATTCTGTACCTCCTGCAGTTATCAGTGTATCAAATCCATGGGTCAATCCCAGGTCTTCCTGGATCAGGTCTTTCAGTTCAGGGAATCCTTCTGGTGGGGGGTACTTGGCGTAATCACCCTTTTTTATACTGCTGAGCATGGCCTCCATTATACCATCTTTATCATGAAGATGGTTGGTGTTCTGGCCCATCCAGATCATGTCCTGGTCATTATATACGTAATTAAAAAAGTCGTTCGGACTATCAAAGCCCTTTGGTACGCTCTTTGCCTCTCTAGCATACTTTTTCCGTGAAATCATAGTTATCACAACGTAACTTGTTAAACAAATAAAATCAGCAACAGGAAGTTAATGAACCGATTTTAATTTCAATGGTAAATTATTCCTATTTTTAATCACCACTTAATTTAAAATTTACTCTTTATTACCTCATAAAAGTCCTTCATTTACTATTTTGAAACGGGACTTAAGACCTTCAGGCCGACTTCTATGACGCTTTAAAATAGCATAACGCTCGCCGTTGGCATCTCCCCGGGTGAGTTCCACGGTGACTTTGCTTTTGTACTTGAGTATTGTCCCCCCTACCGGGGCTACCAGGCCAGTGTTTCCTTCATCTCCGAAAATCGGATAGATCTGGTTGGTTATCACCACAGCAATATGGTGTTTTCTGGCTATTCTAATTAGAAGGCCCATTTGCTGGCTAAGCTCCTGGTTCATCTGGGATAAATCACCCTCTTTAAGCCGGTAAAGGGCTACTGCAGAGTCAAGGATCACCAGATCAACATCTTTTTCAGATTCCAGGAGGTTTTCCACCTTCCTTAAAACTTCATCCTGCTCCTGGAAGGTTTTTGGTTCAAATATCATTACATTACTGGCTATTCTATCAAATTCATCTCCAGTTATTTGTTTGAACCGTTCAATTGATAATCCTCCTTCTGTATCTATAAATATGGCTTTTTTTCCCTCTTTAACACATTGGACCATTAGGTTCAGGGCTATATTTGTTTTACCTGTTCCTGGAGGACCGTAAAATTGGGTTAAACATCCCTTTTCCACTCCTCCACCCATAATGGTATCTATAGAACAATTTATAGGGATTTTACTGCTATCATTTATTTCATTTAGAATTTTCAATTTAATCCTCTAAAAATTTGATTGCTAATATTATTATGTTATTCAGTATTTAATTATCCGGTCTTTTAGTTTTATGGTTAATTTCACCGATAGATTCAGGTAATCTTCAACATCAGAAATATTTATATGCAAGCAAGTACATACTTACTAAGCATGGATGGAGATAGGTGCACCATAGATAACCATAACGAGGGAACCACCATAAAAACGGTTGAAGAGAGAATTTTAGATGCTGCCATGGTAATTTTCTCAAAAAATGGCTATAATGGTGCAACGACGATTAAAATAGCTGAAAAGGCAGGAGTAAACGAAATAACAATATTTCGGAAATTCAAATCCAAAGAAAATCTCTTAAAAACAGTTATTCAGAAAAATCAAAGTGAAACTCTGGAGACTCTGGACTACATCCTCTGCATGGAAAAAAGCGCAGATGTAGAAGATTGCATAAGAACACTTGGAATCACCCTGAACCAATTCCTGGATGAAAGAATGGATTTTGTTTTCATGATGGCTACAGAAGGAAGAAAAAGACCGGAGATAATGGATTTATTCACCCAATTTAGAAGGAAACTAATTGGACACTTAAGTGAATATTTCCGGGAACAGGTGAACCAGGGAAACATACGGAAATTGGATCCAGACCTATTAGCTATGACTTTATTCAATTTTATTTTTAGCAAAAGCCTATCAGTGAAAATATTCAAAGATAACCTCATAAAAGACGATTTAGAAGTATATGGAGAATATACCGACATCTTTATGAGGGGAATAGCACTCTAAGAGATTTTTAATTTTTTGATGTAAGGATTTTATCAAATAAAAAAAAGGAGGGTTTGTATGTCAACTGTGACACAATCCACCCAAACAGGCCATCAAAATGGTCTGAATATTGGTGATATGATTACTACATTTAAAGGTATTGCAGATAATCCTGTATCTAAATATCTCCTGAGCCGTACTCTGGATTATTGTGAAGCTGATGGAGCTAACCGTTTAGAGGTTTGTCTGGACCTTTACCTTGGAAATAGAGAAACCGCCTGTAGAAAATGTAAGATAGTTTCCAAATTTGTTAACTACATTATCAACACAGGAGCTTCCAGTTTCGGAGTTTCACAGGAAGAACTCAAAACAACCATGGAGGATAAGTACTGGGCCAAAGGATTAAGCAGTGTAATTAAGGGCATCGCTATTTTTGGAGTTAAGAAACCCTTCACTCCCGGGGCACCCTTTCAGGTAGTCTGGAACTTGAGCCGGGCCTGTAACATGAAATGCGTGCACTGCTATGAAAATGCGGGAAGGAAGGATGAAGACGAATTAAACACCCAGCAGATTAATGATGGTCTGGAAACAATGGCTAAAGCTGGTGTGACCTCCATCGCCTTCTCCGGGGGAGAACCCAGCATACACCCCCATATACTGGACTTCATTGATAAAACCAACGAGCTGGGAATGTTTGCGGCCATGGCCACCAACGGCTACACCCTTTCCAAGGAGGGAGTGTGTGAAAAATTCGTGGAAAATGGCCTTCAATTTGTACAGATAAGTGTGGACGGCCTCCAGGCGGAAACCCACGACTCATTTAGAGGTATAAATGGTGCCTGGGATAAGGCAATCCATGCCGTGGAAAACTGTGTAAACTACAACGATCTATTTGTGGAAGTAGCCACCACAGTCACAGAACATAACATCCAGGAGATACCAGAAATGATAGACTTCATACGGGATAAAGGCGTCGACTGGTTCATGATCTACAACTTCATACCCACCGGAAATGGTGAAAATATTGCAAGCATGGATATTTCCCCCAAAAAACGGTTGAAACTACTGGAAACAGCCTATGATGAAAATGCAGAAGGTGAAATGCAGGTCCTCTCCACCGCACCACAATACGCCATGGTAGCTGAATCACTGGTCTCGGATGGTAACCAGGTAATTCCCACTCACTTCTACAATCCAGAATATGACGGATTCCTTATAAAGCAGTTGGCAGATTTTATAGGCGGCTGCGGTGCTGGAAGATTCTATATGAGCGTGGAACCCAACGGAGACTTATACCCCTGTGTCTTCTTCCCACATGACTCGGCGTTGAAACTGGGAAACCTGATGGAAGATGATTTTGAAGAGGTCTGGAAAGATAATCAATTACTGAGTAAACTCAGAAACAAAGAAATCCTGAAGGGCCACTGTGGTGACTGCGAGTCCCACAATATATGCGGAGGATGCAGAGCCCGGGCCTATAATTACTTCGGGGATATATTAGCACCCGATCCCGGTTGTATCAACAACAATAAGGAATGGAATAAAATTAGGAGTCACTTGCCCAAAGAAACTAAACAACTTAACGATGGCAGCTTATTTATCGATTTAAATAGTAAATAGGAAAAAAGTTAGATGATTATGATGGATACGTTATTAATCAACCCCTACGATGAAAATGCAGTGAAAAATGGACTTGGTTTTATAAGCCCACCCCTCAACCTCATGTATTTAGGCGGGGCCTTAGAAGAAGCTTCTTACAATGTCAAAATAGTGGATGATGACCTGGAACAACTGGGATACAGTAAAATATGTAAAATACTATCTAAAGAAGAGCCCTCACTAGTGGGCATCACCGCCACCACTTCCACCATTAAAAATGCCCTGGAATATGCTAAACTAGTTAAAAAAATTCTACCAGATTCTTTAACTGTTATAGGGGGCCCGCACCCCACTTTTATGCCTATTGAAACCTTAAAATCCTGTCCCGATTTGGATGTAGTGGTAATTGGTGAGGGTGAAAAAACCATGACAGAACTGGCCGGTCTATCCCTTGATGAAAACAACGGACATCTAACCAATGTTAAAGGAATAGCCTATCGAGACGATGATAATATAAAACTCAACCCTCCCCGAGAATTAATAAAGGATCTGGACTCTATCCCATTTCCAGCAAGACACCTGGTACCCTTTGAATCTTATGGAACAACCCAGGGAAAATCCAGTGATATGATAACCAGTCGTGGCTGTGTCTTCAACTGTAGTTACTGTTCATCCTCACTCATCATGGGTAAAAAATTCCGGACACGCAGCCCAGAAAATGTGGTAGATGAAATAGAATACTTAATAGATAGGTATAAACTGGAAAACATCGCCTTTATGGATGATACCTTCATGCTCAATAAAAGAAGAGCAAAGACAATAGCAGATGAAATAAAAAAGAGGGGACTGGACATAGGATTTGTTGCTTCTTCAAGGGTTGATATGGTAAATAAAAGTCTAATAGAAAAACTCAGGAGTGCAGGTTTAACCACCCTCTATTATGGTGTTGAATCAGGGTCCCAGAGAATTTTAGATCTGATGAAAAAAGGGATAACCCTCAAACAAGCCGAAAATGCTGTAAAAGCCGCTAAAGATGTGGGAGTTGAAGTTTTAACCTCCTTTATCCTGGGATTTCCTGGTGAAACCCAGGAAGAGATGGATAAAACCATAGATTTTTCTATAAAACTTAATGCAGACTACAGTCAATTCTCTATACTAACACCATTCCCGGGAACTCCCATATACCATGAACTCAAGAAGAAGAAATTATTAGACACCGAAAACTGGAAGAAATATACCGTCCTGAAATCGGTTATCAAATATGAGGAACTAGGTTTAAGTAAACAATTAGTGGAGAGGAAACTGGCCCAGGCCTACCTGAAATTTTATGCACGACCAAAATATCTGTTAAAACATCGTCATATGTTTAAAGTTATGCTGGAGACCATATATAGAAGTTTCATTGCACCTAAACTTAAAGGTGGAACTCCAAAGGGATGGTACAAGACACTTTCTAAGGGGAACGTCACTGAAAATTCTAAATAAACCTTGAAATCTAAATAAACATTTACAAATAAACCCTAATACACAGATATAAGCCTGGCAAAGACAGCTTCCCCTGTACACGTCCAGAAACTAATAAACCCTTAATACACAGGTATAAGCCCGGGATTATCTCCAGTGATGCACTCCCCACCCCGGGAAGTTACTACAAACGTGTTTTCAATTCCCACCATCCCAATACCAGGTATTCCTTTTTTGGGCTCCACGGCAAATACCATTCCAGCCTCTAATGGTTCGGTGAATTTCTCGGCGAGAACCGGTAATTCATCGATGATTAGGCCTATTCCATGGCCCAGGAATTTCACCCTTCTTTTACCGAAGCCCATGAAGTTTTCTTTAAAATCAGGTTCTAGTCCATCCATGATGGATGTGTAAATCTCCCCGGGAATTGCTCCCGGCTTTAACTGGGAGCCTATCTCATTTTGAATATCCACACACCGGTTATGGGCATCTATGGCATGCTGGGGTAGGGACTGGCCGAACATGTAGGTCACGGTCTTATCTGTATTGTATCCGTCAAATCCACAACCCACATCCACAAATACCAGGTCTCCCCTTTTTAATTTTCTTTCACGGTTTCCGAAGATCGGCGCAGCTGGACTTAAGCCCAGATTTCCACTGGCTCCATCAAAATAGCTGGGATAGATGGAGCTTTCACCAAATCCTACGTGTCCTAACACGATCTCGGTGTCGAACATTCCGAAACGGGTCAAACCATGGTGACCCTCGTCAATTAAAACTTTAAAGAGCTCTGCTCCCAGATCCGCTTCGCTCATCCCTTCCCGGAGCATCCCTGGTACCAGGTCCTCCAGGACGTGCTGGTGAATTTTACCAGATTTCCGCATTAGATTTAATTCATACTCACTTTTAACAGATCTTACCTTCCCCACGGGAATATCCACCGGTTTAAAATTCTTAAAGGGGAAGTGTTTGGAAAATCTCTGATACAAAGCCAGTGGGACGGCTTCTGTTTCCAGGTAAACAGTTTCTGGGAGTTTAGTTATGTCCTGAGCTGCGTTTCTATAGCTGTTCATGTGATGTATTTCCGGAAATAAAGATTCATCCAACGCCCGCTCATAACTTTTCCGTACCCAGAATACTGCTTCACCGTCCCGGGGGATAATTAACATCCCGTCCTGCATGGTACCGGTGAAGTAGAACTGGTTGATCTTAGAGAAGATAACCGCCATCTCCCAGTCAGGGTTGGAAGAATCCATCACTGCTTTAAATCGTTCCATCCTATTTTCCAGTTCCTTTAAGGGTGTTTTGTTCATGTTTTATTACCTTCGAGTGTTTATTACCTTCGAGTTCAAAATTTGTTTACATTTTATCCTAGTTAAATTTTAAAGTCCTTTACACCTTTCCGGATTACCTTCGGTGGCTGGGTGGTCCAGTCAATTACTGTGGAATGGGTTCCCCTGAGTTTTCCCCCGTCTATTATTAGGTCTACTACATCTCCCAGTGATTCAGCTATCTCACTGGTAGATTCGGGTACTGGCTCACCGGATAGGTTGGCACTGGTGGAGGTTATGGGGAATTTCCGGCTAAGTTCCCGGGAGATGAGGTTATCCGGTATCCTGACTCCTATTTTATCTCCGCCGGCAGTCAGTAGTGGAGATACGTTTTCCTTTTTATTTAAGATTATGGTGAATGGGCCGGGTAAGAGTTCTTTAACCTTTTCTTCCCTCTCAAGATGGGCTATTTTATTTATATCCACAATTTCTGATACACAAACAGATAAAGGTTTATTGTAATCCCTTCCTTTAATGGAATAAACCTTTTCTATTGCCGTATCACTAAATATATTGGCTCCCAGACCGTAGATGGTGTCGGTGGGATACACCACCAGGCCGTCATCTTCCAGAATATTTACAGCCATTTCTATCTCCCTTTTTTCCGGATTTTGGGGATCCATCCTGATTATTTTCATCCTATGTATATTTCAATCCCAAACTTATATCCTTTTAGAATTTTAATTAAATATTCATGCTGAACAAACTACGCCCCTACGTCAAGATCGTAATGGATCCCATTGCTGAGAGAATGAAGATCAACCCTAACATCATCACCGTGGCCGGCTTACTGGTGAGTGTTTTAGCTGCTTACATGTTTGCCAGGGGAGATTTACTCTTAGGCGGGGTGTTCATTGCTTTAAGTGGTTTTGTGGATATGCTGGATGGGGCTATCGCCCGTAAAAATCAAACCAACACTCCCTTTGGTGGTGTCCTGGATTCCACCATGGACCGGTTTGCAGATGCGTTTATCTTGATGGGAATTATCTACGGCGGTTTCGTTGATTGGTTTATAGGAATTTTAACCCTGCTTGCCTCCTTCACAGTGAGTTACGTCCGGGCCCGGGCGGAATCAGAGGGTATTAAATGTGATGTGGGAATAGCGGAAAGGCCGGAACGTCTGATAATCCTTATGGCCGGAGCGTTTTTAGGTTACTTCTTTAACCCATCTCTTATGTACTGGGCCGTGGTTATTGTGATGGTGTTAGGTTATTTAACAGTGATCCAACGTTTATATCATTCCTGGAGGGAATTAAATACCGGGAAGAAGCTACTGTAAAAGTTGTAAACAATCTGACTTGCCTCAAATTTTATTAAATTGTTGGTGGGATAGTATGGATGAAATTGAGAGGATTAAAAAGGATATGGAACTTTTCACAAAAAATATAAAAGAAGTCGAGTCCATAGAAGTTAATGCTAAAGAAGAAAAGATCATAGACATGGCCCGGAACTATTCGGGTGACACCACCTATTATCTGGAAAAAAAGGATAATTACACGGCATTTGGATGTATAACCTATGCACATGGCCTGCTTGATGCGGTGCGCCTGCTCCACCAGCTAATATAAGAAGTTCGAGATTAAATAACTTAAAAAGTGGGATTATGGTTAAGTTATTTAGAAAGGAATCACAAGTGGAAAAACATGGAAGGAACCATGTTGAAATTGTTTTTAACAGTGTGCTCAAACTAAAAGAAGTCATGTCCTGTTTCTATGCCAGTGACTTTAAAGAAGTGGATAAGAAAGTAGCTGAACTTTCTAAACTGGAACACGATGCTGACGACGTCCGTAGGAAGATGGAACTGGAATTCTATAACGGTGCATTCCTCCCCTTTGATCGAGAAGACCGGATAGTTCTGGCAGAGCTGGTTGATGGCGTTTCGGATATGGCGGAGAGCACAGGTTTTTCTATCTGTCTAAGCAGAGTGGATTTCCCCATTAAGGGTAAGGGGGATTTTGAAGAGTTCATGGACAAAATTATCGAGACTGTTTCTGTTTTGAGGGAATGTATAGAGAGCCTGGACACTAATATGGGAGAGTCCATAGCTAAAGCTCATCAGGTGGAAGATCTGGAAGACGATGCAGATATCATAGAAAGGAAAATCACAAAAACACTGTACCAGTTATATAAAGAGGATAAAATAGATATATTAACCTTGATGGAACTCAGGGATATTACCAAGATGCTGGGAAACATTGTAGATCGGGCAGAGAACGCATCTGACCGTGCTCTTATCATCGCCACCAAGAGGAGAGGTTGAAAAATGATATATCACAGCAGTGAAAAATTGGAGAACGCAACTTCTGACCTTAAATTTCTTCTAAATAAGAATTATAACAAAAAGGCAGCCCTGGACTTTGTAGGAAACCATTACCTCCTGGATAAAGAGGAGCGCAATTATCTGCAGAGAAAAGTCTATTCCACCGAGGCTTCCAAGGGCCGTAAAAGTAAGATCATACCTCTCAGCAAAATCAAAGGGAAAACCCTGTTTATCGATGGTTATAATGTGCTAATCACCGTGGAAAGTATCTGCAGCTCTGATGGGTCCATTGTAGTCTGTGATGACGGTGTCCTCCGGGATGTGAACGCTGTTTTCGGTAAATACAGGTGCAAAGAGGACACAGTGAATGCCTTAAACTCAGTCCTGGCCCTGGTTAGAATATACAACCCCAGTGACGTGCAGGTTTTCTTCGATAGTCAGGTGAGTAGAAGTGGTGAACTGGCCAAGGTCACCGAGGATATAATGGAAAAACAGGGAATACAGGGAAGTGCCCATACGGCTCCCAATGTGGACTACCAGTTGATTATCCTATCCAAAGAAAGTGATGGTGTGGTGGCCACCAGCGACAGTGTGATTATGGATAAGGTGGATAACATACTGGATATACCCTGCTTCATCCATAAGATCAAGAAAAAACATTTGTCCAAGGTTTTGACTAAATAATAATTTTCTAATTTTTATAAAAATAATAACAGGATCTAATCAATTTTTTAAAGTAAGTAAAAATAGGGAACTATTTAAAAATAAATAAAAAAAGGGAGAATAGATTTAATCTATATCCTCAAACCTTCCCTCTAATTTCTCTAAGACTCCCGGCAGTGTAGTGTACTCCATCTCATCAGCAGGTAGCCTGTGTGGTTCAAAGGGCCCATGTCTTCTCATGTAATCAGCGATTTCAGCTGCTTTCTGCCGAGCTGGGTCGTAAGCTGGGTCGTCGAACATGTCAGCTGGTCCGACAAGCATACCATCTGCTATCTGGAATCCCATGGCCATTACCCTTGGTGGTCCGTCGAATCTCACTGGGTAAGCGTTTCTCTGGGCTACGGGCATGAGTGGTCCGTTGTGTGATCCTCTCATCCATCCTCCTACTAGGTGAGGGAAGGCGAAGGGTTCTACTACTTCTCCTGCTGCTGGGAATCCGGATTGTGCTCTGACGATGGCCACAGGGTCGTCTTTTCCCACGTATTTGCCGGCCATAAGGTTGAGCCTTTCGGTACTTACCGATGCTGCTATTTCGTTGTCGTCTCTTCTCCAGATCCTCTTTATTACATAGCGGCTTATGGTTCCCAGGAGTGCTACCACATCGTACATTTCATCAGGACAGCTCATGGTAACTTTTTTGTGTTCCATGACGTCGAATATTTCGAAGTTAAACCCGTTGTGTAGGGATGGGTCTATTACCAGTCCTGCGGTGGTAAAGGGGTCGGCGAACATCTTAAAGAGGGGCAGGTTAAATGCGCCGGGTTCGGTTTTGTCACAGGCAAACACGACCACCGGGTCGCTGGGCCTTTCTTTAAACTCCATCTCGGCTACTCCGGGTCCCATTCCCTTGATGTTTCCGCTGAATGTGTCGGAGAGCAGGTCCTGGCCAGCACCATACAATTTAAGTTCCCGGGCTACCTGTGTAGCTTCAAGGAAGGCTCCCCAGGCCAGTTTATGTACTTCTTCGTTTTCTTCACCATTTTGGTGGGTCATTATCAGTTCGGTGTCGTCTCCACAGTTGGTCACATAATAGTCTAAGAGAAGCCCTTCTTCCTGTGCCTTCTTCAATATTTCGTCACACTTCTTAAGTAGGGCTGGGTGTACCAGACCATGTCCTGCTATACTACCCACATCTGCTTTTATTACACTAATCGTAGTTTTTGCCATAAAAATACACCTCCAAATGATCTTTATAGATATTTTCTTACTAAATAGAAGGTTATTTAGTATTTTCTAGCCTAAAAATTGTAAATAGATTTTTTTAAAGGCTTACTCAACTTCAAGCTATCTATAAGTTTTTATATAAAAAAAATATGTTTAGATTTCCATATAAATTTATAGTTTTATGTGAAATTATGGAATTTGTCTTTAAGTATGGAGTGAAATATATTCAAATTAATGGAGTTTTCCCTTTATTTCCCGGGCCATATCTGCAGTCTTTGAGTTACCGCCCAGGTCAGGAGTTAATCTTTTTGCTTCATTTAGCACCTCTGAGAGGGCTTTTTCAAGTCTCTGTGCTTCCCCATTCTCTTTAAGATAATTCAACATCATAACTGCAGATAAGATCATGGCCGATGGGTTCGATATGCCCTGGCCGGCTATATCCGGTCCTGATCCATGTACTGGCTCAAATAAGCCATTTTTTTCCCCGATATTTGCTGACGGAGCTAAGCCAAGCCCTCCTACCAAGCCGGCCCCTTCATCTGATAAAATATCACCAAACAGGTTAGTGGTTACGATTACATCGAACATATGGGGTTTGGTGATGAGGAACATGGCCGTGGCATCCACGTATCGGTCGTCCAGCTCTATACCCTGGTAATTCCGGGCCACGTTATAGAAGGTGTCTTTAAATATACCATCAGTTTTTTTAAGTACGTTGGCTTTATGTACTGCTGTTACTTTACCTCTACCCGTTATCTTAGCATAATCGAAGGCAAATTTACAGATCCTCTCTGCTGCCTGTTCAGTTATAACCCGCAGGGCGGTGGCGCCTTCCGGGGTTTCCTCTTCCATGCCAGAGTAGAGTCCTTCGGTGTTTTCCCTTATAATTACCATATTCAGGTCCCCGTAAACACTGGGAACCCCGGGATAGGATTTAACCGGCCGGACATTGGCGTATAAATCCAGGGCTTTTCTAAGGGCTAATATACCGCTTCTTTGACCGGGTACCGTGGTGACCGCCCCAAATAATGTGGCATCTGCCTGGCGGGCTATCTGAATGGTTTCTTCTGGTATGGTGGTGCCGGTGCGATCGTAACATTCACATCCGGCATGAGCTTCTGTAAAATTTAAAGAGACATCTAAAATATTTAAAAGCTCTAAAGTGACCTCCATAACTTCAGGTCCTATGCCATCTCCTGGAATAACCGCTATATCGTACATGGAATCCCCTTTAAATTTGAAGGTTCGTTCTTGATAATAAGTATATTGGTATGGACGGATATAATATGTAATAATCTTAGTATTCTATTTGTTGTAAACACCGTGTTATTTTATGAATATTTGGAAGTGAGACCAATGGAGAGGGATGAGAATATCAATGAATTGATTGAGATTTTAGCAGATGAAGATGAACTGGTGAGAATACAGGCATCAGAATCCCTGGAAGAGATTGGAGAACCTGCCGTTTGCCCACTTATAGAAGCATTAGAGCATGATGATAAAAATATTCGACGGTATTCTGCCAAAGTTTTAGGGGAAATTGGTGACGAGAGGGCGATTGAACCACTTATACTTAACTTAAGAGACGGTAATAAATGGGTTCGGAGGGAAACTTCGGGTGCGCTCAGTAAGATGGGTGAACCAGCCACCACCCCCTTGATACAGTTGCTGGAGGATCCTGATTGGAAGGTCCGCGGTGCAGCAGCATGGGCTTTAGGAAGGATAGGAAGTAAAGAAGCCGTAGACCCCCTGGTAAAGGCCCTGCTTGAAGATGAAAATGGATTCGTCCGAAGCGGAGCTGCCAATGCCCTGGGAAGCATCGGTGATGAAAGGGCAGTGGAACCCATGAAAAAAGCCACCAAGGATGAAAGCAGTTACGTGCGGAAAGTTTCAGAGAAATACCTGAAAAAATGGGGAAAATTTGAATAGTTCACCCCCCTGACCTTAACTAATTTGATTGGATTTATAAATAAATACCTTTTAAATTTCTTTCAAACTCTAAAAAGTGATATTTGTAGATCTTTCATAGTCTACTAGAAAAGGAATATTTATTAGTTTCCTATAGTCAAAATAAAATGTACCGGATTTTTATTTCTTTATAAATATTCCTTAGATTATATTCTGTAAACTCAAGTAGGTGGTAGAGTGAAGGTAAGCGTGATCGGTGCATCAGGCAGAGTGGGAAGAACCGCTGCCTTTTGTCTTGCTGAGGAAAATATGGTGAGTAAACTGGTGTTGTTTGCTCGTGAAGAGAGTCTTGAAAAAATAGAAGGCGAATCACTGGATATGTATGACGCCATGGCCGCTAAAGAAATTAGAATTAAAATTTTATCATCTTGTGAAATGGAGAACCTGCATGACTCAGACATCGTGGTTATAACTGCAGGAGTACCCCGAACAGCAGGTATGTCCCGGTCGGACATAGCTATACCCAACGCTAAAATTGTGGCAGAATATGCCAGATTGGTGGCTGAATACTCCCCTAACTCCATCATCCTGGTGGTGACCAATCCTGTGGATGTCATGACCTATGTGGCCTTGAAGGCGTCTGGTTTCGACAGGAATAAAGTCTTCGGCCTGGGCAATCACCTGGATTCCCTGCGCCTCAGGAACATGCTGGCCAAACACTTCAACATCCATGTAAGTGAGGTGCACACCAGGGTTATAGGTGAGCATGGTGATCATATGGTCCCCCTGGTAAGTTCCACTTCCATCGGGGGTATTTTAATTAAAAATTACGCTTTAGATGGTACCATCGACGTAGAGGGCATGGTTAAAAAGGTCATCAACGCTGGTAGTTACGTGATAGATAAGAAGGGCTCCACTGAGTTTGGACCGGCCTACGCCATTGCCAACATCATCAGCACCATCTTAAATGATGATAAGAAAATCTTAACCGTCAGCGCATATCTGGATGGGGAAATCGAGGATATTAAGGATGTATGTCTGGGAGTACCTGTTAAACTGGGAATTAACGGTATAGAACGTATCATTCCCATTAAAATGAGTCAAAATGAAATTGATGCTTTCAAAAAAGCGGCTAAATTCGTTAAAAAGGAAACGGATGCCGTGATAAAATCTTTAGAGTAAATTAAATCCTGGATTTTTTTTACCTTATTTTCATGTTTTAAAACTATTTTTTATATTTAAAACCCTGATTATTGTTTCAAACCCCTGGTTTTTGTTTTTAAAACCCTATTTATGTTTTATAAATTTTTTTTATGGGGATTTTATCAAGCCGTTATTTAATATTGATTTTTTAAAAGAAGTATAATTTTCACAGTAAGCTTTATATATTTGTTCAGTTAAAATATCATTTGACATCCTAATTTTGAACATTGTATAAAAATTTCATCTGAGGGACATTAAACCTACAAAAAATTTTCTCGCCGGAAGTCCATTTCCCCATAGTTTATATATATGGATTTTCAATCATTAACCACCTATAAAAATGAAACAAGAAATAGCGTTCGAAGGGAAAGTCACACTATGATAAACATAGGAATTTTAAACTTACAGGGAGATGTCCAGGAACACTTGGAAGCCACCCTAAATGCCGCTGGAAAAATGGGCATAGAATGTGAAATTTCAAAGGTGAAAACAGCCGGTGAAGTTTCCAGATGCCACGGCCTCATAATTTCCGGGGGAGAAAGCACCGTAATCGGGAAACTCATAAAAGAAGAAGGGATAGACCAGGTCATAAAAGAACAGAAAATAGCAGTGCTGGGTACCTGTGCCGGGATGGTGCTACTGGGAAATAAAACAGATTACCAGCAACCTCTCCTGGGACTCATAGACATGCAGGTTAAAAGGAACGGATTCGGCAATCAGAGGCTTTCATTTGAGAGGCAAATTGAAATATTCGGTGAAAAATTCCCCGGAATATTCATAAGAGCGCCTTACGTCAGTGCAGTTGGAGATGGAGCCGAAGTACTAGCCCAGATTGATGATAAAATAGTGGCAGTTCAGAAGGGAAAATATCTGGCCATGTCCTTTCACCCAGAACTCACTCAGGATACCAGAATTCATGAATATTTCATAAAGGAGGTAATAAATTGTGTGGAATAGCAGGAGTCGTATTTAAGGATAGTAAAATTCATCCAGTAGGGAATTTCATGACTAAGATGCTGGAAGCCCTACAACACAGGGGACCGGACTCAGCCGGATTCGCCATATACGGTGGTCTTGGACTTTTAGAAAACGAGTACCTCTTAAACATAGAAATCAAAGAAACCCCCGGTCTTCTAGAACAGGTTAAGAACACGGTAAACAGCACCACCCCCATTAAAAAGGAAGAGATAATCCCCTCTGTGGAAGATTATATCATCTACCGTTGTAAAATAGCCCTTAATTCCTTTAATGAGCTGAAACCACTCATCATGGATATCGATGATATAAACAACGTTATAGTCTTAAACGGCAGTCACTCATTCGAGATGATAAAGGATGTGGGGCTGGTTAAGGACATCGCAGAACGGTACAATACCCAGGATAAGAAGGGAACCCACGCCATCGGCCACACCCGATTCTCCACAGAAAGTTTGGTGGACCGGTACCATGCCCATCCCTTCCAGAGCTACATCATCCCTGATATAACCGTGGTGCACAATGGACAGATAACCAATTACTGGAAGATAAGAGACCCCCTGGAGAGGAAAGGCCACATCTTCGAGACCACCAACGACACAGAATGCATCGTCCACTACATAGCAGATAAACTGAATGAAGGCTATAAACTCGAAGAAGCCTTAGAACAATCAGTAAAAGATATGGACGGACCATTCTCCTACATCGTAGGTACACCCAATGGAGTGGGTATTGCCAAGGACCAGTTAGGACTCAGACCGGGTGTTATGGCAGAAAATGATGAGGTGTTCGCCATAGCATCTGAGGAGATTGCCCTTAGAGAAGTGATGGACACCCATGATATCGATCAGATTTCACCAGGTGAGGCCAGGGCTTACACCATATAATAAGGATTACACCATAAAGAGGAAAAAGGAGTTTTTTAAAATGGAAGAAGTTATAATCGACGCCCAAGGAAAAACACCCCGGGAGGTAAACCAGATCCTGAAAATATCCTGCAAGGATAAAGATAAATTTATAATCCAAAACCCCAACGCCATGCACTACATAGCCGCCGGGTTAACCGAACCAGTGGATGTTGAAATAGACGGTTCAGCAGGATACTTCGCCGGCACCATGATACACGGCGCCCGGATACACATAAATGGAAATGCGGGATGGTTCCCTGGAGATAACATGACTGAAGGAGAAGTAATTGTCGACGGCTCTGCAGGTGATGGGGTAGGTCAGGGCATATACGGTGGTACGGTGGTAATTAGAAGAGACGCCGGCTCCAGGACCGGGGAGATAATGAAAAATGGAACCATCATCATCGGTGGAAACTCAGGATTCATGACCGGACTCTTCATGATGGGCGGACGCATCATCATCCTGGGAGATATATCAGACGATGCCGGCGAATCCATAATCAGGGGAGTCATCTACATCAAAGGAGCCATTAAAAGCCTGGGAAAGAATGCCAAGGTAAAAGAAATTAATGATGCCGATAAAAAGGAATTAGAGGAGCTCCTTCCCCAATACGGGTTCAATCTAGAACGTGAAGAATATGCTGATTTCAAGAAGATAGTCCCCCTAAGTAAAAGACCATTCTATGGTAAAGAATCAGAAGAAGGATAGGAGAATTGATGACAATGGAAAGTGAAACAAAAGATAAAGTGGCCCTGGTAGGGACACCCTGCCATATGACAGCCGCAGCGAAAATAGACACATTATCAGATTATCTGGGTGAATCACCCCTGGATATAAAGATAGGCCTTTTCTGCATGGAAAATTTTTCCTACTCCTACATGAAACAACTCCTAGAGGAAAATGGCTATGACATGAAGGACGTCATCGAATGCCGGGTAGAGAAAGGTTATTTCTGGTTCTACCTTACCGAGGGTCGTTTGTTCAAGATCCCATTAAAGGAAGCTAAAAGCTGCATGAGAAAGAACTGCCAGATATGCATGGACTACACCTCTGAAGACTCAGACATATCAGTAGGTTCTGTAGGATCTCCTGAAGGATGGTCCACCATCATAGTCCGGACAAAAAAGGGATTAAAATTATTAGAAGATGCAGAAGAAGATAATTACATAACAACCAAGCCAATAGAAGATTCAGGACTTAAGATACTCGAAAACCTGGCTCGCAAGAAGAAAAAAGAAAATAAAGCAGAGATCACCAAAAGGGAGCATGTGGGAAGACCAGTACTCTACCGCAGATACATCTCAGAGGATGATTTTGCTGAAGAAGTACGTGAATGCCAGTTTAAAGATCTTAAAGGAGATGTGGTAGATGTAGGTGCCTGCGTACTCTGCGGAGCCTGTTTACTGGCCTGTCCAGAGAACATCATAGTGATAGAAGACAGGAAACCACAGCTTAAGGGAAAATGCCCAGAAGGATGCAACCTCTGTTACGTGGCCTGTCCCCGGACCTATAATCCAGAAAAAGAACCACTCATTGAATCAGATAAAAAACCACTGGGTAACTACCTGAAAATAGTATCTGCCCAGGCACCCATGATAAAAGGCCAGGATGGAGGAGTGGCCACCGCACTTTTAAACTATGCCCTGGCACAGAAAGTGGTTGATCAGGTGGTTGTGGTGGATAAAAACAGGGACCATCCCTGGAAGCCAGTTTCCAAACTCACCGATAACCTGGCGGAAGTTCTAAGTGCATCAGGCACCAAATATGCTGCCTGTCCTGTTTTCAAATCATTAAAAGAGGAGCAGAACTAAGGAGGAGTTAGATTTGCCATTTAAAATAGAGAGAAACCAAGAACTATGCAGGAGAAACTTCGATAGACCGGGATGCTGCTGGTACATGTGCGATAACCGTGACGAAGAACTTTGCCAGAACTGTTACTCCTGCCTTAACAACTGTCCCCATGAAGTCTACGAGATCGTGGATGACGAACCATACCCCTTACACCATGAAAACTGCGTAGGATGCAGGATCTGTGAAGAAATGTGTCCCAACAACGCCATCGAAGTTAACGCCGTGGTGGAAGACCGTAGAAATGTATGGTCCTTTGCAGACATGGTAGAAATTGAAAGAAAATCTGCGGAAGGTTCCTACAAGGTACGTGGTTGTGGAGCAACCAGAGTGGTTCCCACCTTCGATGACCTGGTGGTGGTTCCTGCCCAGGTATCCCGGCCACCCATAGATAAATACCGGGAGCCCTGTAACACCAGGGTAACCCTGGGTTCACGATTTGCGGAAAACCCACTGGTCCTGGACACGCCGGTGATGATAGCCGCCATGTCCTTCGGAGCCCTGAGTAAAGAGGCTAAGATAGCCCTGGCCATGGGCGCCACCCTGGCTGGTACAGCTACCAACACTGGGGAAGGTGGAATGCTACCGGAAGAAAGAAAATACGCATCTAAACTCATAGCACAGTATGCCTCCGGTCGTTTCGGTGTTTCAGCCAAGTACCTGAACAACTCGGATGCAGTGGAGATCAAGATTGGTCAGGGTGCTAAATCTGGTATGGGAGGACACTTACTGGGAGAGAAGGTAACCGCCGATGTATCCCGTATCAGGATGATACCGGAAGGTACCGATGCCCTGAGTCCCGCCCGGCACATGGATATCGTAGGTCCCGAGGACCTCAGTATGAAGATATCCCAGTTAAGGGAGATCACCGACTGGAAGGTACCCATCATCGTCAAATTCACCTCTGGAAGGGTGAGTGACGATGTGAAGATCGCGGCCAAGGCCGGTGCCGATATCATAGTGGTGGACGGTATGCAGGGTGGAACCGGTGCCGGACCGGACGTGGTCACCGAGCACTCGGGTGTGCCCACCATAGCCGCCATAGTGGAAGCTGATGAAGCACTCAAACACATAAACCTAAGGGATAAAGTGAACCTGGTAGCGGGAGGAGGTATCAGAAATGGAGCAGATATGGCCAAGGCCATAGCCCTGGGTGCAGACGCAGTCTATATAGCAACCTCTGCTTTAATTTCCATTGGTTGCCGGGTGTGCCAGATGTGCTACGCCGGTACCTGCAGAAAGGGTATCGCCACCCAGAACCCCCAGCTTAGAAGACGGCTGGACTACCTGGAAGGAGGTAAAAGGGTGGCCCGTTACATCGAAGCCATGACCGAAGAAGCGGTGATGCTAACCCAGCAGGCAGGTAACACCGATATCCTTAAACTGGAAAAAGATGACCTGCGCGCCTTAACTGTGGAGTCATCAGCACTCACCGGGGTTAAAATGGCCGGTTTAGAGGCACCTATCAGTTCTAAATAGGTTATTTTAAACCCTAATTTTTTAAAAAAAATTTCTTTTAATTTTTCTTTATTTTTTTAAAAATAGAAAATTTTTTAACTAATTCTCATTTTTTAATGAATTTTTTATATTTTAATTAAATATTCTAAACATTTCATTACTCTTTTTTGTTTTTATTAAATTATTTTAAGGTCCTTATTTTGCAAAAATTCATTTAACAACGCTTAAATAGCAAAAAGATATATATTTAACGGAAGTATGCTTCCTCCATCCTTGAGGAGGTGTTCTTTTTTATGGACTATTTAACGGAGGAATATATTTTATGGACCCAATTTTAAATTCAGGAGATACAGCCTGGATGCTTATCTCGACAGCTTTAGTAATTTTAATGACAATTCCTGGATTAGCACTTTTCTATGGGGGGCTCATCAGGAGAGAAAATGTTTTAAACACGATATTTCTTTCTTTTGTAACCTTTGCAATTGTAAGTATATTATGGCTCGTTTATGGTTACGATATCGCATTTGGATCCGATATATGGGGAATTTTAGGAAATTTAAGCAATCCTTTCTTCAATGGGATATTAGAAACAAAGGCATTGTCCACCTATGCACCCACCATACCGACCAGTTTATTTGCAGTGTTCCAGATGACCTTTGCAGCTATAACTGTGGCTCTTATCTCCGGTGCCATCGTGGAGAGAATGAAGTTCTCAGCATGGCTGGCATTCATACCAGTCTGGTTAACCCTGGTATATTTACCCATAGCCCATTGGATATGGGGCGGAGGATGGTTATATCAACTAGGTGCCCTGGATTTTGCTGGAGGCCTGGTAGTCCACCTTAACTGCGGTATGGCCGCCTTGGCGCTGGTGCTACTTATGGGAGCCCGGAAAAATGCGAAATTACTACCCCATCATTTAGGATACTCGGTAATAGGTGCTGGCCTCCTGTGGTTCGGTTGGTTCGGATTCAACGCAGGTTCCGCTCTAGGTGCAAATGACCTGGCCATATCGGCCATGATAGTGACCAACACCTCTGCAGCGGTGGGTATGCTTACCTGGATGCTGATGGACAAACTGCAGACCGGAAAACCAACCCTTCTCGGAGCATTATCCGGTGTAATAGCTGGATTAGCCGCTATAACACCTGCTGCAGGATATGTAAACTTCCCAGCAGCCCTGGTAATTGGATTTGCTGCAGGAATATGTGGATATCTGGCAGTAACCCATCTCAAACCCCGTTTCGGCTATGACGATGCCCTGGATGTATTTGGAATCCACGGTATATGTGGTGTAGTTGGAGCCATTGGTGCCGGTCTCTTTGCAACCTCTACCATCAACGGCGCAATTGCCGGCGGGCTGTTCTTTGGAAATCCATCTCAGCTGGGTGTTCAACTATTGGCCATAGCAGCTGTTGGAGTTTACTCCTTAGTCATGACCCTGATAATTGGTAAAATCATCGATAAAACCATAGGACTCCGGGTTGATGAGGACCATGAAATAGAAGGTCTAGACATCAACCTGCATGAGGAATCCGGTTACAGACTGTAGAGTAAACCTTTAAACGAACAGAAAACTATAAAATCCCTGTAAATAAAAATATTTCTAACAAGCTAATTTGTTTGAGGAATAAAAAATGAAAAGGATACTAACAGTTATAAGACCAGATAAACTCGAGGATGTAAAGGATGCCTTAGAGGAGATCGGGTGCCATGGATTGACCGTGAAATATGTTAAAGGCAGAGGAAGACAGTTGGGTATTACCGAGAGTTATAGAGGCCATGATTACAACGTGGATGTCCTTCCTAAAGTGGAAATCGAAATAGTAGCCAAAGATGAAGATGTAGAAAACATCGTGGATACTATCGTAAAAACTGGTCAAACCGGATATATTGGAGATGGTAAGATCTTCATATCACCTGTAGAAGAAGTGATAAGGATAAGAACAGGTGAAAGAGGGGAAAACGCCATATAAATAGTTTGTTTTTTCTTAGAAAACTTTTTTCTTTTTTAAATATGTTTTTTTCTTTTTTAACTGATTGAATACATTTGATTCTACTTTTAGTTCCATCGTATTAAAATTATATTCTACTTTAGTTCCCATTATACAAATTAGAATTCCACTTAGTTCCATTATACGTACAAATTAGAATTCCACTTTAGTCCATAATATGTACTAATTGTAAAATTTTGTGAACGATCTGAATTTTTATATCAGATTTTGTGAACGTTCGGTATCTTTTTATTCTACTTTGTGAACTTAATCGAAACCTTTATATTGTATGAAACCAATTTTTTATATGCCGGAAGTATGTTTCCGTTAACCGGTCCATAAGATAAAAATTGACTCAAGTGAGGTGGTTAAAAATCAAGGGGGAAATAACAACTGAATAACTAATAACCAACTAAAACAACTTAAAATTAAATTAAAAACATTAAAATTAAGTAAATAGTCTTTAAAACGATAGCAACTTTTTTAAACTATCTAATACTAGTCAATAATAACTGAATAAGAAAATAAATCTTTATAAATGGAGGAAAAAATTTATGGTAGATGCAGTACTTAACTCTGGTGACACTGCCTGGATGCTGACATCCACTGCACTGGTTATGCTGATGACTGTGCCTGGTGTAGCATTATTCTACGGCGGTTTGACCAAGAAAATCAACGTATTAAACACCATGTTCATGTCAATAATAGCCTACGCCATCACCAGTGTCATCTGGGTGCTTTACGGTTTCCCACTGGCATTCGGTGCAGATTCCTTTATGGGATTAATAGGAAGCCCGACAAACCTATTCTTTACAGGAATAGGGGTAGAACAACTATCAGCAGTAGCCCTCACCATACCTGAAACAGTATTCGTAGCCTTCCAGATGACTTTCGCCGCCATAACCGTGGCACTGGTCTCTGGTGCCGTGGTGGAGAGGATGAAGTTTTCCAGCTGGATAGCCTTCGTGGTCCTCTGGGTCACACTGGTGTACGTTCCCATCGCCCACTGGGTATGGGGTGGAGGATGGTTATACGCGCTAGGTGCACTGGACTTCGCTGGTGGTACCGTTGTACACATCAACTCTGGTGTAGCCGCTTTAGCCCTTGCATTACTCCTGGGTAGAAGAAAAGAAGCCACTTTGTTACCAAACAATCTGGGATACTCCGTAATCGGTGCCGCTTTACTGTGGTTCGGTTGGTTCGGATTCAACGCAGGTTCAGCACTCACCGCAGGTGGTCTGGCTGGAAGTGCATTTATAGCAACCAACACCGCAGCAGCAGCAGCTGTGGTCTCCTGGGTAATCATAGACTACATAAAAACAGGTAAACCAACCTTGCTCGGTGCCATAACTGGTGCAGTAGCTGGTTTAGTTGCCATCACTCCTGCAGCCGGTTTCGTAACCGTGCAGGCGGCAATCGTTATTGGTTTAGTAGTCAGTGTAGTATCATACTTCTCTATAAGCTTCCTGAAAGCCAAACTGGGATACGACGATGCACTGGATGTATTCGGAGTTCACGGTATGGGTGGTCTATGGGGAGCACTGGCCACTGGTCTGTTTGCAGCACCATTCATCAACGAACTGGGAACTGGTTTATTCTATGGAAACCCTGGACAACTGGTAACCCAGATTATCGCTGTAGTGGCAGTCGGTCTTTACAGTTTCATAGCAACCCTTATAATAGGTAAAGTAATAGACCTGATCATCGGTCTGAGGGTAGACGAGAAAGAAGAAATCGAAGGATTGGACACCAATCTACACGAGGAGACCGGTTACCGGATATAACCAAGTAGGTAGGTGAAAAATATGACGAAAGAGATAGTGGCCATAATTAGACCAAATAAACTGGACGATGTAAAAGATGCCCTGGAGACAATTGGATGCCACGGTATAACCGTTACAGAAGTTAAAGGGCGTGGAAGACAGTTAGGAATAACAGAAAGTTATCGTGGAAGTGATTACCGTATAGATCTACTTCCCAAGACCCGTCTGGAAATAATAGTCCAGGACAAGGATCTAGAAGAAGTAATTGAAACCCTGGTAAAGACTGCTCAAACCGGAGATATAGGGGACGGGAAAATCTTCATATCTCCAGTGGAAGATGTAGTACGAATCAGAACTGGTGAAAGGGGTGATGAGGCCGTTTAAATTTCAAAGAAAAAAAACAATATTTGAATAAAAAAATATATTTTTTTCTTTTTTTCCTCTTTCTTTTTCCTATTACTTTCTAATTCCAAAATCTTTGAGCTAACAGGATAAACCATCTTTAAAACTAGGGGGGCAGTGTAAAAAAATATGTACCGAGAAATAATTCCTGGTCTTTATTTACTAAAGAGTAAAAAACCAAGTAGCAACTCTTATTTAATTTTAGGAGAAAAATTGAAGGTCCTAATAGATTCTGGAATCAGCCAACATTTTAATTTTCTAACAAAAGACCTGAAAGATATTGGAGTTGATACACGCAGCTTAAACATGATTATAAATACCCATGAACATGTGGACCACTTTGGAGCTAACCGATATCTCCAGGAAAGAGTCCC
The DNA here is from genome assembly GCA_002067325.1 of Methanobacterium sp. PtaU1.Bin097. GTDB lineage: Archaea > Methanobacteriota > Methanobacteria > Methanobacteriales > Methanobacteriaceae > Methanobacterium_A. The sequence goes on from MVQY01000059.1 coordinate 30,162, forward strand.
TATTCTTGCTCATCGGTATGCTGCCACGAAAATCGTATCGGCAGATGATGAAGTGATGCTCTGCCGGGCCCACGGAGAAGATCCCACCGGTTATCAGGTTAACATGTGGCTGGAAAATCTTAACGTGCTGGATCTGGGGGATTGGTTTTTAAAAGTGCTGCATACACCAGGCCATACCTCAGGATCTCTTTGTATCTACGAGCCCAGGAGAAAAGTACTCATTTCCGGTGACACGGTATTTGCCCGGGGTACCATTTCAGATATCTCCAGCTCAGGAAGCTATGGTGAATATATAAACTCCTTGGCCCGGCTCAACACCATGAAAATTGACCTGCTACTACCCGGACACGGGGCTATATCTGAAGATGTGGAAGAGGATATTGAAAAGGCAATAGGAAATGCCAGAATGAAGCATCAACTGTTTTTAAACTATAATGGAGGTTAAAATTTTTATTTTAAGAAGGGAGGTGTGTATTATGGAACATAAAAAGATAATGATTTTAGGGGGTAATTCAGGTAAAGATATAATATTAGGGAGAATATGTGAAAAAAACGTGGAAACTGTGGCCATGGAATATGGGAATGTCCACCACAAAAAACAGAAGCTGCACTTCTTCAGTGTACCTTCACCAGAAAGATTCGGATTCATGTATCATGTTTTATCGAAGGATATAAACGGTGTACTTGTACTTGTTGAGGACGATGGTTTAAAACCCGGTGAATTAGAAGCTCTAAATTTATATAAACAGTCAGAAATACCCCAGGTAATACTTGCTTACAATGGAAGTAAAGAACGTATTCCCCCTGATCTTGAGGAACGCGTTCCCCCTGATCTGGGTTTAAAAGGAAATATTTCCCTGATTTACATCGACTCCATGAATGAGGAAGATATCTCTAGAGGTGTGGAGATGCTTCTAGAGAAAATAGATGCCATTAAAAATCTGGAACAAACCAGGGCATATACCGTGATTTAGCAAATTATGAATTAAGTAGGGGAATTAAATGAAAA
>MVQY01000060.1 GCA_002067325.1 Methanobacterium sp. PtaU1.Bin097
ATTAAACCCCCATTCCATTTTAACCAATGCAGGGGGCATAGTGCTAGTAGTACTTGTTCGGTTTGCATATATCCTCCAAACATAAAAATCACCTTAATAACCCTGGATTCCCTGTTAACGGACACCAATCAGGTCTTTCAATGCTATTTGGTAGGAATGATGCTTTTCCGTCCATTTGGGGGTGTTTGCAGAAGTAATCCCCACATGCGTATGCTAATTGTTTACAGTCTTTACAAGTCATAATTTCCTTCCTCCTCGTTTCTGAATCTTGATGATGATACCATTACGCTCTAAAGCGAGTAATACACCATCGACAACTCTTCTTTCATCATCTTCATCAACTAAACCGCCAGTTTCATTAATAGCCCCTTGTTCCATGTCTTTTCTAAGTTTTATATAATCGTGAGGGGTTAAATCAATGATAATTTTCTTACCTCTATGTTTTTTTAAAATCATAATCTTTTTAGGCCACCTTTTCCTAATTTCTTCATCTAAATAGTCTAAATAACTATCATCGTAGTCTGGTTTGTACTCTTTTAAAAGGAGTTCTTCCAGTTGTCCTTCCCGTTTAAGGAGTTCTAATTTAGTGTGTTTTTCCAGTCCGGGTTTTCTTAATTGGTCACGGATTTGTATTAGTTCGCTTCTAATTTTGTTTTCTTTTCGTATTTGGACCACTCCCTATTATTTATTCAACTTTTTATTCCAATCATCTGGACGCTCATTTCGGTATTCTGGCATTAAAACACCATCTAAGTATAATGAACCACCCTTATGGAGCAGTCCACGACTAAAACGACTACTGAGCCTTACTTTATCATATCCCTCAATGGCTGCGTACTGATCATAATAACTGAGATATTCTATGTTATTTGAAATAATATAAGCCCAAACATCCTTCCAATCAAAATCACGTATTGGGAAAGCAATTCTTCGACTTCCCTCAATCCGTACTAATGGCCCTTTGGTTCTGTTTTTTCTCCCAGTACTTTCACCGGCCCGGATACCTAATAGTTCCAAGTTGCAGTTGTGTTTTTTCATTACTCTGAAGAGGTTCCCAAAGAACCGCTTACTGTTTGGGTCTCGATGTCCACAACTGTATAGGTGTTTGGCTCCTGCTTTTCTCCCTATTTTTAGGATTTCCCGTGTCATTTCTTTTGGCATTTTGATTTGTTGGCTGTCATAATCATAGCCGCTGTCACTGTAATATATTGGGATGTTGTTATTTTGTTGCATTACCATGTGGAGGAGTACTAGGCTGTCTTTTCCTCCACTAAAGAGGATTATGGGGTTATAATATTCAATGGTATGTTTCACATTTTTTTCTGCATGTTTAACACGTTGTTTGTGTTCTTTTGTCCGGTTCCACATTGTGAATGTATCCCTATCTTTTTGAGGCATCATTCCTGTAAACCTACCGTAATCTGACTCTTTGGTACTAGGCACATCTTTATATTGCTTTTATCCCAGTACGGGGGCTTATAAGAAGAGTTCATGAATTGCATTCCCTCAACCATGGGGAAATCCCTAGCCAGTTCCTGTGGTATTGGCCTCATGATTTGTCCGTCTTTGTAGAAGCTGTAATCTGTTTCTGTTTCTTCTATTTTCCAGTTAAGGATGTTCCCGGCGTTAATGTCAGTCTTTTTTCCCAGGCCAGAAAGGTATGGTAGTAATCGTTTGAGTTCATAGGGATCTGCGCAGGTATAGAATGAAATTTCATTAGGGGTGATGAACGGTAGATTGATCATGAAGTCTTTAAAGTAGCCCCTGTCGGTGTGGATTTTGCCTTTTCGTTGCTTTGGTGTTAATTTATCCACGTTTTTATCGTTGAATCGTTTATAAATCGTTGATTGATATAGGGGTGCCTTATCAAAATGGGATACGCTGGCATGGTAAACATCATCAGTTTTTTTAATCGGGATTTGTAGTTGGTCAACAGGTAGGACTTGGTCAGAGGGTAGGATATAGAAATGTTCTCCTAGGGCATCACGGAGGCAGATATACTGTATTAGTGAATCGAAGTATAGCCAGGGGTGGGCTAGGAATACTGGTGGTCTTACTTTAAAAGAGATTTTGAGGGGTTGATATTCCCCTCCACACTGATAATCACGTATTTGTTTGTGTATCTTATCAATTATTTCCATTTCTCCACCATCTTATCCAGTTGAGCCACGATTTCCTCTTTATGGTCATTGATATAGTTCAGATAGTCCTCTTCATCAGCGGTGTTGTATTCATAGTTTAATCGAACTTTACCATACCCACTGCCACTTTTACCACCAATAAAAGGTCGTTCATTCCAGAGATTCAGCATCCGGATAAAACAAGCCCGTTCATGAGGTAAAATGTCCTCTAACAGGAACTCATGAGTAAACCGAGTACCTGTAATCAATGTTTCAAATTCATATTTCATCTGAGTGGCAGCCTCATCTTCTTTCCTGTCTTCTTTTAAGGAATCTAATCGTGTCCCGAAATCCTCCCCTTTTAATCCATATGCACTGAAATTAGGTTTTCCTTCGTTATCGTAGGGCAGGTAGTGGCTTGTTTCTTTGCAGACAATATCCGCCATTCCCACTTTTAATTTTCCCTGTATCATCTGATTACCCAGGGCCGATCCTAAGAGGCTGATGGCTGGTATGTTGTATCGTATTTCGTCTTTCATTTTCAGGTTAATAGCACCTTTATCTTTCGCATCAACGGCTTCTAGCATTCCACCATCAAATAGGAAGTGGTACACTTTCTTACTATCAAGTTGATAGTCGAGTAGGTCTAAGAAATCCTGCATAATCAATGCCCTAAGGTTCCCTCGGATACTATTCCCATGAATTGTTGGGATATTATCTATTTCTTCCTCTCCAGTTTCCGCATTCCTAACAACGGTGGGTAACGCTAGTATTGGTTTGATTGTGCCGTGACTTTCCGAACCGCCGTGGTGTATTGGGCTTAACGCCTCTATATTTCCTCTTATTACTTCTGTTTGCATTTTTAATCATCTCCTAGTGTTGCCTGGCCCTGTTCGGCCAGTTTCTTACTTTCCCTTAGTTTATCCACATTTTCCAGTGCCAACATCACAATATAGTTCGTTTCCTTCCTTAGCACGTTAAGTGCATATGGCCGGTTCTCTTCTAGTAAGTCGATGTATTGTGTTTCTATTTGTGCGATTGGTACTTCTACTTTCTTTTCCAAGCTTTCTATGAATTCCCTTATGTTACTTGCTCTGCTTGCTGCCCGTACACGTTCTATGAAGAATGTGTGGGCTGATTTGACTCCGATTTTTCTCCAAGGAATCCGTATGTACACGGATGCTAGGATGTATGCCAGTTTGGCCTCTACTTCCTTTTCCTTATGTTCTTTTTCGTCCATTCCATTCACCTCTTAATAATCCCAATTCTATCCTTTTAAGCTTAATACTATGCGGACTTCGCTTTAAAAGTCTTGCTAGTTCTTTGTCATTCATCTTTTCCCAATAAAACTCCAAATCTCGTAGTTCTTTATCACCCCATCTTTTCATACTTCTTCTTCCAATCTTTTTAATTCTATATAATCCTAATTCGCATCTTTTCACGGTTGTTGCTGGTTCTGGATGTCCTGTTAGCTGTGATAATTCATCGTCATCCATGTTTCGCCAATTAGCCTTGATTTTACCTATTTCAATATTGGTCCATCTATTGTCCCTTAGTTTTTGGAATTTGTCCCATTGTGGTATGAATTCACCATCAATGAATAAAGGTTTACTTTCAGACACTATCGACACCTATTTGTTTAGATAGACCGCTAATTTCCATACTGGATTACCAGCATACTTTTTTAATTGTTTAGCTGTCTTCCTAGGATGTTCTAATTTCCTGTAGTAGTGCATGCTTAATTCTCCACTTTCTAGTTCTGTTTTTGGTATTTTCAGCTCCCTTAATTCTTCTACTAATTTGAATAGTTCTTTAACCACCTCCAAATCAACAAAATAAGTATCATAATCGACACAACAACAAATTAAACCATCCTTACCATTGTTGACCCTGTTTAACATTTTTATCCACCCCACTTTCTGCCAAGTGTTGGTGAGGTATAAGTAGAATGGTTCATCCGGTAAATTGAGTAATACATCTTTGGCTTCGTCTTTTTTAAATTTCCGGAACTTTGATTCTGTAATTATCCACATAGACCTTCTTAACTCATTCGATAATCCAATTAACGGTTTACAGTGTTCACAAATCACAGTCCCACTTGACACTTCTGGTCCGGCTGTGAAGTTTGCTCCAAACTTCTTTTTATATCCATGCTCCGTTTGTTTTCCGCATAGACAACAGACTCCGGTTAGTTCTCCCGGTTCTGGTTTTATTTCTTTATGTTTACAGATTAATTCGCTTAGTGTTTTCATATCCTTTTCAGTCCTCCTTTTTTGTCTTCCTTTTAAGAATTAAACCCCCATTCCATTTTAACCAATGACGGGGGCATAGTTCTAGTAGTACTTGTTCGGTTTGCATATATCCTCCAATCATAAAAAATCACCTTAATAACCCTGGATTCTATTTTAACGGACACCAAACGGGTCTTTCAATACTGTTGGGTAGGAATGATGCTTTACCGTTCATTTGGGGGTGTTTGCAGAAGTAATCACCACACGCATATGCTAGTTGTTTACAGTCTTTACAAGTCATCGGCTCACCCACATCTTTTTTTCAGCGTCCCAGCGTTTCTGGTAGCGGGTTTCCATGACAAATGCCAACCAGCAGATTGTTATGTCCTTTGTCCTGTTTGCTATTAGGAATATCTCGACAGCGTATTCTCCACCATCACACCAGTCTTTAAAGTTATAAATCATATTGTAAATAGAGATATTGTTAGGAGATACTTTTAAAAGAATTTTTTGGAGGTCTTCCTGCCTCATTATCCATTTAGTGTGTTTTTTCCAATATCCCTTATCAAAGCCCCCAAAATTAGGA
>MVQY01000061.1 GCA_002067325.1 Methanobacterium sp. PtaU1.Bin097
TCTGAGAATAATGCTTCAAAATCGTTCAAGCCCTCTGCACCAGGTATCTGGGATAGATCTATTTCAGCCCCTAAATCTCCTGATAACACCATTTCAGAAAGTGCAACACCTATACCGCCTGTGGAACAGTCATGGACGGCAGTTATGTTACCATCTGAATCCTGCCTGATTAAATTTAAAACCGCCATGGCAACGTTGTATTCGTCTTCAAGATGGACGTGTGGTGGTTCACCCTGGACTTTTCCCAGGATTAACTTCTGGTATTCCGATCCACCTAGCTCTGGCCGGGTTTCTCCGATGATTATGATTTTATCACCTTCACCTTTAAATTCAAAGGTTCTAACATCTTTTAACTTCATCAAACCGCACATGCCCACTGCGGGCGAAGGATTGATGGTCACACCTTCCGTTTCATTGTAAAAACTCACGTTACCACTGATAACCGGGGTCCCGAAACGGTTGGCCACGTCGGTCATTCCCTGTACACAATCTGTAAACTGCTTGAAGATGTGGGGCTTCTCCGGGTTACCGAAGTTAAGGCAGTCAACTATGCACAGGGGTTCTGAGCCCATGGATACCACGTTCCTTATACCTTCTGCTATCGCACCGGCCCCTCCATGGTAGGGGTTTAGTTTGGTGTGGGAACTGTTACAGTCAGATGTGATGGTGAAGGCGGTTTCATCATCTACCCTGATGACCGCGGCGTCATCACCAGGCTTCACTACCGTTCCAATCTGGACTTCATGGTCGTACTGACGGTAAACCCATTCTTTACTGGCGATATTCTGGGAGGATAGAAGGTTAAGCAGGGCTTGGTTTAAATCACCCTCCTCTACCGTAGGGGTTTTTACTCCTAGTTTTTCTAAGTTGGGTTCAGTATTATCTTCTGGAGATATGTGATCGATTGCACATTCCCTTTCTATGGTTGGTGGGTCGGACAACATACCCGTAGGTATATCGGCTATAATTTCCCCATTATGGATCACTTCAAAGCGGCCTGTGTCGGTTACTGTGCCAATCACTGCCCTGGGAAGTTCGTATTTATCGAAGATCTCTATCAATTTATCCTTATCTTCTGGGTGGATTACGAAGACCATTCTCTCCTGTGATTCAGATAACATTATCTCATAAGGAGTCATCCCCTCTTCCCTAAGTGGTATCTTCTCGAGTTTTACTAGGGCACCGTTACCTCCCTTGGCAGCCATTTCTGAGACACAGCAGGTCAGTCCTCCCCCGCCGAGGTCCTTTAACCCCTGCACATCAATTTTCTCCAGGGCTTCCAGTGTAGCCTCCAGCACCTGTTTCTTGGTGAACGGGTCTCCTATCTGAACTGCCGGCCGGTCCTCAATCTCCGATGATGTGGTAAGCTCCTCAGAGGCGAAGGTAACTCCGTGAATACCGTCTCTACCGGTACGGCCTCCCATAAGCACGAATATATCCCCTACGTTAGGAGCTATCCCCCTTACTATTGAATCTTTACGCACAATTCCCGCGCATATTACATTAACCAGGGGGTTGAACTGGAAAGTGGCGTCGAATTCTACTTCACCACCCACGGTAGGTATTCCCACCCGGTTTCCATAGTCTGATATTCCTTTAACCACGTATTCGAAGAGGTAGCGGGATCTTTCATCATCCAGGTATCCGAAGCGAAGCGGGTCAAGAAGTGCCACTGGCATAGCTCCCATGGAGATGATATCCCTGATAATACCCCCAATACCAGTCCCCGCGCCCCCGTAGGGTTCGATTGCAGAGGGGTGATTGTGGCTTTCCATCCCAATTACCAGAGCCAGTTCATCGGTGAGTTCCACAACCCCTGCATCGTCTCCCGGGCCGACTATAACTTTTTCACCCTCTGTGGGGAATAATTTCAGTATGGGCCGGCTGCTTTTATAGGAACAGTGTTCAGAGAACATGATATCCAGCATACCGTATTCCAGTTCATTCGGTTCCCTTCCAATCTCTTTGCATATGTATTCAGATTCCGCTTCGGTTAAAGTCATCTTCTATCACCTAGAAATCGTCTTATCAACTATATTTGGAAAATCTCACCTTTAATTTTACCAATCGAAAATCTATTTTATTATGGTTATTCCCACTTCATCATCTTCAATATTCCAGTATTTAGTATAATCTACAGGGATTTCCTTCAAATCCTTTGCAAATACGAATTTTTTAGCCCGGACTTCATGGGATATGAATCCCAGGAAGGATTTTATCAAATCACCGAACTGTTCACTGCAATCGATGAAAACCTGTATGTTTGCTTCTACATCTAAATCCAGATCTTTCCGCATGTCCTGTATCCTCCTTATGAGTTCCCGTGCCATGGACTCTGATAGTATTTCCCGGGTTAACTCAGTATCCACGAACACGCTTCCATTTTCAAAGTCAGCGGTGACGATGTTTTCAGGGAGTTCAGTTTCAAAGAGGACATCATCTGCAGTAAGTTCGATAGGCTTGCCCCCTACATTCACTACATATTTCCCTTGAGATTCCAGTATGTTCACTATTTCTGCCCCATCAGCATCATCCAGTGCAGCAGCCACTTTAGGCACATCTCCCCTTAGTTTGGGTCCTAAAGTTTTCAGGTTGGGCTTGGCAGTTATCCTCAGGTTCTGGAAGTCGTTGGAGGAAAGGAGTTTCTTGGTATTGGCCTGTTCCATGATGATATGGTTGAGGTTACGGGCTGCCTTTAGAACCTTAACATCCTCGGAGACTATGACCACCTCTTTAACGGGCCATCTTAGTTTGTAACGGGCTATATCCCGTGCCCGGGCGCATGCCTCGATTATCTCCCGGATTACATCCATATCTTCCTCTAAATCTTCATTGATAAGGTTTTCATCGAATTTCCAGTCCAGCATATGCACGCTGGCCGGTTCATCCACTTCTACTTCCAGGACAAGGTTTTGATATATTTTTTCAGTAATATGAGGGGCTATAGGGCACAGTAAGGTTATAAGCTGTTTCATAACATGATAAAGGGTATGATATGCTCCTAATTTGTCCGGGTCTTCCTTTTCTATCCAGGTACGCCCCCTGATTAAACGTACATACCAGCGGCTCAGATCTTCCAATATGAACTCGTTGATGCTCCGGGTTGCCTTGTGCAGGTGCAAGGAGTTAAAAGCCTCTGTCACCTCCCGGGCCACCGTGTTGATCCTGGATATTATCCACCGGTCTTCATCACGGAATTTTAAATCTTCTTCCTGGTATAAGGTGGGGTTGAAGTTGTCTATGGACATGTAAGTGGTGGTGAAGACATACACGTTCCACAGTATGTTGAACATTTTGTTAACCGTTTTAACTTCGTCCCAGTTGAACTTCAAATCCTCCCATGGTTTATTACCCCATAGGAGGTAGAACCTGAGGACGTCAGCACCAAACTGCTGGATGACCTCGTCTGGTTCGACTACGTTGCCCAGTGATTTGCTCATCTTCTTACCCTCCTCATCGAGGGTGAATCCGTGCATTAAAACCTTCTGGTAGGGGGTGCTGTCCAGGGATATCACTCCACAGCCGAGTTGGGAGTAGAACCATCCCCTGGTCTGGTCGTGTCCTTCGGTGATGAAATCGTAAGGGTACCATTTCTCGAATGCTTCCTTCTCCTGGGGGTAGTACAGCGCCGCCCATCCGGCAACTCCCGAGTCGATCCACACATCTAAGACATCGGGTATCCTGGTCATACTGCCCCCGCAGGAACATTTAATAGTTATCTCATCCACGTGGGGGCGGTGTATGAAATCCCCTTTAAGGGATCCTTCATGTGCCAGTTCCTTTAGCTCGTTGATAGAACCCACCACTTTTATCTCATCACACTTTGAGCAGGTCCATATGGGTATGGGTATTCCCCAGTATCTCTGTCGGGATATGGTCCAGTCCCGGGCGTTTTCTACCCAGTTCCTGAACCGGCTTTCCCCAGCCCAGGATGGTATCCATTCCACCCGGTCGAGTTCAGCTAGCATCTGGTCCTTTATATCCGTGATCTTCAAAAACCACTGTTGGGTGGCCAGGTAGATTATGGGGGTTTTACACCTCCAGCAGAACCCGTAACGGTGACTTATGATGTCAGATTTTAAAAGCAGTCCATGGGTGTCTAAATCCGCGATAATATAAGGGTCTGCTTCCTTCACAAACTCCCCTTCATATTTACCGGCCTCTTCTTTGAATAATCCTGCCTCATCTACAGGACAGAATATGGGTAACCCGTATTTTTTTCCTATCTCGAAATCGTCGGGACCGTGGCCCGGGGCGGTGTGAACACACCCGGTACCTTCTGTCAAGGTCACGTGTTCACCAGGGAGTATCATGTGCTCAAACTCCCTCTGCACGGGTATCTCCTCTAGGAGGGGGTGGTTGTAGGTTAAACCTTCAAGTTCAGACCCCTTAACAGTACTCGCAATCTCGTAATCTTTTCCCTCTTCAAATAATGTTTCCATCAGGGATTCTACCAGTGCTTCGGCCATTATCAGGATTTCACCGTCCACTTCAACGTAGGCGTAGTCGTAATCGGGATGTACACAGACGGCCATGTTGGCGGGCAGGGTCCAGGGGGTGGTGGTCCAGATCAAGATGTACTGGTTTCCTTCGGCTGTTTTAAGGGGGAATTTCACGTATATGGAGGGGTCGTCCTTGTTTTCATAGTCTATCTCGGCCATAGCCAGTGCTGTTTCACAGCGGGGGCACCAGGTTATCACCCGGAGGTCGTTCACGAGTAAATCCTTTTCATGTGCTCTTTGGAGTGTCCACCAGCAGGACTCCATATATTTAGTGTCGAAGGTGACGTAAGGATCGTCCCAGTCCATCCACACTCCTAGCATCTGGAACTGCTCGGTCATGATGGCTTTGTTTTTTATTGCAAATTCCTGGCACTGTTTCACGAAGTTATCAATTCCAATCTTTTCTTCTATCTCTTTTTTACTTTTAAGGCCCAGGATTCCCTCTACTTTATGTTCTATGGGCAGGCCGTGGGTGTCCCAGCCGGCCTGTCTGCGGACGTTGAATCCGGACATGCCCTTGAACCTGAGGAAGGTGTCTTTTATTACCTTGTTCCAGGCTGTTCCCAGGTGGATGCGTCCACTACAGTAAGGCGGGCCATCTAAAAATGAATATCTAGGTCCGTTCTCCCTGAATCGCTGGCTTTTCTGGTATATCTGGTTTGCCCTCCAGAATTTCTGTATTTCTTCCTCTAGTTCCTGGTGATTGTATGAGTGTGGTGCCTCCTTTATTGGCATTTCTATTTCTCCCTGATTTAAGAAGTTTATATTGAATAATCTAAAATTTGTAATTGATATATTAATTGTATTAATAGTTATAAAAAATAGTCTTTGTTATCTTTTTAGAAAATAAATTAAATCAGAAAAAAAGGGGGGGAAATTTAAAAAATAAATTTAAAAGGTGCGTAGTTTCCCTTCAACCAGCATCTCTGTAATTTTGCTTATATCTGCCAGCCAGGAATCCATAATTGTTTCCACTTCAGATTGGACGGAATTCAGACTGTACCCTTCAGTGGGTATGATCTGGGCGCTGGCGGCTTTAGGCTGATCTATGGGTTTACCTATCTGGCTTAAAAGCATGATATGGATCTGTTGCACTCCATCCACGTGTTTGGTTATGTCGTTAGCCATTTCATTGGAGAGTAAGTTGTATATCTTCCCTACGTGGTTTATTGGATTTTTACCAGAGGTTGCCTCCATAGACATGGGCCGGTTAGGTGTTATAAGTCCATTAGCACGGTTACCCCTGCCAACTGAACCATCGTCACCCATCTCTGCGGAGGTACCGGTCACAGTTATATATACTGAGGGATTGTCTTTATCCAGGCTGTCTGCTGTGTTTATGAATACTTCAACATCCCGGGAGGTGTATCCTATGGTTTCCTCCAGGACAATATCCTTTATTTCCCCTAATACATTGGTGTAATGGTCCAGGTCGTCTATGTACTGGTCGACCATAGCTATGGCGATGGTTAAGGTTATTTTGTTATGTTCCCGCAGTCCCATGACCTTTATATCCTCACCTATCTCGGGATATTTCTTTTTAAATTCAGGGGAGTTAAGCATTAATTCGGTTTGCATGACGATGTTTTCTGTCTCGGAAAACGGTGCATATCCCACTCCGAAGGAAGTGTCATTTGATGAGGGTACTGCGTCTTCCCTCCCGAAAACATGTACCAGATCTCCTGATCCATGGCCAATCTTACACTCCACCACGGTGCAGGTTTCCACACACAGATTTAGTATATGTTCATTTAGATATTCCTTGGCAGCGGTGATGGCTATCCTGTCCAGACCTATTTTAGTACCGTCAACTTCTGCAATACCTCTTCCAGTAAGCAGGATGTCCATGGGCTTTATTATGTCTCCACCACCAAATTGAGGGTCAGATTCACCGGCGGTTATCTGCACTTCGTCGGTGTTGTGGTGTAGTACACCACCGAATTTTTCTATATAAGTTTCACTCAGAGCCCGGCTTACAGATTCAGCGATTCCGTCGCTTATACTGTCAGGGTGTCCTATTCCTTTTCTTTCAACTATTTCAATGTCCTGTTGTTCAATGGGCTTTTGTATGAGCTCTTCTACAATGATATTCCTCATAATATTAACCTCCAATCTATTCAAAAAAGACCATAAAATTTTATTAGTTCAATTTTCACCGTAAGTTCTTCCGTGGTATGGGCTATGCTTTAATATTTATGATATAAAAATGATCGTATTTATAAAAATTTCACTTTCTCTTTATTAAAGTTCACTAGTAGAGATTCATCATTCAAATTATAAGTAATTCCGTTTATAATATAATTAAAGAAATACAAGAAAATCAGGTTTGGTGTAATAATTATGCCGGATTACCAGGATGGATTTTTAATCATAAATAAAACTAAGCAAAGGAAGGTGGGCTATGCAGATATGGCCAACAGCTTCATCTCCCGGTTCATGGGGTTGATGCTTAAAGGGGGCATAGAACGGGGTTTGGTTTTGAAGATCCCGGAAGGAAGAGGCAGACGCGGCTCAGGGATACACATGTTCTTTATGAGGATACCCCTGGATGTTTTATTCTTAGACGAAGGGAAAGTGGTGGTGGATAAGGTTCACCTGAAACCATGGCAGATGTACAATCCCAGAGAACCAGCCAGATTTGTGGTAGAATTAGAGAAAGGCGCATCTTCCGGTACGGAAATAGGGGATAAACTGGATTTCACCTGTGAACTGGCTTAAAAAAATTGGATCTAGAGATTCAGGGTTTGAATTAAATTTAGAAGGTTAGGTTTAAAATTAAATCAGGAAATCCTTAAATCTAGAAATCCAGGATAAATTAAATCTGGAAAGAAGGGGAGTAAATGCCAATGGCTCAAATGGAGGTAAAAGTGGTAGAATACGGGTTTTCAGAAGAAAATGAAAGCTATTATGTCACCTATAGGGTCAAAAATTTAGATCTAGTATCTTTAAAGAAGCTCAAAGAAAGGCTAAAAGATCCAGTCGTAGTTATATGTGATGAACTCTTTTTAACGGTGTACTTTGAGGAGAGGTTCTACCCCTTTAAAAGTGAAGAAGCACAGATAAATCCGGAGGACTTCCTGGCCCGGGAGGAGCTGGAGATGACAGCATATCTCTTGGGGCTTCTGGAAGATTAAATATCTTGGAGTTTAAACATCTGGAAGATTAATTTCTGGAGATTAGAACTTCTGGGAAGATTGGATTTATTTTGAAATATTCATTCCTTGGTTAAAAACTTCTTAACTTCTTCAGGACTTGCTAAAACTTCTACACCATCAAAATCAAATAATTTATGGGTATTCTCGATATCTATTTCCCTCATGTGGATGGTTATTTTCCTACCGCCGGTTATGGCCTGGTAGGGACAGGCCTGCTGGCATATGCCGCAGCCTTTACATTTTAACAGGTTTATCTCCACACCAGGGGTGATAGCATCTTGGGGGCAGGCTTCTGCCGCTTCACATACTTCACAGTGCTGGCATAGTTCGAGCTCCAGCTTGGATGGTAGAACTGTTTCCAGATCACCTGCTTCAAGATCTACGGGTATTATAAGGGTTTTAACCTTGCCCTTACCTGCTTGAGCCACTGCGTTGGTCACCAGGGTGTCCGCGATCCCGTTAACTATCTTTCCAATGGTGTTGGAGGTGGTGGGCGAGACCACCAGCAGATCGTATTTTCCCAGGGAAAACCGGCCGGTCATGGGATAGCTTCGTTCCTGGTCCTTCTCCAGGATGAGTTCGTTGTAGTAACCCTCCCCAGTTAAACTTTTAACCCGATTGAACAGTCCATACATTCTCAGGACTTCCTCACCAGCCCCGGAGAGGTATATGGATAGATCATGGCCTTCGGTTTTTATATATTTCAGGACATCCACACTGGATTCCAGTAGATGTCCGGCTCCGGTTATTCCCCATGCAATCCTCATCTTTTCAACCTTCTGATTGATGCATTGTCTTTAATCTTTGGTTGAATTATTTAATTAAAGTTTCCACCCCGGATTAAAACTCGATGTAATCGTAGCCAGGGGTTTCTTTAAATGAGTAATGGACGGTGGTGTACTGGTTTATAAATTCAGTGACCTCATCTTTAACGTTTTCACCATCTATAACCACCCTCTTTATGAATTGGGCTACTTCATCCATCTCGGATTCCTTAAGTCCACGACGGGTTAACTCCTGGGTACCGACCCTTATACCGGAAGGGTTATCGGTGTCATTCAAGTTGTCCCAGGGAAGCAGGTTCTTATTGAGGATTATATTGTTAGATTCCAGCGTTACCGCGAACTGGGAGGCACTGCCCAAATTGGACACATCCATTACTACCTGGTGTGATTCGGTGAATCCTTTATCTTCACAGAGCACATTGAAACCTGCCTCATAGAGATTTGTCGCCAGTGCCTTGGCGTTTTTGATGATCTGATGGGCGTAATCTTTACCGAATTCCAGCATTTCAGCGGTGGAGATACCCAGAGCTGCCAGGTGGTGCAGGTGATGGTTACTAACCACACCAGGGAACACTGCTTCATCGATATCACTTTTAAGTTCTTCTTTACAGAGAATTATACCACCCTGGGGACCAGGGAAGGTTTTATGGGTACTGGCTGATATGAGGTCGGCACCTTCTTTGAAGGGATCCTGGAACTGGCCTCCAGCTATAAGGCCCAGGACATGTGCTCCGTCATACATTATCTTAGCGCCCACTTCGTCTGCTGCTTCCCGGGCTTCACTTATTGGATGGGGGAACAGGAAAAGACTACCACCGAATAGGACTATTTTAGGTTTCTTCTCCAGGATCTTTTTTATCATGGCATCGGAGTCGATGTTCATTTCATCCGTATCGAAGGGATGGGCGGTGGTCCTGAGTCCCCTTATACCGGCTGCGCTTACACCGGCATGGCTTATATGGCCTCCCTTAGGCACCTCCAGGGCCATCATTAAATCGCCGTGATCAGCTAAGGCGAAGAATGAGGCTAGGTTAGAAGTCACACCGGACACTGGCTGGACATTGGCGTGTTCTGCGTGGTACAGCTTTTTGGAAAGATCAATGGTGAGGTTTTCCACCTGGTCGATGTAGCCACAGCCCTGATACATCCTTTCACAGGGAAGGCCTTCCGCGTATCTATGGGACAGGTCAGAAGCTAAAGCTTCTCTCACATCCCTGCTTGCTATATTCTCACTGGCTATAAGATTTATACTATTTTTCATCCATTCATGGTGCTCTTTGGTGATTTCTTTAATATTAAGAGCGTACTTTTGGTTTCGAGACATTACATTCCTCCGGATAATCTTGAAAATATCATTGTTAATGTTAATTACATTTTAATTAGTTAACAATAAAACGATGATTTCTAGTTGAGGATTAACTTTTATAATTTATAAATTCTTTAGTATGTTAGATATGGGGGTGAATTAATTTAAAAAAAATAGTTTCCACTAAGTAAGTTGAAAAATAAAAAAAAATTTTTAAAATAAAATAAAAGAGGGGTTGAACCCTGATTTATTTTCCTGCTTGACCACCCATGGCTGCTTCGATCTGGGCCATGATCTGAGCGGTTCTGAAGTGCTGCTGGTCCATTGCTCCGGATGGGCAGGCCGCTACACAGGTTCCGCATCCTTTACACAGTGCAATGTTCACCTTAGCCTGTTCGTCTTCCCTTTCGATAGCTCCGAATGGGCAGAGTTCCAGACAAACTTCGCATCCACCACAGACATCCGTGTCTACAGAGGCTACAATTGGCTCAATTTCCACTTCACCTTTGACCATAGGTATGGCTGCTCTTGCTGCTGCGCCAGATGCCTGGGCTACAGCGTCAGGAATGTCTTTTGGTCCCTGGGATACTCCGGCCAGGTATACACCATCAGTTAAGGTATCAACAGGTCTGAGTTTGGGGTGAGCTTCCATGAGAAAACCATCTGCACTCTTGGAGAGACCGATGGTCTGTCTGAGTTCTTCGATTCCTTCTGGTGGTTCCAGTCCTACGGATAACACTACCATGTCGTAGTCGTACTCGGTGATTTTTCCAAGCATAGTGTCTTCTGCCCGGATGGTCAGGGTCTGGTCTGGGTTTTCCAGTACGGTTGCTGGTCGGCCTCTTATGAATTTGATGCCGTATTTTTCCTGTGACCGTTTGTAGAATTCTTCGAATCCTTTACCGAATGCCCTTATATCCATGTAGTAGACGGTGACTTCGGTGTCAGGCTCGTGGTCTTTGATGAGCTGACCGTTTTTCATGGCGTACATGCAGCATACTCTGGAACAGTATGGCTTGTTGATCTGTTCGTCTCTGGAACCAACACACTGGATGAAGGCCACGCTTTTTGGGGTTTCTCCATCAGATGGTTTTAAGACGTGTCCCTGGGTTGGACCGGAAGCGTTGATTAACCTTTCCAGTTCTAAACCAGTGATGACGTTTTCAGCCGATTCGTAACTCCATTCTTTCTTCTCGGTTGGGTCGTAAGGGTCGTATCCAGTGGCCACGATTATGGTACCGATGTCTAATTCGATTATTTCTGGTTCCTGTTCGTGGTTTATTGCTCCTCTTTCACAGATCTGGTCGCAGAGTTTACATTCGATACAGTAATCTTTATCAATGGTAGCTACCAGTGGCACTGCCTGTGGGAATGGTATGTAGGATGCTTTTACCATACCCATTCCTTCGTCGAAGTAGTTTGGTATTTCGATTGGGCATACATCTGAGCAGCTTCCACAGCCGGTACAGAGGTCTTCGATTACGTATCTTGGTTTTTTCTCCACTTTGACTTTGAAGTTACCAATGTAACCATCCACTTCTTTTACCTCGGAATAGGATAAGAGTTCGATGTTGTCGTGTTTACCGGTGTCCACCATCTTTGGTGCCAGGATACACATGGAACAGTCCAGGGTAGGGAATGTTTTATCCAGCTGGGACATCCTTCCACCGATGGTGGGGTTTTTCTCTACCAGGTAGGTCTTAAATCCCATGTCACCCAGGTCAAGGGCGGCCTGGATACCAGCGACACCTCCACCTATAACCAGTGCAGTGTCTGTAACAGCTACTGTTTCAGCTTCCAGTGGTTCTAATAATCTTGCTTTGGCAACGGCCATTCTGATCAGGTCTTTTGCCTTTTCTGTAGCGGCTTCAGGTTCGTCCATATGAACCCATGAGTCGTGTTCCCTGATGTTTGCAAATTCAAAGAGGAACGGGTTCAGCCCGGCTTCTTTCACACATCTTCTGAATGTGGGTTCGTGAAGACGGGGTGAACATGCTGCCACCACTACTCGGTTTATACCTTTTTCTTTGATGTCTTTCTGGATCATTTCCTGTCCAGGGTCAGAACAGAAGTACTTGTATTCTTTAGCTTCCACAACATTGGGCAGGGTTGCTGCATATTCTTCTAATGATGGAACATCGATCACACCACCAATGTTGATACCACAATGACATACATAGACTCCTATTTTTGGTTCTTCGGTTGTTTCTTGTTTCTTTTCTTCTTCTGCCATTAGATCACCTATATTCGAATATGATAATCATCTAATCTAACATATTATTTTATGGTGTACGGTGTATCACCAATATAAATAAAGTTTTCTATTTATTTTTTTATACAAAGTATATATACTAGAAAAAAATCCACCTGAAAATCGAACGGCAAGATTCTATTTCCAGTTTCAGGTAAATAAAAATCCTTTTAAAATAAAAAAAGATGTAAATGAATTAAAATTTGATAAGGAGTTTGGTATGCCCTTAAATCTAATCGACTATACCCTCGGTAACGATCTTGAAAACCGCTTCTCCTTCGGGTAAATGGGGACTGTCCATCAACCTGGCGATTCTTTTACCGGCCAAACCTTTTTTAAGCCATATCCTGTATGTAGCGGCGTGTCCCAGAACGTGACCTCCAATAGCCTTGGTAGGACTGCCAAAAAACGCATCTGGACGGGCCTGTACCTGATTGGTTACAAATACAGCAACATTATATGTGTTGGCAATATTTTGCAGTGTATGGAGGTGTTGATTCAGTTTCTGCTGTCTGGTGGCCAATGATTCCCTTCCCACATATTCCGCACGGAAATGGGCGGTCAATGAGTCCACTATGACCAGCCTGATGTTTGCACCGCTTTGTATGAGTTCGTTAACCTTATCTGCCATCAGCATCTGGTGAGCCGAGTTAAACGCCCGGGCTATGTGTATCTTGGCCAGAACTTCTTCCACATCCAGCCCGAATCCTTCTACTATCTGCTCGATTCTCTCTGGACGGAAGGTATTTTCAGTATCAATAAAAACACATTCTCCATTTAAACCCTTCTTTTCCGGGGGTAACTGCACACTGACGGCTAATTCATGTGATATCTGGCTTTTACCAGAACCAAATTCACCAAAAACTTCAGTTATTGACTGGGTTTCTATTCCGCCTCCGATCAATTCATCAACAGCGGTGCTTCCGGTGGTTATCCGGCCGACATCCTTCCGGCGTTCCATAACATCCAGGGCAGTTTCAAAGTCTATCTGCTCGGCCTTACGGGCAGCTTCAATTACTTTTTCAGCTACTCCTTCCCCAATATCTGCCTTCACACTTAATTCCTTGGCTGTGGCGGTGGCTAACCTCATCATATCGCCGAAACCGGCGTCTCTGAGTTTTTGGGCTGTTTTCTCCCCAACACTTGGTAATTCTTCCAGTTCAACCATTTTAATCTCCCTTTAACGTTTATTTTTTACACATCTTCAAATTAAAGCTTCTTCTCCAGTACTTTACGGGCGTTGAGTCTTATTTCTTCATTATATTCATCGTAATTCGCGTTGGCGATGATGGTTATCTCCAATTCCAAGAGATCATTTACTTTATCTTCCAGAGATCCTTCATCCCCAGTTTTACGAAGGATTTCTTCCACTTCTGGGGTGGTCATTTCAATGAGTTCCTCTGCTGATTTTCTGAAGAAGGTGGTACGTATGGTACCGGTTTCATCTTCAATCACCAGCGGGATAATCATAAGATAATTGGGTTCTTCTATTTCTTCTCCACAGATTTCACAGACGAAGTTCTCCCCGGCAGGGTTCACCCTTTTGTTACAGTTAGGACACATCTCATAGAGGATTTTGTTCCCATAGGCCTCGATTACCTTCCCAGCTACCTTTATATTCCTATCGTTTTCTTCTATTTCATCGATTTTCTTTTTAGGATATCTTTTTTCCTGAATTTCGTTTATGGAAGGTATTTTAGAAGTTTCTTCTTCATCTGCCTTGGTTATGGGGGTGTTTCTACTTAAACTTAGCTCGATATGGTCATTTCTAAGTACCACCCTGGGATTTTCTATTTTAATTACGTCTCCTTCATTCAATGGTGTTTTAGCCTTTTCATCCCATAGTGATGCTCTGACCACTCCAGTATGGTCCCCTATCTCCACTGAACGCACCACTCCTGGAGTGCCGTCACTTCTTACGAATTCGTTGGGATCATCCAAGCCCACTACCCGGCCGATTAATCGTACATCCCGGTCACCCTCTTTGAGTTCCTCTATGTTCTTGTTTTGGTAGATGGATTTTTCAAGTTCGCTTAGAGAGGGTAGATCTTTCAGGTCTTCATCGCTTGGTTTGATTAACCTGGCCGTTTTTCCAACACTGAGTTCGATATCCTGGGTTCCCATTCGGGTTCTTGCATTCTCGATTTTAACTGCGTCCCCCATATTCAGCGAGCTTTCCGCCTTTTCATCCCAGAAGGATATCCTTACCACGCCACTATCATCGGCGACTTCAGCCGAACGAACTAGTCCCGTACTGCCATCGTCTCTCTGGAACTCGTTGGGTTCGAAGAGGTTTATAACCCGTCCGATTATATCCACTTCTTCTCCTTCATCTTCGATGGTATTTAGATCCCCAATTTTAACCGGTTTAAGGTATTTACCACATTCTTCAAGCATTTTTTTTATATCATCTTCTAATGGGGGATTCACTGTTATAACGGTGTTCCAGTTGGTGTTTATTCGGTAATCTGTCCCGGAATAATCATCGAATTCGATGTTTCCTCCGGTGATTTTTATGACGTCTCCCTTTTTCAGCTCAATTTTGGTATCTTCATTCCATAAGGTGACCCTTATTTTACCGGTGTTGTCTTCTATCTCCAGGGATCTGACCTGGCCGGTGCTGGCGTCATCTCTTACAAAGGTTATGGTGTCATAGATTTTACTTACCACACCGAAAACAGTCACGTCACGCATTTCATGGGCGTCACCAATTTTCACGACGCTTTCAGTATATTCTGGGACGTCAAAGTCGCCTTTTATTATCCTTCCCAGATAGAAATGGGATAGTGATATTACACCATTCCGCAGTCTGCTCTGCGCTCCTAACACTTTTATAGAATCGCCTTCCTGGATATCAAGGGCTTCTAAGAGTTCCGTGTCTTTATTCCATAACATGAGACTGGTTTTTCCACTTTTATCCTGTATTTCCAGGGGAATGAACTTTCCTTCCTTACCGTTTCGGTCGAAGGTCCTAACCCGGGGGATCCTGATGACCCTGGCAATGATGTTGACTTCCATGTCCTCTTTGATATCCTTTATATCTGTTATTTTCTCTTCATATGGTGGTAAATCAGGATAATCATCTTCGGAGACCTTTTCAATGGTGGAGTTGAGGTTGAGGTGTGCTTCGTCATTTCTGAATCCCTGTTTTATTTCAACACCCTTTACCCTTATCACGGCGCCTTCCTGGAATTTTTTAAGGAGTTTGATATTCTCAGTCCACAGAACTACTCTCATTTCACCAGTATCGTCAGCTATCAATATATTGGCCAATTTTCCTTCTCTTCCCTTTCTGTTGACGAATTTTTTCACGTTGGAAATACGTTTAACTCTTCCAACCAAACTCACGTTGTGATTGCCGGCTTTTAGCTCGGATATTTTGTACTCTTTGGAATCTTCGGCTAATGGCTTGTTTTCTTCGTCCACATATTCGCCCACAATTACTCGAGCCACATCCAGTTCACCCATGAAACTAACTTCCTCATAATCCTTCATACGGGTTTTCATTTCCTCTAAAAACTCGTCATATGAGATTTTATCCTTTATCTTCTCATATTCGT
Source organism: Methanobacterium sp. PtaU1.Bin097 (assembly GCA_002067325.1). GTDB lineage: Archaea > Methanobacteriota > Methanobacteria > Methanobacteriales > Methanobacteriaceae > Methanobacterium_A. The sequence goes on from MVQY01000061.1 coordinate 15,560, forward strand.
CCCTAATCTCTTGGCTTATTTCCGTCATTTGACTTCCCTCATCAAAATATTTCACTTCGATCTTATTATAATTATAAGATAAGATCGGCTTGTATTTCTGTTAGTAATTAATATAGTAATACAATATATAAATATTTGTATTACCAAGGGGTGAATTTTCCCAGATTTTTGTATCCATAATTGATGATTTTGGGAAATATAATAATTTATTCTCTCTTTAATACTATTATGATCTATTAATTTATTAAAAAATAATTTCCCGAGCATTTGAGAAGTAATGAATCATGAATTTTACAGGAAAATTTTAGGTAGAAAAATAGACTGGTTCTACTTAATATATTTTAATACTCCACTAGCAAACTATTTATAATAGTTAGTTAGATAAAACTATTTAATTGAACCATGATAACTAGGTGAGAAAGTGCACAGAGAACTAGAATTGGTAGAATCCATGGATAAATTAACCACATTCACCAGAAAATTCCAGAAACAACTTTTAAGTGGAGATCTAAAAGATTACACCCTTAGACAGCTCTATTACATCGAACTCATCAACAAGAACAGGGGAATAAGTATCTCCGACCTCGCCAGGATCCTTGGTGTGAAAAAATCAACGGTTTCAGTGGCCATAAACCAGCTGATAGATTTGGGAATAGTGGAAAAAACCCAATCTGAAAGAGATAAAAGATTTTATTACCTGGAACTCACACTAAAAGGTGAAGAAATCATAGAAAAGCACATGCAGGTTCATAAAAACACGATAAAAAAGATTTTAGAGATTTTGAACCCAGAAGAGGTTGATAATTTCATTGATATTGTAAATAAGGTATCTACATTATAAAATAACCTATTAAAATAAAAATTGGAGGAAACAAAAATGTCCATGACCATGGCAGAGAAAATAATGGCAAAAGCCTCAGAGAACAGGGAGGCCAAAGCTGGAGAAATAGTGATGGCCAACATCGACGTGGCCATGACCCATGATTTAACAGGACCTTTATCTGTAGAATCGTTTAGGAAAATAGGACTAAAAAATGTCTGGGACCCGGATAAGATCGTAGTACTATTCGATCACCAGGTGCCGGCTGACTCACTGGACGCAGCAGCGAACCATATCATGCTAAGAGAGTTCGTGGAAGATCAGGGTATAAATAATTTCTACGATGTCAGAGAAGGGGTCTGCCACCAGGTATTACCTGAAAAGGGACACATAGTTCCGGGAGAGGTAGTAGTAGGGACAGACTCCCATACATGTACACATGGGGCTTTAGGGGCTTTTTCGACAGGGATCGGATCAACAGACATGGCCATGGTTTTTGCCACGGGCAAACTATGGTTTAAAATCCCGGAAACCATAAAATTCGACATCCAGGGAAGTTTAAAGGATTATGTATATGCCAAGGACGTAGTGCTCCATATAATAGGCGAAATAGGTGCAGATGGTGCAACTTACAAAGCATGTGAATTTGCCGGAGAAACCACCAGGGAAATGTCAGTTTCAGAGAGAATGGTCCTCTGCAACATGGCCATAGAGATGGGTGGTAAAACAGGTCTGGTTGAACCAGATGAAAAAACTGTGAATTATCTGAAAAACCGCACCACCAAGGAATATGAGATATTGAAGACAGATATAGATGCAGAGTCACTGGAAACCCTGGAGATAGATGTGAATGATTTAGAACCCCAGATAGCCTGCCCTCACAACGTGGACAACGTAAAACCAATTTCAGAGGTAGGGGGGATCAGTATAGATCAGGTGTTCTTAGGATCTTGCACCAACGGTAGACTGGAAGATCTCAGAACCGCTGCAGAAATCGTGAAAGGCCACCAGGTATCAGATAAGGTGAGAATGCTGGTCATACCCGCGTCAAGGGAAGTTTACCTCCAGGCTATGGATGAAGGGTTATTAAGGATCTTCGCTGAAAGCGGGGCACTGGTCTGCAACCCATGTTGTGGGCCCTGCCTGGGCGGACACATAGGACTGGTAGGCCCGGGAGAAGTGAGTCTCTCCACGTCCAACCGGAATTTTCAGGGAAGACAGGGAAGCCCCGAAGCAGAAGTATATCTAAGTTCTGCAGCCGTAGCAGCCTCATCTGCATTGAAGGGTAGTATAACTGACCCGCGTGAATAAAAAAATTTGAGTTTAAAAAATCCACTTAACTGAAATAATTAACGTTAACAGGTGTTTATAATGAAAGACAAAATCAAAGGAAGGGTTTGGAAGTTCGGAGATGATATAGACACGGATATAATCATCCCCGGGAGATATTTAGTACTCACCGATGAAAACGAACTGGCAAAACACGCCATGGAAGGATTAGACCCAGAATTCTACAGTAAAACAAAGGAAGGAGACATCATACTGGCCGGGAAAAACTTCGGCTGTGGGTCCTCCCGGGAACACGCCCCCATAGCCCTCAAGGCCGCGGGAATATCAGCAGTTGTAGCGGAATCTTTTGCCCGTATATTCTACCGAAACGCCATAAATGTAGGATTTCCCCTCTTAGAATCTGAAAAGATTTCATCCAGCTTTGATGAGGGAGAAGAAATCGAATTAGACATGGATAAAGGCGTTTTAAAGAACGAAAGAACTGGTAAAGAATACAAAGTAAAGAAATTACCCGAATTCATGCTGGAAATCCTGAACAACGGTGGATTAATCCCCTACCTTAAAGAAAAGTTGAAAGAAGAGATGTAAGTAAAGAGGAACTGAAATTAACATAAATGTAAAAAAATTAACGTAAAAAATCAACCAAAGGAGCACTTTTTATGTACAAAATAGCAGTTATACCAGGAGACGGGATTGGAAAAGAAGTTATGGAAGCAACACTCCACGTGTTAGAAGCACTGGATATAGAATTTGATTATACCTTCGCCGATGCCGGTGATGAATATGAGGAGAAAACAGGGATTGCCCTGCCCCAGGAGACGGTTGACGTGGTAAAAGCATCACAGGCCTGCTTGTTTGGAGCGGCCGGTGAATCAGCAGCTGACGTAATAGTTAAGTTAAGACAGGAATTAGACCTCTACGTAAATCTAAGGCCGGTGAAATCTTATCCGGGCACCAACTCTCTATTTGATAATTTAGACTTCGTAATAGTCCGGGAAAACACAGAAGGACTTTATATAGGCCTGGAAGAGTACACTGAGGACGGTGCCATAGCTAAACGTGTTATCACCAGAAAAGCCTCAGAGAGAATATGCAAATTCGCCTTTGAATATGCTAAAAAAACAGGGAGGGAAAAAGTTACAGCGGTGCATAAAGCTAACGTCCTTAAAAAAACTGATGGGATATTTAAAGGTACTTTCTATGATGTGGCCCGGGATTACCCGGATATGGAATTAGACGATCGATATGTAGATGCCACTGCCATGTTCTTCATCACCAGGCCCGAGATGTTTGATGTAATCGTTACCACCAACCTCTTCGGTGATATTCTATCTGATGAAGGTGCAGGACTAGTCGGGGGATTGGGACTGATCCCATCGGCCAACATAGGGGAAAATCAGGGATTATTCGAACCAGTACACGGCTCAGCACCAAGCCATGCCGGGAAAGGCACAGCCAATCCTTCAGCCATGATTTTGTCAGCAGTTTTAATGCTGGATTACCTGGATGAGGGCGAAGCGGCACGGAAACTGGAAGATGCCCTGGTGGAAGTGTTAAGGGAAGGGAAAACAGTAACCAGGGATTTGGGTGGTAGTTCTTCTACCATGGAAATGGCCGGTGCTGTGCGGAAGAAACTGGAAAATTAACTCAATTTTTTTTAAAATCTTTTTTTATTTAATATCTTTTTCTTAAATCCAACTTTTTTTATCAATTTATTTCCTAAGCAAAGTTAAAAAGATTAAAAATTTATAATAGAAATGATTCTATAAATTTAAGCGTGGAAATGATTAAATGGTTTTATTTTAGTATGAGGTTAGTTGAATGAAAGTAGCCGATGTCAGAGCTGATATTCCCTTCCTGGATGAAGTCATATATATAGATGCTGCCAGCACAACACCCACCCCTCAACCGGTGGTCGATGCCATGTGCGAATATTACTACCACTTTAATTCTAACACCGGTAGAGGAGCGTATAGGACCGCTATTAAAGCCACTGCCGAGGTCAGGAAGACCAGAGAAAAACTGGCTAAATTCATAAACTCGGACCCACAGGAGATAATTTTCACTAAAAACACCACGGAAGCTATAAACTTAGTGGGTCATGGATTTAAATTTGAAAAAGGTGATTCTATTATTGTCCCCAACATAGAACACCATTCCAATCTGTTGCCCTGGTTAAATCTCCAAAAAAAGGGTATAAATGTAAATATAATTAAATCTGACGAGTATGGGAGGGTAAATCCGGCCGATATAGAAAATACCATCGATGAAACAACAAAACTTGTCACTGTAACCCATGTCTCTAATTCTATCGGTTCACTCTTACCTGTTGAAGAGATAGGCAAAATAGTCAAGGAAAATAATGCATATTACATGGTTGATGCTGCCCAGTCCATGGGGCATATGTCGTTAGATGTTAAAAAAATTCAGGCCGATTTCGTGGCTTCTCCAGGCCATAAAGGACTTTTGGGTCCTGTAGGGACGGGATTCTTGTACTGCAACCAGGAAATCATTGAGGATATTGAACCCATAAATTTAGGCGGTGGGACAGTTTCAGATGTCACTGAAGACGATTTTAAGCTGTCTAAAGTACCCGGACGTTTTGAAGGCGGCACACAAAATATCTCAGGGATAATAGGTTTAGGAGGGGCAGTAGATTATTTAAATAGAATTGGAATGGAAAAGATTGAAGAACACGGAAAAAAACTCACTAAATTCATGTATAATGAGATCAAAGAGATTGAAAACAGCATAGTTTACGGACATCCAGAAGCTATTTATGATATGGTGGGCTTTAATATAAGTGGAGTGAACTGCCACGACGTGGCCAAGATACTGGATGAGCAGAAAAACATCTGTGTAAGGAGCGGTATGCACTGCGCCATACCGGCCATAAGACAAATAGGGGCCTACGATCTTGGTGGTACAGTCCGGGCATCAATTCACTATTACAACACCAAAGAAGAGATACAAACTTTAATAGACACTTTGGAAGAAATTTCCAGATACCTGGGAAATTAAAAAGGGGTAAAAATTATGGACAGAGCACAATGGATAGCGATATTTATCATACTTATAATGGCCATAAGTTCGGTAGCGTATATCGTTGCCTTCATTTAAATTTCAACAAAATTAACTAAAATATAAATTAACTGAATAAATAGTATTCAAACCAGATACTGAATTAAAATTATTCTACACTAAAACCAGCTAATGGAGGAAATAAGATGGTAAAAATAGGAGCAGTAGTAGCAGAATTCAATTTCGACATTACACAGATGATGCTGGACCTGGCACGGGAGCATGCTAAATTTCTGGATTCAGAGATAACCGAAGTAATCACCGTACCCGGAGTCTTTGACATGCCCCTGGCAATTAAAAAACTCTTAAAAAATGATGACATAGATGCAGTAGTAACTTTAGGCGCAGTAATTGAAGGATCAACCTCACACGATGAAATAGTGGTGCAGCACGCATCCCGTAAAATAGCTGATCTGGCACTGGAGTATGACAAACCAGTTGCCCTGGGAATCACCGGACCAGGCATGACCAGGCTAGAAGCCCATCAGAGGGTGGACTATGCTAAAAGAGCCGTGGAAGCAGCTGTTAAAATGTGTAAACGGTTAGAATAAACTATTTATAAATTCATTCTTTTTAATTCTTTATAGGAGATTTGGCTAATGGAAATATTAACGCCTCAGGATCTGAAAGACCAGTTTAAGGATCCCTGGATAGCCCCGTATAAGAAAGTCTTAACCATGGTTGATCAGGGAATGGTGGAACTGGTAGAATACCACCCCTGCGTAAGCGGTTCCCAGTGGATGGTATATCAGTATAAAAGGAGCAGCGACCTGGTGTTAGACTCTAGGAGGGATGGGGATAAGCACACCTACCTTTTAAAATTTGGAAAAAGTGACATGAACTTAAAGCCAAGTTTTAAGGCTGCCGGAATAGAGGAGGTATCTGTAGAGGGTGATGAAGTACGCGTAGTCCACGCTGGTTTAGCAGGCGCGGGTGTTGGCGCGGCGATGTGCCGGGGCATGGCCCAGGGTGTTAAAAGAGTCGAAATCTACGATGTAGGTGGCGGTTCCAAGCTCGGCCGTGCAGCGGTGGTCACACCAGTTATGGAGAAGATAATTCTAGGCATAGATGATACAGACACCAAGGAAGAGGGAGCTACCTGGACTCTGGCCAATAATGTGGGGATGGAACTCAGTAAAATGGGATTCGAATATTTAGATCATATTACAGTCCAGCTTTACCCCCATAACCCTAATAAAACCCAAAACTGTGTGGCAATCGCCCTAGTATTCGCTGTTAAACCAGGAGAAAAAGATAAACTGGTAGAAAAGGCCAGTGAAATCCTTAAAAAACATACCCTATCAGATGATACATCAATAGCAGTCCTTGAAGGCTTTAAAGTCCCAGAGAAACTCAGGGAATATGGTGAAGCTGCTAAAAAGTCCATGATCTACCTGAAAGAGACCCAAAAAGTAGCGGAGGAATTGGGCATACAACTGGTGGAGGTTACCGGAGCCCAGGGAGAAATAGGTGCTTTAGCCGCTTTAGGGCTCTATAATGATGTAGAAGAAGCAGCGAAGGTTTATTATTGATTTTTTATTTTAACAAGTGGAGACAAGGCAAATTCCCTTATCTATCAAGTGATCCCTTATCTATCAAGTGAAGATCAAATTCAAAAACATCCCCTCATTAACGTTGGCGAAGGTCATATCTACTTTATCTTCACGTTCGATTTCGATTCTGATTACCATATTATTTAGATAAATGTAATAATTGCCTTCCGGGTTCTGATCATTGAAAACGATATTTCGGTATCTTACCCCATTAATATAAACCCCGTATGTACCGTTTTCAAAAATTCCCTTGGTGCTGGCCACCCTCTGGTCATCGATATACACGTTTACAATTCTTCCATTATCCGCCCCAGTTTTAACGAATACTCCTTCTTCAACGGTTAAATTTTCATAATTTTCTACTGGAACAATTTTTTCTGCATAGAGGTTTTTGAAGATATTCCTGACATCACTGTCCCTTATCACATCCCTGACATTTAATCCCAGGAAGGTTCTGGCATCTGAGGGTATACGCATCACATTATCCTCTCCAGGAACCGTTTGATTAAGGGAGTATCTCAGACTATTTATATAGATACTATCTCCGTAACCAAAACCCAAAGAATCCATAGCCTCCTGGGGCATTCTTATAATGGTTGATTCATTTTCCAGGGCGCTGTCTACTGTATATGGTCCTCGGAGGTCGTAACTTTTATTGTTTTCATTGGGGCCCCAGATTATTAAATTACGAGAGGTTGGTTCGATGCTTATTCTTCCATCTTCAAAGTGAGAAGCCCCTAAAAGAGTGCTGACCATGGCGATTAATATAATGCCCGATACAATTATGGGCGCGTGCATATAAAAGAAGGATTTAAGTGTTTGCCATCTTCCTTCAGGCTTTCTCATCACGTTATAGGACATTCTAATTATTTTAACCAGATAATATACAGCAACGACTACTCCGGCGATGGAAATGATTAATCCCAGTTCTACAGGCACGGGCCTAATGAAGAAAGTGCTGAAGACGCCCAAAAATATCAGTGAAAGCCCTAAGATCTCCATACGTATGGATCTGCCCAGGGAGTCGATCATGGTCACTCTTCCGTACTCGGTGGCCCTTTGAACTATGGTCCTTACCACTTCGGTGGCTACCACGTTGAGTTCGTGGAGTGAAGATAGCATGTGATGAATTTCACCGATATCCACTTCCTTTATCCTTAAACCCATCACATCTGCATCCAGAACGATTCCCACATCTACACCGTAGTCATCTTCCAGTTTTATCCGGTTCAGGAAGGATCTTTTAGCAGCGAACTGTCCACTAAGGGGTTGGGCAAACTTCAATTCAGGGAAAAAGAAATTCAAGAGGGGTTTGGCAGTTAACTCAGTCACCCGGCCAGCTGCCCTTTTAAACTTGGTCTTGGTGATATCGGCCTCCCCAGTGATAATGGGTTGGATGATGCTATCCACCTGTTGGGGGGTTAAATTTTCGATATCTGCATCTAAAAAGACTACTATATCACCATTTGAATTTTTAAATCCAGTTTTTATGGCAGCACCCTTTCCTCTGTTTTTAACATGCTGAATAACGGTGGCACCTGCGTTTTCTGCTACCTTCGCCGTGTCATCGTAGGATCCATCATCAACAACGATGGTTTCGTCGATGTAACCTACCTTTTTTACAGTTTTAACCACATGACCAACGGTTTTTGACTCGTTAAAAGCGGGGATGATCACGGAAACCGACATATCACTGGAGTTAACAGTTTTAATAGCACCGAAGATCGAGAGCAAAAATAGGATGATCCATAACACGTAGATTGCACCTTCAAAAAATTTCTTTAGTTAAATTCATCATCAAGTATATATAACCATTTGTATAGGTCTACTTTAATTTTTTCCCAATTTTTTTCCCAATTCTTCTAAAAAACTTTATTTACTTTTCTTGTGCATATAATTTTAGTATATGGGGATATTAAATTAATCTAAAAACTGGAAATGAATTACCTACCTGATAAATGAACTCTAAACTGGTGGAAGTTATGGAACCAAAAATTATGATACTCCTGGGGAGTGCATCTGATTTTGCCATTGCAGAGAAAGCGATCGATATTCTGGAAACCATGGAAATCCCCTACGATTTACACGTGGCTTCAGCCCACCGCACTCACCAAAAGGTCAAACAGATAGTCACTGAATCCACTAATAATGGGGTGGAAGTTTTCATGGGAATCGCCGGACTTTCAGCCCACTTACCAGGGATCATAGCAGCTAACACCCACAAACCAGTGGTTGGTGTACCGGTTAATGTTAAACTGGAAGGACTGGATGCACTATTTGCCTCGGTCCAGATGCCCCAGGGAGCTCCTGTAGCCACAGTGGGTATTGATAGAGGGGAAAATGGGGCTATACTTGCTTCCCAGATAATAGGAATCCGCGACCACGAAGTCAGGAGAAATCTCTCCCACATGCGCCGGGAATTCTTCTTCAAAGTTGATAAGGATGAAAAAAGCCTGGGGGAAAAGCTCAAGGGTAAATATTACACTAAAAACATATTCGAAGAAAAACTGGATAATTCAACGAATAAAATAAATAATGGAGACAAGCCAGATATAGCCATCATCGCCGGTAGCTATACAGATATCAAAGTAGCTGAAAAAACCACGGGCTTACTGGATAAATTGAATATCACCTATGATCTGAAAATTATATCCCCCATAAGAGACCCCGAGGCATTCGAAGAATACATGGGCGAGATGGAGGATGTTAAACTATTCATTGCTATTTCTGGACTGTCGGCACATGTAACCGGTTCGGTGGTGGCCTACACCGAAAAACCAGTGATAGGCGTGCCTTGTTCCATAAGACTGGACGGCTTAGACGCCCTGCTTTCCATGGTAGACATGCCCCCTGGTGTCCCGGTAGCCACCATGGGTATAGATGAGGGCGGTAACGCAGCACTACTTGCGGCTGAAATGCTGGCCATAGGAAATAAGGAATTACAGGATAATTTACTGAATTTAAAGAAAAATCAGGAGCATAGTTAGAATATGGAGGGGTTAATATGGACAGTTTAAAGGACTTTCTCCAGGTACTGGAGCAGGAATTCCAGGTAATCGAAGTGGATCAAGAGGTATCCCTGGAATATGAAGTAGCCAAAATACTTAAAGACAATCCAAAAGATTTGATCATATTTAATAATATAGCAGGCAGTGATAAACGGATAATATCTGGTATATGCAACACCAGGGAGAAGATTGCCCGGTCACTGGATGTGAAGGTGCCTGAAATTGGTAGTAGAATAATTAAGGCCATGGAAAACCCCATACCAATTATTGATATTCAAAGTACACATGATAACTTCCCTGTTTCTGGGAAACCAGACCTTAAAGAAATTCTTAAAGAAATTCCTATTCCCACCTACTATAAAAATGATGCCGGCCCCTACATAACCGCGGGGGTGATCATAGCCAAAGACCCGGAAACCGGGATAAGAAACGCTTCCATCCACAGAATGCTGGTAAAAGAGGGTAACCGGATGGGAGTAAGGATCGTTCCCAGAAACCTTTACACTTACCATCAGAAGGCAGAAAATTTAGATGAACCACTGGAGATAGCCATAGCCATAGGAATGCACCCGGCCACACTTCTCGCCTCCTGCACATCCATACCCATAACTGCAGACGAACTGGAAGTAGCTAACAACTTCCACCAGGGCGAGATGAAACTCATAAAATGTGATACAGTGGATATAGAAGCACCGGATTGTGAGATACTCCTTGAAGGGCAAATTTTACCACATGAAAGGACGGAAGAAGGTCCGTTTGTTGATCTCACCGATACTTATGATGTGATACGTAGAGAACCAGTGATTGAAGTTACAGAAATGCACTTAAAGGAAGATCCACTACTCCACGCCATCATGCCTGCCGGACTGGAGCATAAACTCCTCCAGGGACTACCCCAAGAGCCAAGGATATTTAACATAGTCCGGAACACAGTCCCCACAGTGAAAAATGTTGTCCTAACTGAGGGGGGCTGCTGCTGGTTACATGCAGCTGTGTCCATCCAGAAACAAACACAGGGCGATGGAAAAAACGTTTTAATGGCTGCTTTAACGGCCCATCCATCACTTAAACATTGTGTGGTGGTTGATGAGGATATAGATGTCTTTAATAGTGATGATATAGAATATGCCATCGCTACCAGGGTTAAAGGAGACGATGATTTGATTGTTATTCCCGGTGCTCGTGGGTCATCACTCGATCCAACCGCTACCCCTGATGGAACCACTACCAAGATAGGGATCGATGCCACCAAACCCCTGGATAAACTGGAAAAGTTTGAGAGGGTCAGCCGATCAGAGTACTGAGATAATAGTTATCAGAAGACTGAATAAAATTCAAATTATTTAAATAATCTCTATGGTACTTTTTGGGGATGTAGCTGTTTTTTTCCCTACTTTTTTAATATTGAAAAGGCAATGGTCATCTCCTTTGGCAACACATTTCACTTCATCCACTAAAACTTCCGACCCGAAATGTTTGGAGAAGATGGATTCAAAAATTCCCGCCCCAATGGCGCAATTTGATCTAGCTATGTTGACCATATCCTTACATTCAAAATTATTATCTATGCGAATGGTTATAGGATCCACGTTAATTGATTTAAAATCTCCCAGTTCATATCTTTTCCATAGGTTCCCTACATTGTCCATTACATTTTCAGTTTCTGGGGATTTTACGTATTCATAGATTGATTCGCCTGTAAAATTCCCTATATTAAAGAGTAATGGATAGATATCTATCCCATTTTCGCCTAGATAAAGTCTAATAGTTGTAAACAGTAATCCGTAAAAACTTGTAGGGTCATTAAGTGGAATGACAGAAATAAGGGAATTTTTAAAATAATTTTCCACATCGATATCATAATTCACATTGGTGGAAAGTTCAGCAAGCTGTTTTGCCTTGATATAAAAAGATTTTTTCCTTTTATCATTTAAATCTGCTTTTGATCCGATTATTCCCTTTTCCTCTAATATTTTAAGATGATTCGAAAGGTTTGGCTTAGATTTCTTGGTTTTTACTAAAAGTTCGTCAAAATATAAATCATCCGTTTCAAGCAGGGATAATATATTTGCTTTAACCGGGGATTCTATTATTTTTGGCCCCTCAGAAGTCATATAGATCCGTACATAATCTGATCTTTTATACATATACTTTAATTTATGCAGATTTGAATTATTATACTTTCATTTAGGTATTAACGCGTTCTAATTTTTTATTAAATATTTACACTTGAAATAGATGTTTGTTAAGGTGGTATGTTAACAGTTAAAGAAAGCCTTAAACGATACTACAGCCCTTTTTATTAATTAATTAGAATTTCTTTAATATATTTTTAATACATTTTTACACTTGAAATGGACGTTCGTTAACATGGTCCATGAACAGTTAAATAAAACCCTAAACTTTAAGTAGTAATACTTATCAATACTCATTTAGTAATTCATAACAAATATTTCAAAGTTATGTAGAATTTGCATAAGTAGATTACACCATACGAACAGTTCGTATTATTAGTTAACGAAATTCCTGAACAGTTAAACAAATCCTAAACTATAAGTAGTAATTCATAACAAATCTGTTTTATGACAGTAAAGACTTGTAGCAATAACAACTTATGACAATTCAGATTATTGATCAATGTTACAGTGATTAGTTGAGCAACTACAATTCTATAAATAAACACTTTAAACTTGAGGCTAGTCAAAAAAACAAGTGTTAAATTCACCTAGGTGATGCATCGGACCACACACCAAATATTCCAATGATACCCAAAATAACGCCCCCCGTTATGGATTTTGGTTTCAATTGGAATATTAATACCTGAAGATGATAATTAGGGCTTTAAAACCCTTTTGTTATCTTCAGGGGCCAATTTAAAAAATCAATAAAATGTTAGATGAATATGATAAAGCTGGATTAATAGCCATGTTTTTTAATTTTAAGTTTTTCAGGTTACAATATCTATATCTGCCTTGCATCGGGGGCATTTCCTGGTTTCTTTAATTTTATCACTCATCACAGAAAACCCGTTCCGTTGGATAACGGTCTCTCCACATTCTGGACAGTAGGTGTTTTCTCCATCTGCAGTGGGGACGTTGCCGATGTAGACATATTTCATCCCTGCATCTCTGGCTATTTTATGGGCCTTCTCTAGATACTTTATCTCTGTAGGGGGTAGCTCCTGCATCTGATACTGGGGGAAGAACCTGGTGAAATGTAAGGGTACCTCCACACCCACCTCATCTGCCATGAACTTAACCAGTGAACGTATATCTTCATCAGAATCGTTGTATCCAGGGATCATGAGGTTGGTGATCTCGATGTGGATCTTGGCATCATGCATCTTTACGATGGTGTCCAGGACGGGCTCTAATCTTGCCTCGCAGAGGTCCTGGTAGAATTTCTCAGTCATGCCCTTAAGATCGATGTTGGCCGCGTCAAGGTAGGGTTTTATCTCCTGGAAGGATTCTTCGCTCATGTACCCGTTGGTCACGTAGATGGTTTTTATATCTTCTTTCCTGGCGATTTTCGCCGAGTCCAATGTGTATTCGAACCACATGGTGGGCTCGTTATAGGTCCAGGCTATTGATTTACATTCATATTCCTTGGTGAGGCGTATAGCATCCTCTGGTAACATGTCCCTGGTGGGGGTGTTTTCCAGTTCTGCCTGGGATATGCCCCAGTTTTGACAGTGGCGGCACCGGAAGTTACAACCTACACTGCCCAGGGAAAATACCATACTCCCTGGATAGAAATGGAATAACGGCTTCTTCTCTATAGGGTCTACTGCTGCCGATGAAACGGCCGCATAGTTGAGGCTGTAAATTTTATCATCCACATTCTCCCGCATCTGGCAGAAGCCAGTTTTACCCGGGGAGATGATGCATCTTCTCTGGCATATTTTACAGTTTAAAGCGTTGTCCACTTTTTCGTAGAGAATGGCTTCTTTCCTCATGATATTTCACCAGTTTGAAAGGGGGAGTCAATTATAAAATGAATTAAAAGTTGGATTTCTTCAGGTGCTCGTAACCCCTTGGAGCTAATATTTTTGTTTTTCCTTCCTTATCTACCATGTGGATTTGTCCAGATGAAGTTACCTCCCCTATCTTATGAAGCTCTATTCCATCCTTTATTTGGTTGAATTTCTCTTCTTGGATGGTTACTAAAAGTTCAAAATCTTCACCATAGGTTAAAGCCATGTTGAGGGGATTTTTATCCAGTACTTGTGAGATAATATGGACTTCGGGTGGTATGGGCAGTAATTCTTCATGGAAGGTGATGCCTATACTGGACCCGCTGGAATCAATTAGTTCACCCATTTCACTCAGTAGTCCATCGGTTATGTCAGTATTGGATGTTGCAGCGCCTGAATTCGATAGTTTCAAACCCTTCTCTAATTGGGCTTCAGGTTCCAGGGCATTTTTTATTACTCGAGTTTTAATTTCTGGATCTAAGTCTTCTAACTCGGATGCACCGGCAAACAGGACTTCAAAACCAGCAGCAGCCAACCCTAAGGGCCCGGTAACGGCAACAACATCCCCTTCCCGGGCTCCGCTTTTCATCAGTACTTCATTTTTGGATACCATTCCCAGGCAGGTTCCACTGAGGGTTAATTCGTCTGATTCGTTAGTGTCTCCACCGATAAGGGCCATGTTATATTGTTTACATGCCTGGAGTATCCCATCCATGATAGCATCAAAATTAGAGATGGTTAAATCCGAGGGCATAGCCATGGCAATTATGATTCCCAGGGCACTGGCCCCCATGGCTGCCAGATCACTTACATTGACAGTAACGATCTTCTTACCCATCTGCTGGTAACTCATCTCCCGGGGGAAATGCGCCGATCGTGTTAATAAATCAGTAGTGGCTACCAGATAGTTTTCTCCAAAATTAATCAGGGCAGCATCGTCTTTAAGACTTTTAAATGTTAAATTATCAAAAAAAGGAGATTCAAAAGATATATTTTGGCTTCTTTTAAGAAGCCGTTTTATGAGTTCTTTTTCACCAAGTTCGGTTATCTTTTGTTCTTTAGAGGGCATCATTAACCCGATCTTCTATTATATCTACAATCCTATTATCCGCACCTAAAGGTTCCGTGTAGATTATCTTGCCCTTAAATCGGATTTCCTCTGCTTCTTCATCCTGGTGGTCGTGTGAATGTCCATGACCGTGTGAATGTCCATGATCGTGGTTATGTTCATTGTTCCCATGACTATGTTCCTTTAAATCGTTTCCATTGTTGATTTGTAGCATTTTAGGTATATCCTGTTTGGTGTGCACTCCATGGGCTAAAAAGACTGGGATGGCGACGATCTTTTCCACTCCCTTATCAGCCAGCTGGTTTATAGCATCTGGTATGGATGGTTTGGACATACTCATGAAACTAACAACCACGGGATAATCGGTTTTTTCCCGATAGAGATCTGCAACTTCGTTTATAACTTCTTCACCATGGGGTAATCTACTTCCATGACTTATAAGTAGCACGCCAATGTTATTTTTTGAGTTTGAATTTGTATCCATATGAAATCACTCCTTCCTCACCTTCTGCCTTAATCTTTCGGAAAACCAATTCCACATCATCGCCTATTTCAACGTCGTCTTCTCCACAGTCTACAATTTGACTGGTGATTTTAGCGCCTTCTTCCATTTCTATTATGGCTACGATATAGGGTGAAAGTATCTTGAACTCTTCTGCAGGAGCGTGGATAACTGAATAGGTGTGTATTTTACCTTTTCCACTGAATTTTATATCCTCTAATTTACCTTTCCTCCTGCATTCTGGACATATAACTCGTTTTGGAAAATAGACCTCTCCACAATTGCTGCATTTTGAACCTATGAGATTGTATCTTTGGGGGATGTGACGCCATCCTCTTACGATGTCTTTCAAAATTATGACCTCCATTAAATTTAAATGAATTCCTTATCCAACTAAACAACTGCCATTTTTGGTTCATAAAAATAGAACGTTAATTCTAAATTTCTAACAAATTATATTCTAAATTTTATATCTTAATCTTTAATTTAAATATTTCCTTTCCAAGTTTTTATAGGTACTTGGTTAATATTTATATACTAAAAAGTAATACTAATAATCATGGATAACCGAGGTTACGTCATGAGTGGAATGTCCTTTTTACTGGTTTTACCCGCTATTTTGCTATTTGCTGTATTTTTAGACCTGACTACTGGTGGTATAGAAGAAAATTCCCGGGTTTTAGGGTCCGGGGCCGTGTCAAATACAGCGAAAGACCTTAAAGCTGATATTATGGTTGCAGGAAAGGAGGTTTTAAAAAGTGAAGCTGATAGCGTGGTGAGTTCAGGGACACCTCTTTCCAATAGCCGGGCGGTAATCAAGGCAGATCTGCAGACTAAGATGGACCAGATGGTCCAGGATTATGAGGATAACAGTGGGATGGAGGTGGACTGTAATATCACATCGGTAGGTAACTCGGAAGATCCATTTGCAGTTCAGGTAAATTCCACCATATATGTGGGTAAGGGTAATATCACTCATTGGGAATTCGTAAGTCAGGATATTCCTCTCACAGACCCACAGTATCCCATACCCAACCCATTACCATTCATTAAATGTAAAGGTCATGGAGGGATTCAGGTTGTAAATAATAAAATAGCCTTCGGTTCCACTCTAGTTAATTACCTGGAGAAACGTGGAGTGGAAAACGCCTTCGCCTATGAAAACTCCACCACCGCCTTCATAATAAAGAAATGTCCCTATGATCCCTACATAATGCATGGAACAAACAACAATACACTCAAAAACTGTATAGACAATGGATATTTCCACGAGAGTGCTGATGGGCCGTGTTTCCTCTGCAGGTTGGAAGGTCACGGAACCTGTCCACATTATGGTATGGAGACCTTCATCGTCCCCTGTTCTTCGGCAAACACCAGTGTAAACAGCAGTAATTCCAGCACCAATTTCACTTACAACACAGCTCCCAGTTCCATCGACCATGTGATCTTTGATGAAACATACAACAGCACCTACCAGGGATATAGGCTTATTTACTATTTTGATGGAGTTAATCTCCTTATCCTATATTTAGACAACGCCCACAGGCAGAAATATGGCTTTCCCACATCCTAAAATCAGGTGATGCTTGATGATTAGATTACATTCTAAACCCATAAATTTTTTAAAGGAAAATAAGGGACAGGTATTTTCTATGGATGTATTGCTTGCTCTTATCATAATTACCATGGTAATAGGAATGTCGGCTGATGCTTTAGACATCGTATCTTTTAAAATCTCTGATTATTCATCTGGAAAGTCACTGGATAGGATTGCAATCGACGCAGCAGATATACTGATAAACACCCCTGGAACTCCGGATTGGGAGAATAGTAATGATACACAATTTGTTACACCGGGACTGGCACAGGATACCAACGGAACTAAAAATACCACCAAGATACTGAGTTTTGCAAAGATAACCCACCTTGAAGCCAGGTACCACGAGTTCATGGGTAACGTCATACCACCCGGTGCAAATTCCTCTTTAACGATTTATCCGGCAAGTTCCACCCTGGAACCAATGGAGGTGGGTAACGGGACCCCTCCTCCGGAAGTTACGGAAGTAGCAGTGGTGAACCGTACTGTTCTGGTGAATTTCAGGGATTTTAAGATTTTAACCAGTATGACCAGTAATTCAAAACAGGAGATCTGCCCACATTACAACTACACAGGATTTACAGGTCACAGTAAACCCGCTGACAACTCTACAACCGGTTGGAAATGCAGTTGCTTCAAGATAACCCAGGAAGACCTTAATACGACTGACTTTTATATTCTGACCGATCCTCCTGTGTTAGAAGACAGTGGGGGATGGATACTGGATCGTCCAGATAAGATAAGTATAGAAAAGGAAACCTTCTCAGGACACCCTATACTGGTAAATGATAAAATAAATGAAATGATAGGTGATGATGAGGAAGCTGTAATATGGCTACATGTTCAAATGCCTAATGATCATTTTAAATCTTCTAATACGTATTTGATAGGGGTTCCCAAGGGTACACCCCCTGATGAAGTGAGGATTGAATATTTACATCCTCAACCCTGTTCATTCGTACTTAAAATCTGGATGGAATAGCTTAATCATCTTTAAAAATATGATACTATATTATTTATCATATTAAACAATATTAAGAGATTTAAAGGTAATTTAACGATTAATTTAAGAGATAGACATATCCTCCATTATTAAATAGAAAGACTTTTATCTCTAATAGTATAATATTTATCCATATTATTGTAAGGGGGATTAATTTTGGTTACAGTGAAATGCAAAGAATGTGGCAAAGAATTCAATATAGAGGAAGGAGATACACTTTCTGATTATATCTGTGTTGATTGTGGAGGGAATTTAGAGTATAAACGATATTTGGGAAGGAAACCTGATGGTTTAAAGGGGCATAAGGGTTCAAAAAAACCGGTTAAATCAATTATTATTTCAGCTATAGCTTTAATTGCAATATTTGCAGTATTAGCCGTTTTTACTAATATAATTCCTCTGGGGAATCTAACTACTAATAATTCTACCTCAAATAATAATTCTACCAATTATATACCAAATGAAACCTATGCCGGTCATGGAATAACCTTTAATTACCCAGCTGGCTGGATACAAATGTATAATCTTGATGCTCCCAGTCGGTGGGGTTTTGGTAATCCGGTTGTAGCATTCTTTGAACCAGAAGGCAATAAAACTGAGTCTGATAGTATTACCACCTATTTCTACATTAAACAGAGAGGTGTGACTTCTTTAGACCAGATGATTGAGGCTTACAGGATTGATATTGCAGAGATAGGACAAACCTATGTTTCACATCGAAACATAACCGTTAACGGTATGAGGGCGGTGGAGCTAATAAAGGAATGGAATGTTAGTGGTAGACCATATAGGGCTATTACGGCGCATATCGAGGTTATCCCGGGGTCTTTGTATTACAGGATTGGGTGTGTCACTCCTCAAGACGAATGGAATGAATCTCTTCCTAAATTTGAAATGGTGATCTACAGCTTCAAACCATTATAGAAATATAAAAGGTTATTTTGCTATTCAATCCATGAATTTCTTTTTTTATCAATTTCTATTCTATTTTTTTAACAATATATCTACCCAAATAAATTATCAATCTGGGAAATTTACCAATATTCTAAAAAAATTTTGGTCAATTACCAGTACATTTATATTAATATGGAAATATACTAATACCACTCAAAGATGTTTTGTGGTGAACATGAAATGGATGAAATAGACTCGCGGATAATTCATTCACTGATCCAAAACTCGAGGATCACCCTCTCCCAGATGTCCAAAGACATAGACGTGCCAGATGCAACCATATCCAACCGGCTTAAGAAGCTTGAAAAAGACGTGATCAAGCAATATACCTTAATACTGGATTATGATAAGATTGATTTGAAAATTACTGCGATAATAATTATTCAAAGCGAATCAGAAAAACATAAAGACGTTGAACAGCAATTATCAAACCTTGATGAAGTATCAGAAGTTTACAGTATTTCTGGTGAATATGACATCCTCATCAAAGTATGGGCGCGTAGTTTAGATGAATTAAACAACATAATTAATTCAAAAATACGTTCTGTGGACGGAATCGAAGATTTAACCGAGATGATCGTAATGGAAAGGGTCAAAGAAGGGGTGGTGCCACTAACCGAACCCAAGGAATAAAAAGAACTCCAGGAGGTGAATTAATGTACCTCAGTGAAATTATTAAAAAACCCGTATTCGATGGAGCAGGTAAGAAAATAGGAAGATTAAAGGATGCCATAGTGTCCTCAGAGGTTTCTTACCCAATAATAAAAGCGATAATAGTTGATAAAGTAGATAAAAAGACCATAACTATTCCTTATAATTATATTGATAGTATTGGTAGGGAAACTAAGCTTAAAACATCCCTCGATGAAATAATGGAATATAAAATACAAAACCTGGATATAAGACTCTGGGAAGACGTTCTAGACAGGCAAGTAGTGGATATTGAGGATAAAAAGGTCAGAAGAGTCAATGATATAAAGATATCTCGCAGCCACGG
This sequence comes from Methanobacterium sp. PtaU1.Bin097, assembly GCA_002067325.1. Lineage (GTDB taxonomy): Archaea > Methanobacteriota > Methanobacteria > Methanobacteriales > Methanobacteriaceae > Methanobacterium_A. Next base: position 35,407 of record MVQY01000061.1, read on the forward strand.
TTACTATCATATAATCGGTGTTGATATAGGTTTTTACGGTATCCTGAAGAGGCTGGGCTTGGAAAGTATAGCAAAGCCCATGCGGGTTAAGTCAAACGAGAACATAATCGCCTGGGCAGACATCGACACCCTGAACCAGGACTATTCCAAACTGAAATTAAAGGTCCCCAAACAGAACATTAAAAAACTCCACCCAGCAGATATAGCGGAAATAGTGGACCAGTTAGGACTCAACGAATCTATAAATATCCTGAACAGCCTGGATGATGAGGCAGCAGCCGACACATTAGAAGAAGTCTCACCAGAAAGACAGGCCTATCTCCTAGAAGGTATGGACAGCCAGCGTGCTGCAGAAATCTTAGATGAGATGGACCCCGACGACGCGGCAGACGTACTGGGAAATTTACCTGAAGAGAAAGCAGAAGAACTTCTGGGCTTACTGGAGCCAAAGGAGTCTAAAGATATCAGGATATTACTGAAATATCCAGAAAACACAGCCGGCGGAATCATGACCACCGAATACGCCTACATTGAACAGGACCTCACCGTAGGCGAGGTGATGAAACAACTCCGGGAGATAGCCAAAGATGTGGAAACCATCTACTACGTATACGTAATCTCAAAAGACGGTGAATTAACTGGAGTTATTTCATTGAGGGATATTTTACTGACTGACGATGATAAAAAGATTTCTGAAATCATGCACACACCGGTGATAACCGTTGATATCCTGGAAGAAGAGGAAGAGGTGGCACAAAAAATAGCCAAATATAACCTACTGGCATTGCCGGTCGTTGAAGATGAGAATAGGTTAAAGGGAATAGTAACTGTAGATGATGCTATAGATATCGTTTTACCTGTGGCCTGGAAAAAGCGGGTTCCAAGAATGTTTAGATAAAAAATATGGTGGTTTAAATGGATATCCGAATTTTCACCAGGGTATTTAGAAGTCCTTTCATCTTAAGCCTGGTAATGTTTATTTCTATAATGGGCCCGGGAATCATAACCGCCAACGTAGACAACGACGCAGGCGGCATAACCACCTATGCACTGGCCGGTTCCCAGTTTGGATATGACCTGCTCTGGCTCTTCATCCCCATGATCATAGCCCTGGCTATCATCCAGGAGATGGGCGTCCGGATGGGAGTGGTATCCGGTAAGGGGCTGGCAGATCTGATACGGGAGAAGGTAGGGATTAAGTTGACCTTCCTCATGACCATCGCCCTCTTGGCTGCTAACATGGGAAACATCCTAGCAGAATTTTCCGGGATCTCAGTGAGCAGTGCAATTTTTGGTGTCCCCAACTTCGTTGCCCTGCCGGTAGCCGCTCTGGTAGTCTGGCTCCTGGTGGTTAAGGGCACCTATAAGAGTGTGGAAAAAGTCTTTCTAGCCGCATCACTGGTTTACCTATCCTACATCGTGGCAGGATTTCTATCACAGCCCAACTGGGGCTTGGCCATACACAACACATTCGTACCGCAGATAGTGCCCAGTGAAGCCTATATCACCATGATAATAGGGCTGGTAGGGACGACCATCGCCCCCTGGATGATGTTCTACCTGCAATCCACCATAGTTGAAAAAGGAGTATCCCTAAACAACCTGAAATACTCCAAGGCAGACGCTGTTCTAGGGGCGATAGTGGTAAATATAGTGGCATTTTTCATAGTCATAGCCTGCGCAGCCACCATAAATGCCAACGGCATTCAGGTCAACGATGTTGCAGATATATCCCGGGCACTGATTCCATTCGCTGGCCAGTACGCCAGCCTGTTATTTGCATTTGGATTTCTAAACGCATCTCTATTTGCCGCAAGTATCCTACCATTATCCACAGCTTACTACGTATGTGAAAGCCTCGGGTTCGAGGCGGGAGTTTCCAAGAGTTTTAGAGAAGCACCAGTATTCCACGGACTGTATCTGGGCCTTATCATACTGGCGGTCATAATTATAATGATACCAGATATCCCCTTACTCTCCATCCTATACCTATCACAGGTTGCAAACGGTATCCTACTACCATTTCTACTTATACTGATGCTACTCATCATCAACGACAAAAAAGTCATGGGTGAACATGTAAATTCCTGGCTGTTCAACGTAATTTCCTGGGCAACCGTAATAATAGTGATGAGTTTAAGCATAGCACTGGCGGTAACCAGTTTGATATAGAAATTAAAATAAATGGAGTTAATTTAACTTATTAAAACAGCAGTTATAACCACCATCTCCTCAAAAAAACCCTTCTCCCGGGCGGTTATAGAAGCTTTAAAACCGAGTTCTTCCAATTTTTCCAGGGTCTCCTCGTTACCTGATAGTGTTGACTGTACCATTTGCACCTTCCCACCGGGATTCAGATGGTCCTTCATTTCACAGAGGAACCTGTCTATCACTTCCCTCCCGCTGGGACCGCCGTTCCAGGCAGCGTCCAGTTCGCCGTCAACTGTCTCATCTTCAGATGTGGGGAGGTAGGGTGTGTTAAATAATATTAAGTCGAATTTCTCATCTTTAACTGGTTCAAACAGGTTTCCCTTCCTCAATTCCACGTTGTATGCCTTGTTGACGATGATATTCTTAAGGGTGCAGTCCAGTGCATGGGGGTTGATATCGGTGGCTATGACCATCCGTGCTTTCCTGGAAGCCAGGATAGCTATAAGCCCAGTCCCTGTCCCGATTTCCAGTGCACGGGACATCCGCTCCACTTCTAGATTGTTGGCTAATAGAAAGGTATCTTCCGCTGGTTCGTAAACCTGCGGGTGAGTTTGGTACTTGATGTCTTTGTATTCCTGCATCTTTTCACCTAAGTCATTTTATTGGAATTCAAGGTCTTTATTGAAATTCAGAATATAGATTGATTTAAACATTTCATATGGCATCGTTCTAATCTGTAAAAGACACAATATTGTGGTGCTGATCTGCAGATTTCTGAGTATTTACCAGAAACCTTTGATAGAATTAATGGATTTTTAGGATACTCTTTTAAGGTTATGATAGCTGCTTCCTTTTCTACAGGTTGTGCCTTTCCGGCATCTATCATACCTTCAGCTAAACTGTTTAAAAATACAGATTCAGTGAACTCGGAATTTTCATTCAACACCCGGCAAACACGTTCTCCCACGGCACATTTATCAGACTTTAAAATAATATCAATGGCCTGATCCATATTGATAATCTGGGGTTCAAAGCTTTTCGTACTTTTCAAGCAATTTTCTCCCAACAAACGGGCCTATAATGGGAATTTAACGAATTTAAGGAAAAATACAGTTAATTTAACATTTCGAACGACATTACCAGATGTATAATCGTTTATGGTAGCCATGTAATTTCCCTTATACCTCTTTTTGTAACCAATATTTACCTTCCTGGTCAGATTTAACTATTTTAATCCGGTCTCCACTTTTTAATCCTTCCCAGCTGATGAAATAATGCTCATGGGGAAGATCAGGACCTCTACAGGTGCAGGGATAAGATTCTATTGCCACCTGTTTTTCAACGTCATCACCAATCAGTTTAAAATTAATCCCCAATCCAGGAAAGAAGTTTAATTTGTTTTTTAAGATGAATATAAATCCTTCCCGGGCTTCTTTAGTGGAGATTTTCCGGTTGTAACTGTCTGTTTTCATAATATCCTGTTTTTAATTTCTAACGAGTCCTAATCCAGTTTCCCTTTAAATCCGTCGATAGCGGCTGGAAGACATTTTAAGACTGACGTGAGACCGGAATGGTGCAGATTCAGTACAACAGCACCGGTGATCTCGTCACGGGTTGCACCTTCATTTTTAGCCATAAACGCATGTAGCTTAACACCATCCAGGTTTTGATGCGCGGTTAAAATGGCGATATTTACGAGTTGCTTCGTTTTAGAATCCAAGCCTTTCTGTGACTTTTGGGCTTCAACCAGATCATTGAAACTGGCTGCCAGTTCTGGAAATTCTTCCTGGAATAGTTCATAGGGATTTTGTTTCAGTACGGTCATAAATAATAGATGTAATCTTTGCTAATTATAATTTTTTAATAGTAAGAATTTAGCACCTCGATTTTTCATGATAAATTATAAATTGTATAAGAATCCAACCTCATAATAGTTATTAGTAACTATATTGTGGGGTGTTGAGTTGAGGTGCAATAAATGTGGAACTGAAAATAGTCCAAATGTAAAATACTGTAAAGAATGCGGGAACAAATTATATAATAATGAAAATACATCCCTGGATGGATATAAAGGCAATAGTGGTAAAAATAGAAACTCATTTTTAATTTCTGTAGTTGTCCTGGCAATGATTGTTGTTGCTGCAGTGGGATTATCAGGGATCTTAAATCTCAACACAGTGACAATCCAGAATAATAGTAGCGGTGATTCTAATTCCATCCAAAAAAATCAGGGGGATACTCAGTCGGTCCCTCATTCTAATTCTACACCAAAAAAGGTGGAATGTCCAGAATGTGGTGGAGTAGGTACTGTCACCTGCTATAATACAGTAACAGGTGGAGAAAGCTGTGAAGGTACTGGAATTGTTCAGGGAGGGCCAACAGCAGGTAGGATATGTCACATATGTAATGGGTTGGGTTATATAACCTGTCCTACTTGTGAGGGTGAAGGTTATGTGACAGAATAAGCCCTTGTCGAATATTAATCAGTGAATATATTAATTCGGGTGAATATCCACTATATTTCCAGAAGAACTTTCAACTGACCAGAAATATACAGTACTTCCTCTGGATCCAGTTTCACCACTCTTTTATCCAGTAATTCATCATCCAGCTTCTGAACTATTTCCTTTCTAGTTTTCTTATCTAACTCTGCTATCTCATGGAAGGAATCAATGAGTGCATTGCGTGTTTTCTTCTTCTTATGCTGAAAAAGCGCCCGAGAAACCTTGATTAAAAATTCATCTACTTCCACTTTTTTATCTGGCTTTAATTTGATGACAGCCGAGGATATTTTAGGTGGGGGATAGAAATCTTCCCGGGAGACCTCAAAGAGCATTTCCACATCGGCGCAGTAGTGTGTCATCAGGGATAATCTGGAATAATTCGAATCACCAGGACAGGCCACCATCCTCCCTGCAAATTCCAGTTGATACATAAGTATGGCAAAGTCAAAGTCGTGTTTGAGTATCTTGAATGTTAGGGGGGATGAGATCTGGTAGGGTAAGTTGGAGACCACCTTGTTGAACTTGGGGAATTTGATCTTAGTAGCGTCGGCAATTAAAACCTCTACATTAGATATCCCAGATTCATTCAGTCTCTTCTTTAAAATAGCAGCGATTTTCTGGTCCTGCTCAACAGCGATGATCTTTCCAGTTTCACTGGCCATGGGGATGGTTAAAGTCCCTATGCCTGGACCTATTTCAAGTACGGTGTCATCCGGTGATAATTCGGCATGGTCTAGAATTTTAAGGACAATATTTCGGTTTATCAGGTAATTCTGTCCTTTTTTCTTGTTCAGTCTGATGTTGTACTTCTTCAAGATCTGGAGGGTGTCAGTTAACATTAGAATAAAAAAAATAGATTATTTATTAGAACTTAAAGGTTCAAGTTTTCTTTTTAGGAGGTCTGGTGAATATAGTGTATTTCCTTTTACCTTTCCTGTCGCTGCTTCCCTCTAATTCTAATAATATACGTTTGGATATGAGTTTAACTGGGTCGGCCAGCATGGGCACCCTTTCTTTGATATCCTGGTAGCTTTCGAATTCCTTTTGTTTACGGGCGTTCAGGATATCCCACATGTGCTTCTTCCCGATACCGGGTAAGAGTTCTATCTGGTGGAGTCTGGTGGAGATGGGGCCTGCTTCATTGAAGAAACGTACGAACCTATCCTCATGTTCTTTGATAATTTCTTCGATGACGTAGTTCAACTCCAGCTTTGCAGTGGCGGTGAGCTTGTCATATTTCAGTCTACGGTTTACCCGGGAGATTTTTTCCCTTTTACCCGCTCCGATGTAAACTTTTTCATGAATATCCAGATTAACATTTTCTTTAGGGATGAGTTCCAGAAGTGTGAACTCTTCTATGCCTATAGCTTGAGCTACAGGCTTCTTTTTAAATGAAGGTACATCTTCCTTTACATAACCTATAGGTAGATAATCCAGAATAATCGCATAATCCTCCATAGTCAACCACCGCACTCTATAATTAGTAAAACTTTAAACCCAGAAATATGGGGTAATTCATTATTTAATTTATTCTTCTTCACGATATTTGTTAATTATCTCGAGTAATGTTTCCATTTCCTCTTTCTTGTGTGATCCTCTTTCCTTTGCAAACATCAACCTCATATCCGCCAGATCTTTGGGCATTATATCTGCCAGTTTAACTGCCTGGCTTTTTTTGATGATTTCTTCCATTTCCTTGACCAGTTTAGCTGCAGTTTCTGCATCGGTCTTTACGAATTTGGTCACATGGTCCAGGGCAAGGTTTTGCTCATAGTTGAGTTCAAGGGTCTTTGAGCGTTCCTCTAACATCTCTTTAACTTCAGCACTGGTGATGGGATCAGTTTCAATAATTTTCTTTCCAATCATTGAATCACTCTTGCATTTTAAGATGTTCTGGTCTTATAATCAACTGTTTTGGTTTGTTTCCATCGTTTATTTCCACTATATATGCTCGGCCACGTTTTTCGGATACTTTCCCTGTCTTCCCATGGAATCGGGGGTGGGGTTGTCCCTTATGTACACTGGGATCTATTATGATATGCACTAAATCGTTTTCTTCGAATGTCTGCATTTTTTTAGTTATGGGGTTGGTACGTCCCACTCTAGTAGTTGTTTTAAGTTTATAACGTGTTTTACTTCGGGAACCTCTTGATCTTCTCATTGGTAAACCTCCATTTGAACCATAAAATTTTTTAAATTAAGGCCATTCCTCTTTGAGGGTTATTTAAATTCTTGAAGAATCTTCTAAAATTTTTTTGAGCCTAAATTTTCCGCTCACAATACTCTATCTAAACTAAAAATCCGCTTATTTTATAAGAATATAATGGTAAGAACTCTTTATAACGGTGTTTATAGATAAATATAGCTTTTATCGGAAATTTTTTATAACTATATTTTTTCTGTTTTTATGGGTTTATAATGTTATCTATAAAAAGATAACTTTTCTTGGTATAATATGGATGGCCTGAACTTCTTGAAATTTTAAGTGTTACTCAGGCAATATGAACATCTAAAACATCTAACTGTAGGCACTGGGCAGTTATTTCGAGTAACGATGAGACACTGGGTTGGGTCCGGTTATCATCACCGGATATCAGTTCTTTGATATATAATCCCCCCTGGCATTCAATTACCAGTTCTAAACATCCGTCATCCAATTTTTTAACTTCAATATTCCTTACTTCTCGCTTTCTTATTATATCGGCTCGTCTGTGGACTACCCTTTGGGGTGTTCGCTGTTCTATAAGTTTTAATGATTTAATCAGGCCCATATCTTCTGGGGTAACATCTTTTTCTACCTTCACCAGGGCATGGTAAATCTTATAAGTATCAGTGGAGGAAGTTTTAATCTGTTTACGCCTCTCTTTACCTGTGAATTTCAGTCCTGATATTTCTACCTTACCTTCCGCGTTCTGATTCACTTTATCTTCCAGTCCTTTAAGATCTAATGATCTTCTAAGGGGTTCTTTGATCTCCAGGACAAACGGGCGGCCTGTTCCCAACATTTTAACATCGATATCTTCTCTGCCAGCCCCGTGGAATTTGGTCTCACTTCCCCGGGATTCTCGGAGAAATTCTGGGCTGATTAATTCTTCAACAGATTCCGGGTACATTTTACCGGTGAAGTTACAGCGTTCACAACCTTTTCCTTTACATTCTCTACAGGGCCATTTCGTCTGGGGGATACCCCTTACCAGTTTCCTGTAACGCCCTTCTATGAATAATGGGTTTATTTGGAATTCTAATCCTGGTTTATCCCCTTTTTTGGTGAAATCCACCAGTATAACCAGTTGTGGTGTTTCAAAATCCACTTCTTTACCCATCTTCACCGATAGTGCCTTGCCGATCTCCCGGTTGATCTCCTTTTTAATATTTTCCACGTCAACATCAATTTCTTCCTGGATTTCCTGTTCTTGCCGGATTATATCTTTATCCACACGGGATCCTACCAGGAATGTTTTAAATTCTATGTTTGAATCATTTAATTTGCTGGATATGTATTGGGTGAGATTATTATCTATTTTCCCGAATAGGTTATCACAGATGAAGCATTTAACATCAGCTATACAATCACGACTTTCATGGTTGAGATGTTTCAGGATGTACTCTCCCCTTACCAGGTTATCGGATGCTTCCATATCACAGGAGAAATTCCTACCCATACAACGGGGACAGATATTACCACTGGTTAGATCCAGTATTTTTAAAGCCTTCTCCCTGATCTGGGCATCTAAATCATCGTTACTCATAGTATCATTGAAATTTTTCTTTTTTATGGCGTATTAAATAGTGCTGTTAATTTGAATTTGGAAAAATAGATATGTTGGAGATAATTTTTTTATCTCATGAACTGTCTCATCATCTTATCTAACGGACCACCCATTTTCCTCTTACCAAAGCCTTTGATGGCTTTTTTGGTCATGTTGTAGTATTTTAAGAGTTCTTTAACGTCTTCGTTTCTCACGCCGGCTCCCCGGGAGATTCTTTTAACCCGGGATTGTTTGATTACCTCGGGGTGGTTGAGTTCGTATTCGGTCATGGAGTCCATCATTATCTTGTACCGGGCCAGCTTCTCCTCGGTTACCTGGGAGGCGTTTTTCGGCAGCTTACCACCCACTCCCGGGAGCATGTTCATGACCTGCTGCATGGGGCCCATCTTGTTCATCATCTCAAACTGGGAGTACATGTCCTTCAGGGTGAATTTACCACTCATCAGGTGGTCCATGACTTCCATATCCATATCTTCATCAGCGGCAACTTCTTCTGCCTTCTCTAGGAGGGTTTTAATATCACCCATTCCCAGGAGTCGTGAGATAAACCGTTCAGGGTCGAACGCTTCAAAGTCATCCAGTTTCTCCCCGGTCCCTACGAATTTGATGGGTGCTCCAATTTCAGCTACAGCAGATAATGCTCCACCACCCTTGGCTGAGCCGTCCAGTTTGGTTATGATTATAGATCCGATATCGGTTGTTTTACTGAAGGCCTGGGCCTGTTCCCGGGCCTGCTGGCCTATGGTTCCGTCGATGACCAGTATGACCTCATTAGGATTTACCACCTTGGATATCTGCTCCATCTCGTCCAGAAGATCCTTTTCTTCTTTATGACGACCGGCGGTGTCTACTATGATGATGTCCTGTTTTTTGAATTCATTTAAACCTTTCCGGGCCAGGTCCAGTGCATCTGGATTTTCCGGGTCACCATATAAAGGCACGTTCATATCTTCGGTGAGCTGGCGTAGCTGTTCGTATGCAGCCGGACGCCAGGTATCTGAAACCACCACTGCCGGATTGAAACCCTTTTTTTGCAGGTATCTTGAAAGTTTCGCTATGGTGGTGGTCTTACCACTACCCTGCAGTCCTACGAAGAGTATTTTATAGGGTCTGGCTGTGATTTCAATTTCTTCTGCCTTTTCTCCCACCAGATTGACCAGTTCTTCATAGACGATCCGTATGACATGTTCCTTGGCGGTAACCCCTTTAGCCGGTTCTTCCTTTAATGAACGCTCTTCTATGGTCTTTGAAAGCTTCAGTACCAATTTAATGTTAACATCAGACTGGATTAGGGCCCTTTGAATGTCTTTTACAACCTCTTTAACCACTTCTTCATCGATTATGGTCATTCCGGCCAGTTTTTTCATGGTTTTCGTTAGATTTTTACCCAGATTGCCTAACATTATCCTTTCACCAGATATTGACTGATTATATTTAAATTTTGAAATGGAAATTTATTTTTTATTTTAGCTTTTTCAAAAATAAATCCTAAGAATATTTTAATAGTTCATTCATATAGATATCTATTAATATTTAATATTTTCTCAACTAATTATATTGTAAGATGTAAAAATTTCAAAATTTTTTTAACTGAATTTTTTATTGGAGAGAATTTTTTTATTGGAGAAATTAACATGCTGGAAAATATCAAAAAAAGCTTATTAGAAGCTCCTGTAATTAAAAAAGGAGATTATGATTACTTTGTACATCCCATAACCGATGGTATACCATTGGTTACGGCTGAAATTATGGAAGAAGCAGCGGAAGCCATCGCCCAACATGCAGACACCAATGTGGATAAAATAGTATGCGTGGAGGCGATGGGCATCCATATCGCCACTGCACTTTCAATAAAAACACGCTTGCCCTTTGTAGTGGTCAGGAAACGTCAGTACGGCCTGGAGGGGGAGGTGGATGTTCACCAGGTCACCGGGTACAGCCACGGAAACCTCTACATCAACGGCTTAAAGAGGGGAGAAAGGGTAATACTGGTGGATGACGTAGTAAGTACTGGTGGAACCATGACAGCCGTTTTAAATGCCCTTAAAGCTTTGGAAGTGGATGTGGTGGATGTACTTGCAGTTATGGAGAAAGGGAAGGGAAAGGAAGTGGTGGAAGAAAGCACCGGATTTAAAGTTAAAACCCTACTTAAGGTGAACGTTAAGGATGGAAAAGTGGAAATAGAAGATTAAACAGGTTTAAATTTTTTATTATGTAATAAATGATATCATGTCGAGTTACCAGCTGAACATTGAAGAAATACTAGCCAATATCAGGAAAATAGGCGCACATACAGTGGGTTTACAGTTTCCAGAGGGCCTGAAGATGTACGCTACTTCTGTTGCCAGGCAGATAGAAGAAGAAACAGGGGCAAACGTTATTATTTCAGGAGACCCCTGTTATGGGGCCTGTGATGTATCTGACACTGCAATGAAGGGCCTGGTTGATTTACTGGTCCATTTCGGCCACACTCCCCTACCCCTGGAATACGACGTGCCTGTGCTTTTTTTAGAAGCAGAATTCCAGCTGGACGTCACACCAGCCGTCATTAAAGCTTTAGATCTCTTAAAAGATTATAAGAAAATAGGACTGGTAACCACCGCCCAGCACCTTCACCTTATAGATGAAATAACGGGTATACTACAGGAAAATGGTAAGGAAGTGATTATGAAGGAGGGCAGGGGAACCCAGAAGGCCCAGGTACTGGGATGTAACTTCTCCAGCATAGAAAACCTATCCGTCGATGCATTCCTGGTTCTAGGTAGTGGGAACTTCCACCCCCTGGGAATTAAACTCTCCACAGATAAACCAGTCATCATCGCCGATCCATATCATAATGAGGCGAGGGATATCCATGAATTCACCGACCGGATGATGAGGATAAGGTTCGCTAAGATCACAAAAGCCCGGGAGGGGGAAAGATTTGGGATCATAGTCTCTTCCAAGAAGGGACAGTACCGTATAGAACTGGCCCAAAGTTTAAAGGACACCATCGAAGATGAAGGAAAACAGGCGTTCATCATCTTCATGAACCAGGTTACTCCGGAACTCCTGATACCCTACAGAGATTTAGATGCATTTGTGGTAACTGCCTGTCCCAGGATAGCAATCGATGATGCAAATATATATGATAAACCCCTTTTGACGCCGGAAGAGCTATTAATAGTTCTGGATAAAAAGGAATGGGGCGATTATGTGATGGATGAGATAAGATATGAGGATTGAAACTCATTTCAAAGAATTTTCGGCTCTGTAAAATATTGGTTGTTTTTTGATTTTTATATTTTCTTGTTTTGATTTTTGTATATAGTTGTATATGTGTTTATTTTGTAAAATAGAAGAGTAAAATTAATATAAAGGGGGGAGCAAATATTTTAGCATGACAATCGTAAAATCATTTGCTCCCATTAGTTGTTTGAATCATAAACAATATAAGCTTTCCGATTTTTCTGAAAGTTTATCGAAATACGAATTTGAACAAGGTAAAGAAAGAAACAAAACTAATAAATACGATAATTCGCTTGTAATGTATTTTAAAAAGGATACTCTATATATTGAGGATAATTTTGGTGTTTGTCCCAGCTGTTACTCTAAATCCGTTTCTTTTGATGGATATAACGACAGATTACTCTACTTTTATGATGAAGGAGCTGTAAACGCTAAAATTAAAAGATATACATGTGATAACTGTGGCAATAACTTTATCACAGACTTGAATGAGGTTGTTGAACCTGGTTGTAATTATACAAGGCTGTTTAAAGAAAAAGTATTGGAATTTGTGGCTTTATTCTTGGGATTGGTGCGTAAAATAGCTTATAAAGTAAAAAAAGATACAGGAATTGATATTTCACATACAACAATTGAAAACTGGATACTAAAAACAAAAAACGAAAATAAAGATATAATAAAGGAATATTCGGGTTATTATGAATTTGACGTGGAACATACTAAAATTAAAGGTGAATGGAATTACCGATACACTTTATTCGACAGCACACACAATATCAGCATGGCGGATGATGTATACCCTGAAGAGACAAAAAAGTATATAAATGAGTTTTTAGATGTAAACACCCGTAACCAGAAGAAAATATCAATAACTAGTGATCTTGATGACAAATACAAACCAATCATCGAAAAACTAGGCTTCAAACATCAATGGTGCCTAGTACACGCACGAAAAAACATAAACAAAACCATACAGGACCATATAAAAGAAAATAACATTGAAAAAGACGAAATAGAAAAAATAAAAGATTATAAAAATAAAATATTCGATTTATTTGATTCTACATCTTATAATAAATCTAAAAATGATTTTAACAACATTTTAAAGGATATTAAAGATTATCCGGAAATTATTAGACAAATAACCCTCAAACAAATCATGCCCAACTTCGAAACGTACTTCCTATTCCTTAAAGACCCTAAAGTACCAAAAACAACAAACCAAATAGAAAACTACTTCCAAAAAACACTCCCCCAGCACATTAAAAAGATAATG
>MVQY01000062.1 GCA_002067325.1 Methanobacterium sp. PtaU1.Bin097
TGGTAAGGTGGTCTGGCTTCCCACCACCAGCCGGGACGAGATAGACTTCACTTTAAAGGAAAACTGGGATAAACTGGAAGATATAATCACGTTGATAGCTGAAGATGATCTAATTCTAGCCACGGGGCATCTGCAGGTTGCGGATATTTTCCCTGTTCTAGATCTGGCCGGTAGCAGGGGAGTGGATAAGATCATCATTAATCACCCCCTCACCCGGGTGGTGGGGGCCACTGTAGAAGAACAGAAGGAGATGTCCCGGAGGGCCTATTTAGAGCACTGCTATGTGGCCTGCCTACCAGGACATGATGGTTTAGACCCACAGAGGATAGCCACAGCGGTTAAGGAGGTGGGTGCCCGTAGATGTATACTGGCCACGGATCTGGGTCAGATACACAATCCCCAACCCACTCAGGGTTTTAAAGTGTTTATCGATACCATGATGGAACTAGGAATTTCCCATAAAGAGGTAGAGATTATGTGTCGGGTGAATCCTAATCATTTATTTTATTAACGTAAACCAGGACCCTACCAGGGAGTTTTACTAGAGTTTCCCACTCAGCAACTTTTTATTGGAGGAAACTCATTCGGTAACTATTTATTGAAGGAAAAATTTAATTTACATAAAGTTCGGTGTGAACATGGATTAGGATAATCTTTAAAAGCAACATCATATTATAGGAACGTATAGGAAATTAAGACCCGAAGGTTAATTATTTAATGGTGTATTATTATGGCAAAAAAGGATAAGTCTGTATTAGTTAAAGATGAACTTCAATCAAGGTTGAAACAGTTTAGGGAAGCTCTCCAGGATGAAAACAGGAGGATCGAGCTTGAAAACGGTATTCTGGGATCAGAGGTTCTAATCAGGTTTGAGGTTTTCTTCCAGTCACCGAAGACAGGAAATTATTCTGATGGTCTTTTCCTGTACATGAATGATTCCGGTGAGATAGTGGATGCCGAATATTACATTAGGGATGCAGATGATGTAACTATAGCCGGCCTGGAGACAGAGGATTTCAACGTGGTTAAGGAACTGTTTAAAGATGCTTTCTCCCTGGAAATTGAATAAATTCCCATATTTTTTTCTTTTAAATATTACATCTTTTAGGAGTTACATTTAAATTTTAAATAATTTTTAATTTTTTTTAATAACCTATCTCTCCTATTTGTAAAGATTAATATAGGTAGTAATCCATAGAATTATATGCTAAAAATATGATTTACATAGTAGAAAGGTCCAAAAAATCATTTACTTAAATAAACAACCCGTCCGATTATTATAAGTTGTCTTTATAAAAATTATCCATTAATATTCATTTCCAAGGGACAGGGATAGACTGTTTGTTTAAATAACCAGTTTATTTAAGTATATATTAAATTAGTTTATTTAAGTAAACAATTGATTGTTTATTTAAGTATACAATTAAATAACGTACCATTTAATAAGGAATTATTTTGGATGCCCTTTTTGCTATTGTTACAATATCTGTGATGATAATGGAGGATTATAATGCGTAGTTTTGAAAGATTAAGTTCTCTGAAGGATTACATACCTCTAAGGAGGGGTGAATCTGGAGGTAAGAACATCGGCCTTCTAGTTGACGGCCCAAATATGTTGAGAAAGGAATTCAGCCTTAACCTTGATCTGGTGAGGAAGATTATAAAGAAATACGGAGATATGCGGGTGGGTAAAGTACTCCTAAACCAGTACGCTTCTGATAAATTAATAGAAGCCATTGTAAACCAGGGATTCACACCCATAGTAGTGGCCGGGGATACAGATGTGTACATGGCTGTGGAAGCCATGGAACTGATATACAACCCCAACATCGATGTCATAGCCCTCATGACCCGTGACGCTGATTTTTTACCCATAATAAATAAGGCCAAGGAAAATGGTAAGGAAACCATAGTCATCGGGGCAGAGCCCGGATTCAGCGCTGCACTGCAGAACTCAGCAGACGATGCCATAACACTCAAAACCGATGAAGAAGAAAACCACAACTTTCACGATTAAATTTTAAATTTTTAGAGGATGACCAGGATCATGCTAGAAAATTCCCCTCTCCAGGAACTCGAAAGAAGGGAAAGAGCACTTAAGATCATAAATTCCAGGGTAAAAAAGGACAGATCAAATCTCTACGACCTCACCGGACTATCCGGGGGATTTCCTGTTAAAAAGGAAGATATCAACCTCCTGGAGACCTACGCCGGACCAGCTATTTTTGAAGAAAAACTACAACCCCTGGGTCTAAAACATCTGGGCGGAGAAAAGGTCTTAGCCCTTAACCGGACCAGTTCAGGGATACTGGCGGCAATACTCGCCCTGGTAAAACCAGGCGGCCAGGTTGTACATTTCCTACCTAAACTGCCTACTCACCCATCCATTCCCCGGAGCATTGAACTCGTCAGGGGAGACTATGTGGAATTTACAGATACAGATGAATTTGAAGTAGGAAAGAAGACCGATCTGGTCATAATAACCGGTTCCACCATGGACCACCAGATAATAAGTGAAGGAGACTTTCTAAAGATAATAGAAGCTTCCAAATCCCAGGATGTACCAGTAATGGTGGACGATGCCTCAGGAGCCAGACTGCGCACCATCCTTTACAATCAACCCCGTGCTATAGACATGGGCGCTGATCTGGTAATAACCAGTACAGACAAGCTTATGGACGGTCCTAGGGGAGGGTTGATGTCTGGAAAGACAGAATTAATCGATTTGATTAAGACGAAAGCCCACCAGTTTGGCCTGGAGGCACAGCCACCCTTAATCGCCGGTATGGTAGGGGCCCTGGAGAACTTCAAGCCAGACCGG
>MVQY01000063.1 GCA_002067325.1 Methanobacterium sp. PtaU1.Bin097
ATGTAAAAAGAAGGCCGTATATTTGGAAACACGGGTAGCCTGCTGCATATTGTGGGTTACGATGATTATAGTGAAGTCATGTTTTAGTTTATGAATTAGGTCCTCGATTTTAGTGGTAGATATAGGATCTAATGCAGAACAGGGTTCGTCCATCAGGATTACTTCTGGTTCAACGGCTATGGTCCGGGCTATGCACAGTCTCTGCTGCTGCCCACCAGAAAGTCCCATGGCAGAATCATCAAGCTTGTCCTTAACCTCATCCCATAACGCTGCCTCTTTAAGACTGGCCTCCACCCTTCGCTCCAGGTCCTTCTTATCGTTGTTACCGTGAACACGCAGTCCATAGGCTACATTTTCAAAGATGGATTTGGGGAAGGGGTTTGGCTTCTGGAAAACCATGCCCACCCTTTTACGGAGGTCGACCACATCTACATCAGGGTCGTAAATCTCTTTACCGTCTAAAAGGGTGGTTCCTTCCTTTTTAAATGTTGGAATAACATCGTTCATCCGGTTCAACGTTCGCAAAAAGGTTGATTTCCCACATCCCGACGGCCCAATCAATGAAGTTACAGCATTTCTTGGTATGTCAAGGTATATGTCCTTTAAAATGTGTGATTCATCAAAATATGTGTTTAAATCTTTAACTTCAATTATTATATTTTCCATTTCTATCTACCCATCATCTTTTTAGTGTATTTTTCCACCAGATAGTTCGTGGATATGGTTATTATTAAAATTATAAGGACCAGAACAGCCGCTGTACCATAAGCATTCGGTAGTGATACACCTTCCGTGGCCAGAATATAAAGGTGCAACGGGAGGGGCCTTGCCGGATCCCATATGGACATAGGAATAGCCAGAGCAGCACCTACCGTATATAATATGGCAGCCGTTTCCTCAATGGCCCTGGCCATACCCAAAATGATACCAGTGGTAATTCCCGGTATTGCGGCGGGTATAACTACTCGATAAATGGTCTGCCACTTAGAAGCTCCCAGTGCCAGACTACCTTCCTTATAGGATTGTGGCACAGCTTCAATGGAGACTTCAGCAGTTCGCAGTATAGTGGGGATGGCCATCAGAGCTAAGGTCAGACCTCCTGAAAGGACTGAAAATCCCATCTGTAAGAATACCACGAAGAAGGTCAGCCCAAATAAACCGAATACAATGGATGGTATGGATGCCAGTGTTTCGGCGGCGAACCGTATGGCCTTTACTAAGGTACTCTCTCCAGCATACTCTGCCAGCCAGATGGCAGCCAGTACTCCCAGTGGTGTGGCTACTATGAGTGCAATGAAGGTCACATAAAAGGTGGATACAATCATAGGCCAGATTCCTCCAGATTCTCCGGAGCCAACCGGGTTACCAAAGATGAATTCCAGAGAGAACTGGGGAAGGCCGTTCCAAAGGATGTAGCCTATTATGATGATGAGTATCACGATGGCTAGAAGGCCCACTCCCCAGAGAACTACGTTCATGATTTTCTGGGCATGGTGGGGGGAAATGATTCTGGGCATGGATATCATAAGTAACCTCCTCCCACGGTAACTTTACGTTTGTAGTTGATGTAGTTGGTGATCACCAGTAGAACTATGATCATCATGAGCAGCACTATACCGGTAGCGAATAGTGCGTTATAGTGAAGCCCAAGGGCGTAACCCATCTCCAGGGCTATGTTAGAGGTAAGGGCCCTGGCAGGTTCCAGTATGGAACCGGGGATTATGGGTGTGTTACCGGCTACCATGATCACGGCCATGGTTTCGCCTATGGCTCTACCCATCCCTAAGATTATCCCGGTTACTATGCCGGGTAGTGCTGCCGGGAATATCACGTTCTTGATGGTCTGCCAGTGGGTGGCTCCCAGTGCAAGAGATGCCTCTTTATATTCCAGGGGAATGGACCTGAGGGCATCTTCAGATATACTCAGGATGGTGGGTAACACCATCACCGTCAGGATGATGGAGGCGGTTAACATACTGAAACCGCTGCCTCCAAAGTGTATCCTCATGAAGGGAACCAATACTATTAAACCGAAAAAACCGTAAATAACAGAGGGTATACCGGCCAGTGTTTGTATGGTTGGCTTTAAAATCCTTCTCATGGTTTTTGGTGCAACTTCTGCCAGGAATATGGCACCAAAAATGGATAATGGAACGGCGAATAGCAGTGCCAGTGCCATCATACCCAGTGATCCCACGATCATGGGGAAAACGCCGTAAATATCATAGGATGGACTCCAGTCCATTCCAAATATGAAGTTTAAAGGACCTACCTGTTCCATTGCTGGAAGGCCCTGTTGAATAACGAATCCGATTATAAGGAGTATTATAATGATAGATGATATCGCCGCCAAAAGCAGCACTTTCTCCACTAGAAATTCTTCCCAATTCCTTGCCATCGCTTGCACCTCTCAAGTAGAAAATTTTGATAAATGGTAATTATTCTAATGTCGGTCGTACTAATTAATTTTTTTAATTCATCTTATGCTTTGTAGGCTGGATGGCATAAAACAGTTAATGGAGAATGTAAAAGAGTATATTTAATATGGTTGACTGACCTGTTTTCTATGGTAATAAACAGGTCTTTTCCCTTTATCATAGTGAATAATTCATTTACTTTTAAATTACCCATACCTACAGGTAGATGATCCCTTCCGAAATCATCGTAGTCGTGTAGATGTATTCCTATGAGTTTATCTTCAATTCTTTCCATCATCTGGTTTAAAGGTAATCCTAACCGCCCCAAATGTCCCACATCTAAAATATAAGAGATATCTTTACCAACGAGTTCCTCCAGTTTGTTCACGTTATCGGTGTCCTGGAATAGATAATATTTATATCCGTTAGTACACTGGTTTTCCAGACCAATATTCAAACAGAAATCCTTTGCATAATCGTTAATTAAATGGTATGCCTCAGCAAACCTTTCAAATCCTTCATCCATTGCTGTAGGAGTTATATCATCCCTGTTTACCCATCCGCAATGCAAGACCGCGTTTTCAACTTGCAGATCATAGGAAATTCCCAGGTCTCCCAAAACCCCCAGGATGTTTCTTTTCCATTTCTTTTCATCAAATTCAGCAAGGTTGTACTGGGGAGAGATATGAAGACTGGCTTTTAAATCATATATATTTAGAAGATCCCTGGTCTGCCCGATATTGTCACGCTCCGGGATCCATTCTTTACCTATTTCCACGTAATCTACGTTTAATTTATGTAAGAAACTAAAAAAGGATTCTTGTGAGCCTTGAAAATTGTTGTAAAGAGCCACACCAATCTTTTTCATTTAAAATTCACCTAAATTAAAATTCACTTTAAAAAAATAGGGTAAAGTGGGGGGTTAACCCACTCATTTGTTTATAGATGAATTCAGTTATACTGGTACTGCTCCTTCTTCTTGAACGATTTTCTGTCCTTCGGCACTTAAACACCAGTTAATGAATTCCAGGGTTACACCAGTAGCTGCGCCTTTAGTCAGGAACAGGAATGGTCTCTGGATTTTGTAGGATCCATCTTTAACTGTTGCTTCTGATGGTTCTACACCATCGATTTTTACAACTTTAACACTGTCGTCCACATCGGCTAATGACATGAAACCAATTGCGTTAGGGTTACCTGCTACAGCCTGTTTAACAGCGTCGGTTGAACTCTGTACAATGGCGGATTTGGTTATGTTTGTACCGTTTTTACCACCCATTATCAGGTCTATAAATGCATCTCTGGTACCGGATCCTTCTTCTCTGGTTACTACAGTGTAACTACTATCATTACCAGCGAATATTTCTTTTACCTGGTCTGCTGTTAAATCAGTGACGTTACTATCTTTGTTTACTATGATACATATACCGTCGTTTGCAATCACGTATTGTTCTATACCAGGTGCTTTTTCTGAGGACAGTTTTGAAGAGTATGTACCGATTTGTGCTGTACCATCCTGTACACTCTTAAGTCCTACAGATGAACCTCCACCTTGAACGGTTATGTTCACATCTGGATTTGCATTATGGTAAGCTTCGGCTAGCTTCTCTGCAACTGGCTGCACTGAAGTTGAACCAACGATTGTTATTTTACCTTCGGGTTTGGTAAAGGCACCTCCGGCATAGAGGGCAACACCTATTATTACTACTATTATGACAATAGCTCCGATTATGTATTTGGTATCCACAATAAATCACCTCAAACTTTACTAAACCCCCCATTACTATATAAGTGTTACTATTTGTGTTTAAAATTACACTAAATGTGTCATTCGGTCATAAAAAGACGTATATTTATTACCCGATCTTTCTTAATTGGTGAACTCATGTGGACTTAATGCTACACCATGAGATTTTGTCTATAAATAGTATACCCACCACAACCGCATTATTTCCTAATTAGTGAACTAAAATAGGCTTAATGGTTAAATTTAAATATTATCGTTGTAGAATAAAATGATTTATGATAACTAAGGAAGTACTGAAGGATATAATACAACCAGTTAATCCCAGATGGAAAACATCCATAACAAAAGTGGAACCCAACCATCTTTTAACCAGAGGTTACTCACAGGAGGATTTAATAGAAAATATAACCCTCCCCGAGTTAATTTATCTACTTATAAAAGGTGAATTACCCACCCCTAACCAGGCCCGAATGCTCCAGTCAGTACTGGTATCATTCTGCGATCATGGAATTACCCCGCCCAGTACCCAGGCTGCCAGAACCATGGCTTCAGCAGGTTCACCAGTAGCATCCTGCCTAGCCGGGGGGTTACTGGCCTTCGGTGAAAATCATGCCGGTGCCATAGAGATCTCCATGAAGGTGATGCAGGAAGCCATCAAATACAAAAACAATTCCGACTTAACCCATGACCTTCTAGCAGATAAACTGGTTAACCACTACCTGGATAACGGCAAAAAAGTCCCAGGATTCGGGCACCGTTATCATAAGGAAGACCCTCGGGCCTCCAAATTGATCAAACTTTCCTACAAATATGACTGTTTCGGCGATCACATGAAACTGGCCCTGTCCATGCAGGAACTTCTATGGGCAAGAAAAGGGATAAAAATGAATATAGACGGGGCAAATGGTGCAATATTATCAGATATGGGATTTGATTGGAAAACAGGATGTGGATTTTTCGCTATAGGAAGATTACCAGGTCTACTAGCCCATGTTATAGAAGAGAAAAATGAGAAACCCTTTAAAAAGACCTTTAGTTTTGAAGAATTGTCGGTACTTTAAGTGATCCTATTCCCCTGTACCCATTTGATCTGATTTTTAATCTAATTTTAAATCAACTGATTTTTGTTTTTGATCAGGCTTTTACTGACTGATTTTTGTTTTTGATTGGGTTTTCACCGGCTAATTTTGTTTTTGATTGGGTTTTACTGATTGATTTTATTTTTAAATCAATTTCAATTAACTATTCCTGTTTTAAATATAGTTCATCAACTGATCTTATCTTTAATATAATTCAACGCTACCTTGGTACTGTGAATTTTTATCAGGGATAGAAAGGCCATGATCACACTTAAAATCGCACCAAAAATCACTATCCTGTGCATGCCGGTGGTGAAATCGTAGGCCTGGAGATTAAATAACAGGGGTGACTGGAGTGTATCGGGTGATATGGTGGAGTAGAGTATCAGCCCGGCAAATGAAACTGCAAATACCATGCCCAGATTTCGCATGGTAACGATTATACTGGAGACCATACCCGATTCACCTCGAGAGATACTGGCCATTATGGACCGGTTGTTAGGGGCCTGGAATAAAGCTGCGCCGAGGCCCAGAACTACAAACCTCCATAACACATCACCGGAATTTGCAAATATGGTAAGATAAGACATGGAATAAAGGGCCAGGGCAAAGATAAGGGATCCAGCAAAGGCCAGATACCTCGATCCAATTTTATCGGAGAGGAAACCAGAAAACGGTGCCAGTACCATCATGGCCAGTGGCGAAACGGTTAAAAGCAGCCCTATACTACCCAACGATAGATGTAAAACCTTCTGGAGATAGAAGGGCATGATGAAGAGTACCATATACATAGAAAGATAGTTAAAGAGTAGAGCAAGGTTATAGGCTGAAAATTTAGCATTCCTGAAGAGTGATAAATTTAATAAGGGATATTCGACTCTTTTTTCGTTAACGATAAATAGGATAAAGGTAAACAGGGCAAAAGATCCGATTATGATAATTTTCAGATCCAACCCGTAGGTTTGAACAAGATTCAAGCCATAAACCACGGTAAATAATGTAGTGAACTGCAAAATGGTGCCTTTTAAATCCCATTTGACCTCGTCACCATCCTTTCTTTCCAAGACCAGGTAACAGATAATCAGACTGATGATTCCCAGGGGAATGTTCACCAAAAATATATAGGTCCAGCTGCCGGCGCTTTCCAGGAATCCTCCGATGGCCGGGCCCAGAGCTAACCCGGCAGCTATGGCCATGGAATAGATTCCCAGTGCTCTCCCCAGATATTCAACTGGAAATGCCCTTCTGATAATCCCAATAGACACTGAAATCATCATGGCTGCAGTGATACCCTGTAAAGCCCTGAATATTATCAGGAGATGAATTGAAGGGGCTAAACTGCAAAGAACAGAGGAAAACAGGAACCCTACCGCCCCATACATGTACAGTTTTTCCTGGCCATAGAAATCACCGAACCTGCCGAAAAAGAGCACCAGACTCAGGAGCATTATGAGATAAGCGGTTAAAACCCATTGTGAAGTAGCCACAGATGCCCCGAAGAACTCTGTTATACTGGGTAGAGACACGTTAACTATACTGGCATTTATGGGGACCATGGATGTACCCAGTGCCAGGGCTATTAAAATTTGCCACTTTTGGGTAGATGTTTGCCTCAATTGAACCCCTCCAAATTTGAATTTAAATAAAATACTCTTATTTCAGTCCACCATAATAAATCTTGCTATTAGTGTACACCATTTCACATTATGTATAAATAGGGAGGGGGCACATAAATAAGATGGTGATAGAATGATTGAAATTGACTTTAACCCGGAGAATATGGAAAAATGTCTGTGTGCCCAGTGTCCGGTACAGGCCAAAAGTTCGTGTGTAAAAGATCAATGGAAAGAAATGGAGGAAGCAAGTTCAGCAGATATCGATAGTGGTTTTGTGGTGGACCCTGAAAAAGTACCCCAACTTTATTGTGCCACTGGGAAAACGATCTGCGGGGATCTGTATTTCCATGAAGAATGCCAGTGTAAAGGCTGCGATGTCTGGAAAGAAAACGACCTGGAAGCAAGGGGAGCACCAGCCTATTTTTGTAAAAATGGAGAAGCTTCTGAGTGCTGTGAAATTGATATTGGAGAAGATGAAAGCCGTGAAGCTAAATTACGGGAATTAAGAAGGACTTATTATACGCCGGTATGAAAACTTAATTATACGCCGGTATGAAATTTACTTATTTTTTTAAAAGAAAAAGAAATTAATTAAAACCTAAATCAACGATCCGTTGGCTATTTTCCCTATTGGGGGTTTGAATATTTTCCCCTTAAATTTAAACTCCAGAGGATAATGTGCTAAATCTGCTTTAACCCCTGTTTCTGTATTTATCATTTTAACATGTAATTCGTCTTCACCCAGTTCAATTAAATTGTATGAGGGAACGTTGGTGCCGTGTAACCTTCTGGTGGTTGCGGTTCCTGAATTTACAGTCACCAGTTCTTCCAACCTCCAGGCATGGGGCACGTGTTTATGGCCGTTTAAAACCAGATCGACCTTGTATTCCATTAGAATTTTTAGGATATCCCCGGCATCTAGTAAAATATTTCTCTCCCGTCCTGTGCGGGGTATGGGGAGTATATGGTGATGGAACGTCACGATTATTCGCATATCTTCTCTAACTTTCCTTAGTTCACGAACCAACCATTCTCTCTGGTCTATTCCAATCTGTCCGTCATGAATATCGGGTTCTGAAGAATCTAATCCGATGATAACCATCCTGTTGTGCATATCGTTGTGTATAAACCTTCTATCGCCAATCAACCTTTTAAACTGTCGTAATCCGACATTACAGGAATCATGGTTTCCAGGCACAACATATACCTCTGCAGTGGATTTTAATTCATCGATAAATTCTTTTGCTTTAACATATTCTTCTACATATCCCTGTGCAGTTATATCTCCAGAGATTACTATCAAATCAGGGTTCTCTTCACTGACCTGCTCTAACAAATTATTTTTAAGTTCTTCTGAGAACTTATATTCTTCAAAATGTAAATCAGACATCTGTGCGATTTTCTTTTTCATCTACAATTTCTCCTTTTTTTCACTTATAGTGTAAAATAAGACACTAATAGTATAAATATTTATTTTTCCAGTAACTTTATCTAACCAAGTAAAAGTTCCAAGAAACTAGAAATGAAAAGTTATTTGACGTGGAAGTGCTAAAAAATTAAAATGATTTAATAAAAACTCAAAAGTGGGTGGAAAAATTAGAAAGGTAAAATATTATAGGGGATTTTAAAAAATTACTAGAAGATTAAAATAAATAGTGAATATTTAAAATATTATAAAAAACTTATTGACGTCTGAAACGCTCAGGCGTAGTGGTTCTGGGGATGTTACGATAAAACTCACCGGCTGTATCCACTATCTCCACAGAGATATCACCGATCCTTTCAAATGACTTAACCACCCGTGATAAGGACAGATAATATGTGGAACGGTCTTTGTCCATATCATCATCCGCCATCTGGAGGGCGATGTTGTTCAGGGCCTTTTTCTGTAACTCATGAATTCTTTCCTCATAATCCATGATTTTATCCTTATAATCTAATTCCTCATTTAAAAAAGCTTTCATGGAATAATTAACCATTTTCCGGGAGGTTTTAAACATGGATTTCAGGGTATCCAGCATCTCCTCATCAACTTCATAACAACCACTTAAAACGAAGTTGGCTATTTGGGCGGTGTGATCAGCTATACGCTCCAGATCAAAGGCTATTTCACCAAAAACCATGGTTTTACTGAATTCAGAATAAGGATTAATGGATATAACCGTGTCTACAGAGGCACGGATTTTTTCATGCATGTTGTTGGTTACGAAATCTAATTTAAGGGCTTCATTGGCCATTTCCTCATCGTATTTTAGGAAAGCATCGAAGGACATGTCAAACTGACTGCAGACCTGTTCAGCCATGTTCTTGAGCATCTCCTTGATTAGGAAGGTTCCAGCATGCTCCCGGGAGGTAGGTTCCTCATCGAACATCTCAGAAAACTCATCGAACTTCTTAAGATCAAGGATATAAGCTCTCTTAACCACGCCACGTTTAACCAGAGGTTGTAATAGTTTAGTGACGTATCTACGGGTTAAACCTAATTTTTCGGCAATTTCATCCTGTGTGGATGGATTTTCATATAGTATAACATCCAGCACAGCTTTTAAAGTGTTATTTTTACCCTTTATATTCATTATATCAACTAATTTAATGTTACCTATTTATCAATTAATCCAGTTACTTATCTATCTTTTCCTCTAGACTAATATCTTTTTCTTGCTCTTCACCATTCTTATAATATACTTGAACAGAATCCCGGGCTATGGCCACAACCACGAAGGTGATGGCAGCGATAATTACCAGGGAAACCAGTTCGTTTACCTGGTAGTACAGGGGTGCGTATAGCTGTGCTACCGGGTTGTTAACATCCGCAAAGCCCACCAGGAGCTTTACCACACCTACAGCCACCAGGATATAACCGTACATCTTGTCGATGTTGTAATGTTTAATGTACGGGTAGAAACCCTGAATGATGGGGAATAAACCCATAACTATTAAACCGATGCCCATGAGCTTGAAGAGGTTGTTTCCAGTGGCGCTTTCCAGGGTGAAAAATATCTCCTGGGGGGTGTGATAAATGCTTGACAAGAGATATATCACTTCTATAGCCAGTATAACAATAAGCGGAAAAATATAGACGATTTCCCGCTCTATATTTTGTGTTTTAACATTTTCTACAGGGTTCTTTAAAAAATGGGACATTAACTGGTACAACATAGAACCTAGAACTGCCCCTAAAACCGTACCGCCTATACCCAGTTGAGATGTGGTGTAGGCCACTATACCGGCGATTAAACCGGCCATTAAAATATCCAACGTCTTTGACATCTTATCATCTAAAGTATATCCATTTTTGTTTATTATTTCTTTTTTTCTTAGATTATCTCAATATTTATTCTACATAGATATTCTTTACTATACAGAAAGAAAATTTATTCTTTTCTATTTTGAAGTATTTCTTGCCATAAATGTTACCTGAAAATACCAGGTTAAAATCAAATCTAAATCAAAAATAACACATTCCTTAAAAAATAAGCCTCAGGGGGGATTCGAACCCCCGACCTATGCCTTACCAAGGCATCGCTCTACCGGCTGAGCCACTGAGGCTAGAAGACTATCTTTTATTAGGTGATACCACTATTATACTTAACTATATATGGACAAATCATTTTTCATAAACTCTTCATATTATTATTTAAAATACTTTCCTAACCCTAAAATAGGAGTAAGTTAATTTAAGTGCAGGGGATGGGATTCGAACCCACGTAGGCCTACGCCAGAGGATCTTAAGTCCACCCCCTTTGGCCAGCTCGGGCACCCCTGCATACATCGAACTTGGGTTTACATACTATATGAAGTTAACGGTGATTTAAATTATTAAATTACAAGTATTTATACCATATCCATGGAACAATTGCCCTTAAAATCTCTTACCATAGCCAGTATAACAACGATTAAATAATTTATAAACCCATACCTATAATAGGATTTGAGTTGTTCTTTTAATTTTTTTCTCTGGCAATAGGGGGTTCTGGTGGTTTGATAAAATACCAACGAGATAATTGTGGTTATTGTGGGGCCTGTGTAGCGGTATGCCCCCAGCAAATTCTGGAACTAACTGAAAATGAAGTAACCAAAGGTATTGGGTGTGATGAATGCGGTAATTGCACCATAGTATGCCCCATGGGAGCCTTCACCAGGGAGGATGAGCCATGAGGTATGACTTCACATGGTGGATGAGCCATGAAAATGACATGGCTAGGAGGATAAGGGCTATGAGGTATGACATAGCCTAGAGGACGAACCATGAAATATGATGTGGTGGTGGTAGGGGGACGTATTGGGGGGTCGGTCTCTTCTCTTTTTGCTTCTCGAGATGATGTGGATGTCCTGATGATTGAAAAGAGACAGGAAATTGGCACGCCTGTACAGTGTGCCGAGGGAACAACCCTGTCCACTTTTAAGATTCTGGATATGAAGCCTTCTAGAAGGTTCATCAACTCATATATTGAAGGTGCTACTGTTTATGCCCCGGACGGTAGGGCTCTTGATTTGGAAGAGGTGACTGGTCGTAATTTTCTGGATGGTGCTGGCTATGAAGGTTACATCTTAGATAGGAAGGTCTTTGATAAACACCTGGCCATACAGGCAGCCAAGGCAGGGACAGATATAATGATGAAGACCACCGTAAAGGACCTGATAAGAAAGGAAGGTAAGGTGTGCGGGGTGGTGGCCAAGCACTTGGGAAAAATCATGGAGATAAAGGCCGACGTGGTCATAGCCGCCGATGGAGTCGAATCCAACATGACCCGATTGGCCGGACTCACCAGTCCTAACCAACCCCGAGATATAGGTTCATGTGCACAACTTGAGCTGGTCGGTTTAGACATAGACCCCTACCGGCTTAACTTCTATTTCGGGAGGAAAATAGCCCCTGGGGGATATTTATGGATGTTTCCCAAGGGAGAAGACACGGTTAACGTGGGTTTAGGGGTGAGGAGCAATAAAAAGACAGCTTACCAGTATCTTAACCAGTTCATCTCCAGGTTCGACGATGTAACCCCGGTGGAACTTAACATTGGTGGAGTTCCCCTATCAGGACCAATTGATAGGACTTATTCCGATGGTTTCCTGGTGGTAGGGGATGCAGCTGGACAGGTGGACCCTGTCACCGGGGGAGGAATACATACCACGGCCTTCTGTGCTAAAGTCGCCGGACAAGTCGCAGCAGAAGCCGCCAAAAAGGAAGACACATCCGCTGATGTTTTAAAAAAATACGATGATATATGGAGGGAAAGGTTTGGAAAAAACCTTGAAATATCCCTTAAATATCGAAATGCCGCTGATAAATTAACTGATAAGGATATGAATGCCCTTGCAGAATTTTTAGAAAAAAATAAAATGGAAAATTTATCAAAGATTTCCGCAATAAAGTTCCTGGGAAAACATCCCAATCTGTTGAAGTTAATTAAGGATTTTCTGTGAATCTGAATTTTTTTAGCTGGCTGATTTAAAAAGGATCGATTCATTAATAATTATAATTATTAATTATAATAAATGTGCCACCTTTAGAGCTTATTCTGATGTATAAATTAATGTGTAATTATTACTAAATGTTCTCAGAAATGACAAAATAAAAAAAAATATCTAAATATTTTCTGAAAATTGTTTGTAAATTTTACATTTGAGGTTCATTTTTGTTTTTATTATTAGTTAGGGTTGTTGTGAATAGATTCAAGCATTTTCTTTGGGTTGAAATAATAATTGTTTGTCTGAACTGGAGATGAGGATTATTAAAATGATAAATAGATGTTTGTTGATATGGTATTATTAGGTGTTAAAAAATGGATGTCGTTAGTCTTGGTTTGATTTGTGGTTTAGTTTTTGGTCTTTTTTCCAGCTTGATAATGATTCCAATGAAAGTGGAGTCTCGACGAAAGAAGTATGAAGCCATTTCCAGTGCTTTTGTGGACCGCTTTATGATTGGTTTAATAGTTCCCAGCGCCACTTTTGGTTTAGATCCTCTGATTAGTGGGTTAATCATCGGAATCGGGTTAAGTCTTCCATCGGCTATTGTAACCCGGGCTTATGCACCTATAATGGTTATTGGGGCTGTTGGGGGTTTGATTATTGGTTTTGTAACCAAATCTGTAGTAGGATGATGCCAATCGACATTCGTGCTTAATTGTATTGGGGGTATGAATTATGGAAGATGAGGATTTAGTGGCTTATTGCGGACTTTACTGTGGAGATTGTTATAATTACACAGGTTCCATTGCTGATTTAGCCAGGGATTTAAGGAAAGAATTAAGAAAGAATAAATTTAAGGAAGCAGCTGAAGTTATGCCTTTTAAGGAATTTGATAATTACCAGGAATGCTATGAATGTTTGGGTGCTATGGTAAAGTTACGGTGTAAAGGTTGCAGGGATGGTTTTAGATCTAAATTTTGTGAAATTGCCAAATGCGCCCAGAAGAGAGAATACCAGGGATGCTGGGAATGTGATGAATTTCAAACCTGCCAGAAGTTCGACTTTCTAAAGCCTATTCACAAGGAAGCCAATAAAAATCTTCGAAAGATAAAAAGGCAAGGA
>MVQY01000064.1 GCA_002067325.1 Methanobacterium sp. PtaU1.Bin097
GGGCTTAAACTCAATGAATACGGTCTTTTCAGGGGAGATAAGATGGTTGCCGGTGGAACTGAAGAGGAAGTCTTCCAGGAACTGGGAATACACTACATGGAACCAGAACTGAGGCAGACTGTAGAAGATCTGGAGGCAGCCATACGTGGTGAATTACCCTCTATTATAGGCTACCAGGATATCAAAGGAGATCTCCAGATGCACACCACCTGGAGTGATGGTAAAAACAGTCTAAAGGAGATGGCAGAAACCGCCCGAGAGTTAAGCCACCAGTACATCGCCATAACTGACCACACTGGGGATTTACAGGTCCCAAAGGGTATAAGTGAAGATAAAATAGAGTTGCAGATGAGGGAAATTGATAAGCTCGACAGTGAAATTGAGGACATCACCATACTGAAGGGCCTTGAGGTTAACATAGACTCCGATGGAAAACTGGAAATTAAAGAGGAGATCTTAAAGGACTTAGACGTGGTTATCGCTGGTATAAATTCTGGTTACCGGCAGAGCAGAGAACAGTTAACAGATAGAATTATTTCTGCTATGGAAAACCAGTATGTGAACATCATAGCCCATCCCACCGGGAGGAAGATTCATAAAAGAAGTGCCTATGAACTGGACCTGGATAGGATATTCCAGGCATCTGTAGATACGAATACCTACCTGGAAGTTAATTCTCAGCCGGATAGACTGGATTTAAAGGATGTCCTCATTAAAAAAGCCGTACAGAACGGGTGTAAACTGGTTATAGATACAGATGCCCATTCCAAAGAACGTTTGAATGATATAGAATTGGGAATAGCCACATCCAGGCGTGGTTATGCGGAAAAAAAGGATATCATCAATACTAACAATCTCAAGGAATTAACCAAGTTATTGGATAAATAGAATAGCTATAAAGAATAAAATAATATTATGTAAGTTAAATAAAGGGAGATGTTCCGAATGGCGAAAAATCCAATTCTAGCGGCGTTTTTATCTTTCTTGCTACCCGGTTTGGGCCAAATTTATGTGGGTAAAACCTTGTTTGGCCTGGGTTTAATCGTTCTTACCTTTATTATCTCCACTTTAGCCATTTTTTTAATTTCTTTTTTTGGAATCATAATATACATAATTGTCTGGCTTTACGCCATATATGATGCTTACATGTCTGCTCAAGATGTGGGAGGTTAAACCAAATGGAGATAACTCTTAAACTGGATAAGGGTGAAGATCCAGCCCAGGCCTATGATCTTATACGGCGGGGATTAAGTGGGTTTTACATTCTAAGATCCACCACTAAAAATTCAGAGGCTGGTACGGTAACATTTAAATTTACGAAAAAATCCCAGTAGATTATTTTTTTAATCTAATTTTTTCCTTGTAGATTTAGTTTTTTTAATCTAATTTTTTCCTTGTAGATTTAGTTTGTGTTGCTTCAATTTTCCCTAGTATAATTCGGTTTTTACTCCTATTTTCTCAATACTTCCCATAAATTGATTTTATATGATTTCTATATTAGTTCTATGGTCAAATTTAAGGTGAACACAGCAGAGGACGACCAGGATTTTAGAGCCACCACTGCCTACAAAAAATTATATGCACGATTAAAGGATTTGAAAACCCGTAAAGGCAGGATAATCCATGTTATTGGTGCTCCGGGCACTGGAAAGTCGGCCAACATATTTCAAGCCGTGAAAGATCTGGATTTAAATGTTTATAATGCGGTTCTGGCGTTGGATGATGTTCATCAAAGCTCTACTGAAGTTTACAATAAATTCTTCCACACTCTAAAGGAGGATATGAAGGTTAACAGTATAGATGGGGTTTTCGATAAGGCATCTGAGTATGATGCGGTTTTGCTGGCTGATAGGTTTCATGATTCCCACTATCTATATGAAGGTAAGATAGGTTTCAGTTTATGGATGGATAACAAGGGATTTGGAAGTTTTCCTTTCTATTTTTCACTTATCATCCTTTATTTTAGAAATTTATCCAAGTTCAGGAAGGTTAACTTGGTCTTCCAGACTGCTTGGACTTTCAGGACCCGGGGAGTGAAAAAGGATCTGTTCACGGATTTCGGCCTGTTTTCCAGGCTCATGGTGTCCCTATTGAAATTATTCTTTGATGTGGTGGAGATATCTTACAGCGAATCTGAAATAATAGATATAGTTAAAAAACGGATCCCTGACGTGGAGGCGGAAGAGATCAGGTCATATATTGAACGGTATGGTAACAGGATCAGGTTTATATTAAAGGCAATTGAGAAATCTCAAAATGAGCACGAATAAAAGAGTATTGATATAAAAACGAACAAAAAGAGCATTGATATAAAAAATATCATTGATAGATAAAAGCGCTGATCTAAAAATTCATTGAGAGAGTTCCCATGGAGACTGATGAGAAGACTTTCGCGGTGAGGGATGTAAGCCGGTCTTTAATTGCATTCGGCATCCTTATACTGCTTTTAAATTTCAACCAATATCTGATTGTATACCTTTTTGGTGCAATTACCCTGATACTTGGAATTTTAAACCTTTTCTCCCTGAACTTGAAAATAAAATTTGCCGGAGCCCTTAACATGGCCCTGGCCGGTATCTACTTCGTGATATTTGCATTCTTCTTATATCCCGACCGTTTCGGCTTCATTGGGAATCTAATTATCATGATCCTCGGTTTAGTTCTTTTAGTGCTTAGTGTGAGGTTCATATATTATTACCTTAAACATAAAGGGAGAATTAGATTTTAAAAAATGAAGAATTTTTTAATAATAGAAGTGGATTTGATAATAGAAGTGGTTTTTTAATATAAAAGGGATTTTAATAATTGAAGAGGAGAATAAGCTTTTAACTAATTTTACTAACCTATATTTTACTTCCACAATCAGCGCAGAAGCGGGCATCAGATGGGTTACTGGTGGAACCACATTTCGGGCAACGTTTTCCCGGTTTTCCCGGACTCCATGCTCTTAATTCTCTTTCAGCTCGGTCTACATTTCTTTTTCTGGGTTGGGATTCTTGGTATTCTCTCTCTTTCTTTCTCTCACCTTGACGGGGTGTCTCTTTGTGATATTCGGGTTCCACGTATCTGGCTGGTTCCGGTTCCCCGGCCTCCTCTCTGGAGAAGATAACATATAATAAGAGCATAATTCCCACGGCTAAAATAAGGCTTCCAATCATCCCTGAGATTACCAGGCCTATAACCATTACAACCAGGCTGGCAATTAATAAATCTATACGCATGGTGGGTCCTCTTAATGGTGTGTCAAAGATAATTATATTTTTAAATCTATTATTTCAGGTTATTGGTTTTTTAATAATTTCTGGTCGTTAGTCTCAGGTTAACCGGTCGTGGTATTCTTCCGAGTATTCCTGGGCAATCAGGGGTTTTATGGCCTCCATCATGTTGGCGATGATCATCCGGAAATTGTTGTCCTTTTCAATCATGGCTTCCATTATGGTTTTTTCCACACCTTTACGGGCGCTTATATCGGTAATTATAGAGACACTACCCAGGTATTCGCCATTTCCTTTATAGATTGGATTGGTAGAGGTTAGTGCCCAGAGCTGTGAGCCGCTTCTGTTTTTGAATTTCAGTTCATAAATATTTCCAATACCATTGTCAATCTTTTTTAAATGGTCGTTGAGGGCTTTTTCCCCTTCCTTATCCATAAAATCAAATATGCTCCTGTTTATCATTTCATTTACTTTATAGCCCAGCATATCCGCCATTTGCTGGTTAACGTAGTTTAATTTGTTATAGGGGTTTATCAGGAAGATTCCTGATTGGGTTTTTTCCACCATGATCCGGTATCGTTCCTCGCTCTTTTTGAGTTTGTCTTCGATGATGTTCCTTTCAATGGCATACTTCATGGACCGGGCCAGTAGTCTGCTGTCCACTTCTCCCTTTACCAGGTAATCCTGGGCCCCTTCTCCCACAGCTTTAATGGCGAATTCTTCATCTGACAGGCCGGTCAGGATTATTATAGGTAATTCAGCGGCATGTTCATTGGCTCGGTTAAAGGTGTCAATCCCCTGGCTATCTGGAAGGGCTAAATCCAATAATATTATATCGAAATCTTCATTTTGAAGATATTCTATTCCTTCGCTTAGTATTTGGGCATGTTTAACTTGAAAATTAGTAGTTTTAACATCCTTGAGCATTTCCTGTATCAGAACGGCATCTCCTAGATTGTCCTCTATTAGAAGGACTTTGATGCACTTCATGTTTCGTCACTCCGGGGTAACTTAACTATGGAAAGCCAGAAATCCTTGATTGATTCAACCACTCTAATGAAATGATCCAGGTCCACTGGTTTGGTGATATATGAATTAGCATGATTATTATAGGTTTCTATTATATCTTCCTCGGCTGTAGAGGTGGTCAGTATCACCACCGGTATACTTTTGAGGTCCTCACTACATTTAATTTCCGACAGGAGTTCCCTACCATCTATCTTGGGCAGGTTTAAATCTAAAAGTATCAGATCCGGACGGGGTGCAGCGTTTAAGTTTTCCGTATTGAACAACAACTTTAAAGCAGCTTCTCCATCCATGGCCACCTGTATATTAGTTCGAATTTTAGTTTCCTTTAATATTTCTTTAATCAGACGTATATCGCCTGGATTATCTTCAACTAGAAGGATTTCTAATGGTTGTGCATTTACGGAATCCATACTTCCTCCTCAAATATTGATTTTCGATAGAATTTTGTAAGTTTCGAAATGATTTTTATAAGTAGATTAAAAAATTCGACTTTTTACTACCCAAATTTTCTTTTACCATATTTATTTGCCCTGCTTAAAATTAAAATTTTCGTTTATTAATTTTTAGAAATTTATATATAATCCATGTTCTCTGGTAACAGTCTCTAATAGTTTATGTTTTTATATAGATAAAAGGTGTACGTTTCACAGAGACTTTAAAATACTTTTTTATTAAATTTTTTTTCGAAACATATATAAATGTTGTTGTAGTAAGATGTATTAAGGTGATTTAAGATGCAAAAAAAGACAGAAGAGGATAATTTCCGCAATTCCATGGATTTAAAGGACGAAAATGGAAATGTGTGGGGTGCTGTTTTTGTATCCACTTCCAAAGAATTTGGAAAAAGGGACATAATACTGATGGATGAAAGAACAGGCACACATTCCGCTAGAAGTATTACAGAACTAATTAATATGTTATCCAAAAAGAACGTGTCGTTTACAGATAAAAAAAGAGTTTTAGAATTTTTAGCAGAAAGATTAAGGATATTAGAACAGGATACCAAACTATATAATTTCAATACTCCGGTTACTAAAAAAACAAGTAAAAAAGATAAAAAATAGATTTATTATCTACTAGATATAGATCATTAACTTGACCGATTCATAAGTTTACAAATTATATTGGTGATATCCAATGGTAGATGAGAAAAATTTGGAAGGAACTCAAGGTACCGGTGCCGATGAGGGAGCAGAGAAGGTACAACTAGGTAAAAAAGCGGAAAGTGAAGAATCAACGGCTGGAGAAACAAGATCCCTGAGGAAAGAAGGAGAACCAGACACTCCTAAAGGAAGAACACAAGCAGAGAAAATGTTCAACGACTTTATAAGCACTATCCGTGACCGACAGGAGGATTTCTCTAAGGCAATCACTGATTACACCAGCTCATTGCAAAAACCCCTGGCAGATGTGGTGGAGACTGATGATGAACTGATCATTAAAACAGACCTTCCTGGTGCCAAGAAAGAAGACATAAACGTAACTTTATCTGAGACAGCTGTAGAAATAACTGCTAAATTTGAAGAAGAATACAAAGAGGAAGAAGTCGATTATATTCGCCGGGAAAGAAACTTCGGTGAAACTGTAAAGATCATAGAACTCCCGGTGAAAGTGAAGGTTAAAGCTGCCACAGCGAAATTTGAAGATTCAGTATTAACCATAACTCTCCCTAAAGAAGAGGCAGAAAAAATCAACGTAGATATTAAATAAATATCCTAAAATGGATTATAATATCTTCTCTTTTTTATTTTAAAATACATTATTTTATTAAAAATTTAAAAGAAGGTGGGGAACTATGAATGAAGATCAAATAACCGATATCGTGGAAAATTTTAAGGGAATAACCTGGGATGAACTGAACGATGCACTGGCTGCAGCCAGCGCTGATGACCTGAGAAACCTCATTCGAATGCTTAAAGTCCGGTTCGGATGATCTTTTACTAATTTTTTTTAGAGAATACTGAATTGATTAAAATTATCATATTTCAATACTATTTCTAAAAACATAAAAATTAAATTATAAGATTAAGGATAAATTAATAATCTGATATCGAGGATAAAATTTAATTAATAATCTGATTGTTTTAAAGAAGAGATTTTTATGGCTTTTCATGTGATGATAATCCCCACACTGGGCTGTCCTTCAAACTGCAACTACTGCTGGAGCAGCGAGGAAGGATCACCCCTGATGTCCCTGGAGATAATTGAAGAAATAGTGGAATGGCTTAAAGATTTCCGCAACGAACCAGTAACCTTCACCTTCCATGGAGGCGAACCTCTGTTAGCTGGGTATGAATTTTTCAAAGAAGTTTTACCCCTGTTGGCTAAGAAATTAAGCCACTTAAGGCCAGCATTCGCCCTGCAAAGCAATCTCTGGAATTTAACCCAGGAACTAGCCCAGTTATTTGCTGAATACTCTATACCTGTCGGTTCCAGCCTGGACGGACCAGAGGAACTAAACGACCTCCAGAGGGGAGAAGGCTACTACCAGAAGACCATGAAGGGCTACCAGATAGCCCAGGATAACCAACTACAGGTGAGCTTCATCTGCACCTTTACCTCCTATTCCATAGATTTTAAAGAAGAGATATTCAACTACTTCCTGGAAAATGGATTGGATTTGAAGTTGCATCCAGCATTACCATCAATAAGGGATGAAAACCCTGAAAAATGGGCCCTACCACCAGAACAATACGGTGACCTATTGATATATTTATTGGACAAATATCTGGACAACATGGATAACATCAAGGTTAAAAACATCGACCACATCTGCAAAAGCATCTTCACCCGCCGGGGAGCTGTCTGTACATTCGTAGACTGCATGGACGACACCTTCGCAGTGGGGCCAGACGGAAGCATATACCCCTGCTACCGCTTCGTTGGAATGCCGGAATGGGTGATGGGCAACGTACGCGACCACCCCAGCCAGGAAGAACTAGCAAATTCGGGGCCACGGAAACTACTCCAGAAATTCAAGGAGTACGTGGATGAAAACTGTAAAAGATGCACCTACATAAAATTCTGCAGGGGAGGATGCCCCTACAACGCTCTGACAAAAGGTGAAGGGGGAATAGATGGCGTGGACCCCCACTGCCCTGCCTATAAAACCATATTCAAGGAGATCACCAAAAGGGCCACTAAAGAAATGTTAGGCAACTCCGGATTAGCGGTAAGTCCGCAAACAGGGGATAAAAAAAACAGGCCAGGTGTGATGGCCCTGATGATCAAGCCATCTTAACAATACAAATGGAGATCAATCATGAACATAGGCAAATTAAATGAAAAATGTCCTAAATGCGGTAGCAAGGATAAAACAATGAACAGGAAATTCGATAGGGAATTCCAGGCACATGCGACTACAAAGTCACTTGTCTGCTCCAAGTGCGGATATGTATTTGTAACTGGTGAAGATGAAGAATAAAAAAAATTCGGGGGAAACTTTTTAAACCAGATTATAAATACTTGAAGTTTAAAAATAATAAAATTCATTAGTAGATAACCAAATTTCGTTTTGTAGATAACCAAAATCGAGTAAGATGATAATTATGAAGGTAAAGGAATGGTGTATGTATTGTGGGGAATGTGCTGGTGTATGTCCCCGATCTCTCATCGAAGTCAGGGAAAACAGCTTAAAATTCGATAAAAAAAATTGTAAAGAATGTACCATATGTATCCAGGTCTGCCCAGTCCAGGCACTGGCTAAAGAGGAATAAAGGGAGAAATACTGATGCTAATAGAAACCGATGTACTGGTAATAGGAGCAGGACCCGCAGGATCATCAACCGCAAAACACGCCGCACTGAATGGTGCCGATGTGATCGTGATCGATAAGAAATCCGAAATTGGAGCCCCTAAAAGGTGTGCCGAGGGAGTTTCCAAGGAAGGCCTGAAGAAATTAAAAATAGAACCCAGTACCAGATGGGTGACCAGGGAACTCAGCGGTGTACGCCTGATAGCCCCTAACGGCACTGGTGTATGGCTAAATGAGGAGAAAGTCAAATTACCCGAGGCAGGATATATCCTGGAGAGGAAGGTCTTCGATAAACACATGGCCATGGACGCTGCCCGGGCCGGTGCTAAGATCATGGTTAAAACCCTGGCCAAGGGAATTAGAAGGGAAGGTGACTACCTGTTTGCGACCCTGGAGACCATGGGCGAAGAGTTCGAGGTGAAAGCCAAGATCGTGGTTGGAGCTGACGGACCAGAATCAAGAATGGGAAGATTTTTAGGGCTTAAAACAACCCTGAAACCTAAAAACATGGAATCCTGTGCCCAATTTGAGATGGTGAACGTTAAAATGGAAGACCCCGACTCCATAGAATTCTACTTCGGAAGCGTGGCACCCGGAGGATACGCCTGGATATTCCCTAAAGGGGATGACATAGCAAACGTGGGACTAGGAATTCTAACCACCGAGACAGATAAAAGCGCCTACGATCATCTGCTGGAATTCGTGAAAAATAATCCATCCACCCAGAACGCCCAACCCGTGGAGTTAAATATAGGCGGAGACCCTGTAGGTGGAATGCTTAAGGAACTGGTGACAGACAACTTCATGCTGGTGGGAGATGCAGCAAGTCAGGTAAACCCCTTAACAGGTGGGGGAATCATCGCCGCCATGGAAGCAGGAGTATACGCCGGTGAGGTAGCAGCTGCAGCTGTTAAGGACGGTGATTACTCAGCTAAAAAGTTAAGCAAATACCAGGAAAGGTGTGAGGAGAACATTGGTGTAAAGTTCAAGAGAGACTTAAAGGTTAAAGACTACCTTCAAAGTTTATCTGATGAGGAACTTAACTCCATAGCCGACGCCTTCCAGGATATCGAGCTGGACACCATAAACACGGCAGAACTGATTAAGCAGTTGATTAAAGTTTCTCCCAAGGCGTTGTTGAAGCTGGGAAAACTTTTCTAAATCCCTTATTGGCTTTTTTTAATTCCATAAATTATTTTTTTTCAATTTTCTAATTTCAGAGGCTCTCCCTCTAAAAGAAAAGGATATACACGATACATATCAGGAAAAAGACCAGTGCAACTTGATGATACAATATATCTGCCAGATGAGCCATCCTGTCTTTGTTGGAGAAAAGAGATAGATATAAGGGAATTCCAGCTATAATGGCTGGTAGAATGGCAACAGCCAATTGAACTAGGTTCATTTCACCAAAGTACAGTATGTATATCAAAATTCCTCCAGCTACCACCCCTACTAGGCTGGCTAATTTAGGAATACCTTTGTACATCAGGTAGGTGCCTAAACTGGCGGTGTACATAAATATATACACACTCACCGGGACCAGGAACAGATCTCCCAGGAGCACACAGCAGGAGACGATCCTTAAAACAGAGTTGGTGGCGGTGCTTGCAAATGGAGCTAGCACAGTATCTTTAAGTCTTATGGGGGATACTGTGTATATAATCTGATTTATGACCATTAAACCCATAATGATGGTGAAATCAAACTTTAAGGTGAATATCGATATTATAAAAATTAGGGAAATCAGTGAGATTATAAAGGCCAAGATCCATTTTTTTTCAATATCCTCCCTGATAAAGGGCCTGCCCTGTTTTTTCGGATCTTTTTTATCGGATTTTATATCGGTTAAGTCGTTAAGACTGTAGAGAGCACCCCAGAGGGCGCAGACCAGGATCAGACCCTCCACTATCTGCAGGGGGTTGTTTATGGTTAAACTGGAAAAGTAGGCATAAGTCAGGGCTAAAAGAAACATATTCACTGTTTTAGATGACCAGCTTATCCTGGTTGATCTTAGAAGGGTGGTTAACATGTTCTTCATTTTAGAACTCACTAAATAGTTTAATAACACCGGTGTTATTCAGGGGAAAATTCTATTTTCCGGGTTTATATTCTTATATCTCTTCTGCTTATAAAGATATGGGATATTTAATAGGTTGAATGACTTTTTTCTTAATTAACCGCCCTTTTAAAGTTTGAATTAGATATTTTTATAACCTTTTAAATTCATAATAGTTAGTATAATCTTATGCAACTGCTTTTCAAGGGGTTAAAAAATGGCAAAATATCGGTGTACGGTTTGTAATTACATATTTGATGAGGAAAAGGAAGGTTACGCATTTGATGAGTTACCAGATAACTGGAGGTGCCCGGTTTGTAATTCTCCTTTGAATTCTTTCGTATTATTATCTGAAGGTGAGGTTGAACTTGAAGAGGGGGAAGCTACTGTTTCTGAAATTTTAGTAGCTCAAATGGTTGAATGGGGGATTAAATATGTTTTCGGTATACCCGGAACCTCTTCCTTGGGTGTGGTGGATGCTATCCGTAAAAGTAAGGATCTAAAGTATATCCAGGTTAGGCATGAGCAAACCGCTGCTTTCATGGCTTCTGCCTATGGTAAACTCACCGGACACCCCGCGGCCTGTCTTACAGTTGCCGGTCCAGGGGCAACCAACCTGGCCACCGGTCTCTATGATGCCAGCCTCGACCATTCCCCTGTACTGGCTTTAACCGGTATGCTGAAAAGACAGCTCATCGGCCCGGGGTCCTTCCAGGAAATAGACCAGCAGAGTTTCTTCGAATCTATAACTGTTTATAACAAGGTTTTGATGTCTGAAGAACAGACCACCACCCTCATCACCAACGCCATTAAACACGCTATCTTAGATAAGGGAGTTGCCCATATAGGAATCCCCAAGGATGTTCAGGAAATTCCACACACCGCCAGGACAATACCATTCGAAGGTAGCTTCCCCAATGAAGCCATCACCCAGCCCATGTTCCTCATACTCCAGGCAGCCCAGGCCATAAACCAGTCGAAACGTCCGGTGATTGTTTCTGGATTCGGAGCCATAACCCAGGGAGAAAACATCCTGGAACTGGCAGAGAAGATAACCGCACCCATAGTAACCACTTTCCGGGGAAAAGGAGTGGTAGATGAAGATAACGAGTATTATGTGGGAAGCCATGGGGATATTGGTTCAACAGCCGCCACTGACCTTGTACTGAATTCTGATCTACTCATAGTCATTGGTTCATCCTTCTCAGACATGACCCATCTGCCAGAGAAAAGGGCAATCCAGATAGACATAGATCCACTGATGATAGGTAGGCAGTACCCGGTTGAGGTGGGGCTTTACGGTAACAGCGCGGAAATATTGCCTCAGCTACTGGATTTGGTCCAGGAAAATAGAAAAGATGACTATTTAGAGGAGATAAGAGAACTTAAAATGGAATGGTTGGATCTTCTTGATGAGGAAGCTGATGGTGGTTTAACCCCAATAAGGCCCCAGTACATCATTAAAGTCCTGAATGAAAAACTGGATGACGATGCGGTTATCACCCTGGATACTGGCGAAAATGCCTGGTGGTTTGGACGTAATTTCTGGATGAAGAAAACCCAGAAGATGATCATGTCCGGATACCTGGGTACCATGGGTATAGGCCTGCCAGCGGCTCTGGCCGCTCAACTCATCTATCCCGAGAGACAGGTGGTGTGCATCACAGGTGACGGGGGATTTTCCATGGTTATGGCAGACTTCGTAACTGCGGTGCGTAACGATCTTCCAATTAAGCTCTTCTTATTCAACAACCACCAGCTGGCCATGATCATGCAGGAACAGATGGTGGAAAAATTCCCAAACTGGGAAACTGAACTCTACAACCCAGACTTTGCAGCTTACGCACGGGACTGCGGAGGGGTGGGAATAAATGTTAAAGATCCACAGGAACTACCGGAAGCAGTGGACAAGGCCCTGTCAATTGATAAACCGGTCATCGTGGATATTGAAACCGATCCCAGGAGATTTATCTGAAAGGAGATTTATCTGAAAGGAGATTACTACTTTTATAAGGTTTATTTGGTTATTTTATGG
>MVQY01000065.1 GCA_002067325.1 Methanobacterium sp. PtaU1.Bin097
GTCAATTTATCATCGTTGTACAGGGTGGGGTCGTTATAGTAAATCACAGATTCTTCAAATTCAGAACCCCAGCTATGTCTGTTATAAACTGGTGGTTTAAAGTTAGTAGGATCGTATGCTCCAGAACCGAAGCAGACTAAATTTTTATTGGTACTTGAAAATCTGATTAGGAATTCATATTTAACGTTGTTATAATTGACTTGCAAATGAAAAAACCTGTTTACAGGGATATCAGCGGATTTTAACTCATCCATGTCAATGACAAATTGATTATCCGTGTACATATCTACTCTCACCTTAATATTGTAATCTAATTATTCTATTCTTTGATCAACTATTTTAAATGGTGTCCATCTTTCGCACTACAACTGTCGATGCTTATCATGATTTATATTATACTACAGTTGTTATATACTACTCCCTCACAGATACTTCTTATCAATCTAACTTCCCATATCGCTCAACTTAGAAGGAAGTAAAGGAGTTATATTC
The DNA here is from genome assembly GCA_002067325.1 of Methanobacterium sp. PtaU1.Bin097. Lineage (GTDB taxonomy): Archaea > Methanobacteriota > Methanobacteria > Methanobacteriales > Methanobacteriaceae > Methanobacterium_A. Next base: position 493 of record MVQY01000065.1, read on the forward strand.
TTATACAGTCAAAAAAGGAAAGAATAAACTTTTACTATTTATTTTAATTCATGAAATCATCTAAAATGGGTTCTGGTTCAGGTTCTGGTTCCGGAGTGGGTTCAGGTTCTGATGGTGTGTAAGGTGGTTGATATGGAGGTACATAGGGTTCTTGACTTCCGCCGGTATCTCCACCAGTATCGGTGGGTGTTTCACTTTCAACTGTTTCGTTTACTAGTTCCAGGATGGTTATCCAGAAGTTATAGGAGTGGTATACGTCGTTTATGTTGGGTAATTTGTACAGGAAGAATTCTATTTTTTTGGTTCCGGGATCTCCCACTGTGAAAGTGTAAGGGATCTCCTTTTTCTCGTCAGGTTTCAGGGTCACGTTTATCTCACCGATAACCGTCTGGTTGGATGTGGCTACTATTCTGTAATTGGTTTCCTCGTTTTCGTGGTTCACCAGGACTATGGTCACGGTACCATTTTCACCTGGGGTCAAATTAGTGGGATAGTTGGTGAGTTTATTCCCATCTGATCCAAGGACATAGAATTCAGTGGATGTTACATTCTCTCCAGTATTCATGAAGTTAAAAGCCGTGGGAGCGGCGATTAACAGGGCTATGATGACTACTACACCCACCATCAGGATATTTCGGTTCCGATGGCCACCTGTAGGGGATGGTGTAGTAGTGGGGCTGTGAGATGTGGTTTCGGAGCTTGGAGAGTCAGTTTTAGGGTATGGTGTGATTGTTGTGCTTGGAGATCTTCCTAATCCAACTCCAAAGCGGTCTTCCTGGGGGGTGCGTATCCTCATCACGAAGGCGGCTGCAATGAATATTAGAGTAAGACCAGAGAGAACCTGCAGGATAGGATCTAGACCATTGCCCAGGGAGGTGTAGGGTAAGACGAGACCGACAACTGTTGTCAGGAAGTAACTTATACCAAAACTTAAAACCAGGCGGGTGAGTATATTTAAATCGTATTTTCGGGGATTAACAGCAGATATCAATGCATATCCTGGTAGGAACAACATTAAAAAAAGGCCCACTATAGTGTTAACTGTTACACCGTCAAAGATTGTTCTATTTAAGCCGGGATATAGTATAATAGCTGTACATACGATGGTTAAAACTAATACAATAATTAAATCCAGGTAGGCGGATCTCCGGGGTGGTCTACGTTTTGGTCTTTTTTTTGGTTTACTTTCAATGGGTTTCATTTCATCTTTATTTATCTTCTTTATTTCACCCTTATTTATCTTTATGGGTTCAGTAACCACTTCTTTAAGGGCGGGTCTATCCTGTTCAGGTTCATCAGAATTTATTTCCCGGGTATCCCCTTTTAATTCTTCTTCTTTTTGGTCTTCAACATGGGGTAATGGTGGTTCCAGTTCTTCAAACCGGGCCAGTCCCTGATCCGGTGCTGGTTCTCCGAATGGTTCAATGAAATGTACGTAATGATAACTTTTCCTTTTCATTATGGCAACCAGGAGCAGGATGATGGTGAATGCCCCCATGAAATAGACGATTATTTCATTTAAAATCTTGAGTGGGGTGTAGGTTAGAAGTGCCGCTATAAGAATACTGAACACTAGACTTAGAAGAACACTTAATATCGCACGTTTTATCAGGCTGTACTGGGCGAACTCGGGATTGGTCGCAGCTAACAGGGAATATCCGGGTAAAAACAGTAAAAGAAGGATATAGGGTATGTAGATAAAGGGGGTGTTGATGTTCAACCCGGGAACTAGCAGGCAGATTACCGTGATAAGGGTCAGGATCAAGACCATCAAGAGGTCATCATAAAATCGCTTTTCCAAATCAAATTCCCCCATATTCTAGAAAATTTTCCATCCTGTGACTGGAAATATATAACCCTGGAATAAACTATACCAGAACGATTTTCTATAGAATTTTATATGGTAATTTCTCCCTATAAATACTATATCAAACCTAATAATATAAATATCTATTTATTAAAACTGTATCTTCATTTATAGTGCAGATGATTAATACTGTTTTATCGATAAATGCTGTTTTATTGATAACAAATAATGTTTTTATCAAGGAAAAAAGTTGACGTAGCTTATAATAGGATTTAAAAAAAAGAAAAAGGATTAAAAAAAGAAAAAAGGGTGATGGTTACAGTTAACCTATCCAAATACTTTATTTAAACTTTCAGCAGTCATGAACCTAACAGCCCAGTCGTTGGGTTCCACAATTATGTTTCCTGCATTGTACTGGGCAATGATTGTGGTCATTATAGTCTGACGTTTGTCTTTGTCCTGGGCAGCGCTTTTAATGGCATTGCCCACTGATTCAATGGCATTGCCCCTGCTCATCCCGCCTTCGCTTTGTTCAGCCCTAAGGAACTCTAATGTGCCACCTTGGATATGTCCCTGGCCTTCCACGTCAACACCGCCGATGGACGCTATTACAGCATCGATGGCCTCTGGTTTTACCATGACCACCACATCTGATTTCATGTCGGTGTTATATTCCACGATTTCCTGGGCCAACTGAGCGTCGTAGGTGGTGTTCTCATACCATAAACTATCATGCAACACCAGCACATACAATCCCTGTGTCTTTACAAAATCAGGGGCTTCAGCTGTGGGGTGCCTCATACCACCAGGATAGATTGGTGTCATATTCTTTAGATTTCCATCCTGCAATTCAAGCATAAAGGCCATATCTACGGCACCAGGGCCGGGCCTTCCCTCTGAAGGGTCCACGCATAAAACCAGAACTTTGGCGTTCAGGGTGGATTTTAGAGGTCCGCTTTCATCTAAATATAGAAAAGATAATGCTCCAACTACAATTGCCAGTATCACCACAATTATAATTAAAGCTTTGGTTAATCCGCGCATATCTATTACTCTCCTTATTTTCTCTTTCTACGGCTTCTTTTGAATTATTTTTTTTTATTTCTGAAATTTTTTCAATTATTCTCTTTTCAGTTTCTTAGAATTAATTTTTCATTAGGATATTTAGGTTTCCAATGAAAAAATTTTAAAAAACTGTAAATATTGTATAAAGTTAGTAAATCTTACTATATATATTGCTAAGTATAATTGGTATGATGCCAAATATAGATTTGGGAAAACCTTTAATACTTATAATAAAGCATTTATCTTAAGGAAATAAATAAAGAATTAATAATTTATGAGAATTCTTGGATATTTATTCTATAAAATGAATACGGGATTTTAATAAAAAAAATTTTATTAATTAAAACCGGGTCTTATTTAAAAAGCCCGGGTTATAGTTAATGCAAGTTAAAAGAGAGATAAACATGAAGATCACAGTAATCGGAGCGGGATATGTGGGACTGGTCACCGCGGCCTGTCTCGCCGAAGTGGGCCACCAGGTGTTATGCGCAAAGAAGAGTCAAAAGAAATTTGAAATGCTAAAAAAGGGAATATCACCCATATATGAACCGGGACTAAGTGAAATGCTCCAGAGGAATCTTAAAGAAAACCGGATCGATTTCACCACCAACATAAAAGAGGCAATTAACTTCAGTGAGGCCATCTTCATCTGCGTGGGGACACCCACCACCCCTGAAGGTAAAGCCGACCTGTCACAGGTGAAAGATGTGGTATCCTCCATCGCCGAACATATGGACGGCTATAAACTCATCATCGAAAAATCAACAGTCCCAGTAAACACCCACCTTAAGATAAGGGAAATGGTACAGGCCGAAACAGATATAGAATTTGACGTCGCTTCCAATCCGGAATTCCTGGCCGAAGGAACCTCGGTTTACAACTTCATGAACCCCAACCGGATAGTGGTAGGGGTTGACTCAGATAGAGCGAGGAAGATATTTGAAGAGATCTACGAACCATTCACCAGTAAAGGATTCCCCCTGCTATTTACAGATATACCCTCTGCAGAGATAATAAAATACGCCTCAAACGCCTTCCTGGCCATTAAAATATCCTACATCAACATGATCTCCGACCTGTGCCAGCGCACAGGAGCTAACATCGACGATGTTTCTAAAGGTGTAGGCCTGGACCACAGGATAGGGGACAAATTCCTGAACGCCGGTCTGGGATACGGTGGATCATGCCTCCCCAAGGATGTAAACGCACTCATCCACACTTACAAGGAATTCGACCTGGATATTGGATTGTTACAGGAAACAGAGAAGATAAACCAGAACCGCCGGGAGATCTTCTACCAGCAGGTGGAGGAAATCCTGGATGAAATTGAGGGAAGCACCATTACCCTGTGGGGACTGGCCTTCAAACCCAACACCGACGATATAAGGGCCGCGCCGGCCATAGATATAGCCAGAAAACTGCAGGATAGAGGGGCCAAATTGAAGTTATACGACCCCGAAGCTGAAGACAACTTCTCACTCCATTTACCAGAAAATGAGAATGTAACCTACTTCCAGGACAAATATGAAGCCGTTAAAGGTTCCCATGCCCTTCTGATAATCACCGAATGGGATGAGTTTAAAGTATCTGACTTAGATAAAATAAAGAAACTAATGGCCTCACCTAACATCATCGACGGACGAAACATCTTAAACACCGAATTGATGGCAGAAAAAGGGTTTAAATATGTTAGTATGGG
>MVQY01000066.1 GCA_002067325.1 Methanobacterium sp. PtaU1.Bin097
CCCCCTGTTAAGTGAATTTACTTTCTAATGATTTTAATAGGTTTGAGATTAGAATATTAATGAATATTGGTCATTAATATCTTTAAGTCATTAATGACTGATAGTCATCAATTATATATAAATTTAACTATCTGGGCATATCAAAAAAATTGACTGTTTATTATCACCTAATACTGCTTATCGATCCAGATAAACTAGTAAGATGATTTTCTTCGTAAGAATTTTACTAAATATCCTAAACTCCAAATAATCAATGTTAATAATTACTTTTAAAATTAAAGGGATTAAAATCTTTAAAAATCACGATTCTAATCTCATCCTTTTTCCAGTTTATTCAGCTCTTCCTGAAAGTGCTGGTTAACTATTTGCATGTACATTTCTCTGGGCAAAAGCTCCCGACTAACTGTGCTGAGGGTTTCCTCTGACATCTCACCATCTTTAGCCAGCTGACGGCCTGCTTCCATGGCTGCATCCTGCACGTCCTTTACTGGGACGCCCATTTCCATCATATTCTGGAAAGCAGGACCATGGGGCCTGAGGAGAGCTCCAGCAAACTCACTGTGCGAATTTTTGCAGAAGGCTTTGATATGAGTTATCATCGGATTGAAGTTATCCATTTCCCAGAAGCCACAATTAGACACCAGAGCTATCTTACTCTGCTTTCCACCATTTCTGGGCGGATGTCTGAGATGATCGTCTACTATTTCAAAGAACGGAAGTGTTAAGGTTATTGTTCTATCCAGGATGGTTTTCATGGGTCCGTTAACACCATCACAATAGACTGGTGATGCTAAAACCAGTATATCGGTCTGTTCAATCTTCTGATCGATCCAGTTCATATCGTCATTCTGGATGCATTTACCGGGAGTTTTTATCCAGCAACCAAAATCCCCTAGACAGGGGTTTACCTTCAGATCACTGGCATAATGAAGTTCTATTTCAGCTCCTTCGTCTTTCAGTCCTTCCAAAAAAGGGTCCAGTATCAAAGAAGTGGTACTTTTATCCTTATGTGGGCTGGAGTTGATTGCTAGTACTTTCATCTTTTCAGTTCCTAATATTCTTCATTTTAATTCTACAATACTTTCACAGTAGTCATCGCCGGTGCACATTCTCTTGGTGAATCTTTGAGTATATTTAGGGTTCAAAGCTTCAATACCGCTGGTATTGTAAGCCTGGCAGACATGAGGCATACTGATAACGGGAGTTTCGGTTTCTTTATATGCGTTTAAGATTGGACAGTTAGTGAAATGATCCACACTCCTCTCTTCGGTTTTTTCTATTGTTTTATAATCCCATTTCCCGTTGAAGATCATTGACACTATTCCTAATGCTGCACTGACTTCTACAGCATTCTGAGCGGGCAATCCCAGATTAGCCGCGATATTTTTTGCATCTTTGCCACCTTCAGCCCAGATAGCCTCTTCAATCTTTATAACAACTTCCTTACCCAATATTTGCCTGAAAGCCATGTCATAACCCATGGATATGTTCACGAAGGCTTTTACTGGCAATTTCCCACCGCACTTCGGCGGGAATATCTTCTAGTTTCATAAAATCACCTCAATTTTTTATAATTTTGAAGAGCATTAAGATTTATGGATTACTTGAATTTCAGTCAGGATTTTTCAACTCTACAATTACCTCACAATAATCATCGCCTTTGCACATCCTTTCATTGATCCTTGCAGTGTATTTCGGGTTCAATGTCTCGACCAAAATTCTCGAATACCTCTGACAACCCTCAATCATATTTATATTAAAGGAATTCCCTTTTTCATAGGGATTAAATACAGGACAACCTCTTACATGAACCATAAATTTCTCTTCAGTCGCTTCTATAGTATTATATTCAAATTTTCCCATAATTATCTGAGAAAGAATTTTCCACGAATCCAGGATTTCTAAAGCATTTCCAGCATTTAAACCCAGTGAATCAGCCATTTCTTTAATTTCCTTTTTAATTTCTTTTGGGGATCTTTGTTCTTCCAATGATTTTTCGCTTTCTTCCCTTATAGATGACTTTACATGGGTGGATCTGTTTAATAAGTTCCAGGCTACAGCTAAATAGTGTTCTTGACTGATGTCATTGAGTTCCAGCAGCATCTTCTGTTCGTGGGTGGGTGTAAAGGCATTAGTGAGGGCCATTCGGACGTATATGGATGTGGGTAACGGATCCAGTTCTTCCCATATTGTCCCTTCGCTTATACCCTGCCGATAAGCATCAGCTAGCATCTGTATCATCTGGTTAACCTCGTGCAGGAATTCCTGCACATTGGGGTCTTCAGTGTCCTTGAACTTTATTTGATAGAGTTCGGTGGCTGCCTTCCATTTTTGTGGATCTTTAAGGGAAAATTCAACAGTGGCAGTCCCTGCAGCCACAATTTTCTCTGAACCGGTGTTATATTTGTCCATTTTTCCCTCTATAAGATGGTTTAATTCTTTATTGATCCAAGCATCGACAGCGGCACATAGACTAATCTTATTTTTGAAGTAAAGGTAAAGAGTTCCCTTGGCCACATCAGCAGCATTGGCCACCTGATCCATAGTCATGTACCTAAATCCTTTTTCTGCTATAATTGCCTCGGCAGCGTCCAGTATGGCTTCTTTTTTCTCTTCTTTTTTCCTTTCCATTCTGGTAGTCATGGTCAACAGCTTTATTGATTTATTTTTATGAATCTATAATTAGTGATAATGGGCTCTTATAGGTCCTTTTCCAGGTTTTCATAGGTCTTTTTAATATTCTTTTTCATATCTTCTGCATTCAGAAGATCTTTACGTGTTGATCTTCCTATCAGTTCCCCAGCCACACCAGCATAGTGCTGCATGTTTATATTATTCATTTTCAGGAGCATATTTTGCTCAGTAGTGGGGGTAATGGCATTACTAAAGGCCATTCTGTTGAATATTGCTGTAGGTACAGGATCTAGGTCTTCCCTTATAGTTCCTTCCTTTATTCCTTGTCTGTAGCCATTGGCCATCATCTGTACCATATTGTTAACTTCATACAGGAATTCCTTCACGTTGGGGTCTTCAGGGTCCTTAAACTTCATCTGATAAAGTTCGGTGATTGCCTTCCATTTCTGCATATTTTTAAGGCAGAATTCAACAGTGGCAGTCCCTGAAGCTACTACCTTTTCTAAACCCGTTTGATAAAGGTCCATTTTTTCTTTTATAACTTGATTGAGCTCTTTATTAATTCTTGCATTAACAGCAGCACATAAGCTGTTCTTATTTTTGAAATAGAGGTATACTGTCCCCTTGGCTACATCTGCATCCTTTGCAACCTGATCCATAGTCATATCCCTGAAACCATCTTCGGCTATTAATTTTTCCGCAGCATCCAATATGGTTTTACGTTTTTCTTCCTTTTTCCGTTGCATTCTGGTGCTCATGGTAACAACTTACTGTTTTCCATCCTTATTGTATTTTTCTCAAGGATTTTTGGATGATCAAAATTAGTCATTAATGACTTTTGGTCATATATAATATAAAAATTTTTATCTCACCTTATGCACTAGTGTATTCGTGTAATTTTTCCTTCATTTGATGATTAAACTCCTATTCGAATTTACAAATCCCTTATCAAATAAAAGAGATTTATAAGAAGTTAACTAATGAAAAACCCAATGTACTTGACCACTATTAAAATCAAAACCCAAATATTCCCCAAAACCAGCAATTAACACGGTCAATATGTTTTTGATAGGAATCTTAAAAAGGTAGCAGGTTAATAAAAAAAATTATAAGACCCAGTATCCCATGGTCAAAAACCCAAAGAAGCACTTTATCTAACTCATACAATATCCTGAAGCTGAATACTGCCACAAGTACTATCAGAATTATGATTAAAGAATTGTTAGAAGATCCATGAGGAAATTAATCCTTGTTTCGTAATTACTTCTTCTTACACACATTCTGGAAACAGGCGGCCTGTACACCGTAGTTTTTAACCATCCCCACGATTTCGGATTGGTCGGTTTCCTTGTCTTCAAAGGAAACTGCCTGTTCCTGGTAGAGACTGAAAGGCGATTTCCGACCCAGGATCCTTAAATTACCCTTGTGTAATCTTACTCTAACGATTCCTGTCACTCTTTTCTGCATGTTATCGATGAGGCAGTCCAGGTCTTCCCTTAGGGGCTCATGCCACAGGCCGTTGTAAACCAATTCGGAATAGGTTTCTGAAACGGTTGCCCCGAATCTTAATTCTTCCCTGGTAAACACTATCTGTTCTAATGCTTTATGAGCAGTTATAATAAGTACTGCTGCCGGTGTTTCGTAGTTTTCCCTGGATTTAAGTCCTATTATACGGTCTTCCATGATGTCTATCCTGCCGATTCCATGCAAACCAGCGATCCGGTTACATTCCTTTACGATCTCCAGTGGACCGAATTTTTTCCCATCTAAAGCTACAGGTACTCCGTCTTCAAATTCTATCTCCAGAATCTGAGGCTCGTCGGGTGCTTCGGCACTGGATCTGGTCCAGTTGAATGCTTCCTCTGGCATCTCCACCATGGGGTCTTCCAGTATGTCACCCTCGATGGATCTGCCCCACAGGTTTTCATCGATACTGAAGTGGGAGAATACGGGCAGAGGAATGCCGTGTTTTCCGGCGTATTCTATTTCTTCTGTTCTGGTGAGGTTTAAATCCCTTACCGGGCCGATAATATTATAATCTGAAGCTGAACGTATGGTGCATTCGAATCTGAACTGGTCGTTACCTTTACCGGTGCATCCATGGGATATGGCAACGGCATTTTCTTTTTCGGCTATTTCAACCATTTTCATGGCTATTAATGGTCTGGCCAGTGCTGTGCTTAGAGGGTATCCCTCATAAACTGCGTTTGCCTTCACTGCTTTAAAGATGAAATCCTTAACAAATTCTTCCTTGGCATCGATGGTGTAGTGCTTGGACACACCTATCTCATGGGCTACACGTTCGGATCGTTCCACTTCCTCTTCTGGTTGCCCTACATCTACACAGACAGTTACAACTTCCATGTCATACTTCTCTTGAAGCAACTTGACGCATACGGAGGTGTCCAGGCCACTGCTGAATGCCAGAACTACTTTTTCCATTTTTAGATCACCTTGAATTATATTTTTTGTCCATTTTAAAAGTTATAATTTGAATGGCCACGTCTTGAAGTATTGTAAATAAGATTGTATGGCCTTTAAGTATTATATAATAAAAATGGTAGTGGTCTTAAAGTATTATATAATAAGATGGTTATTGTCTTTGAAGTAATATATAATAAACCATTCTCCAGTTAATATATTTTATAGCATTTAATAAATTAACATTGAAACCAGATACTAAGTAATGGTGCGTCTATGGAACCTTTCCAAATAGAAATAATTTCTGCTGAAACAGCAGGAGACCTGCAGGAAAATCAGGTATTTATGAAGAACCTGTCAGGGAGTGGTTTAGCTTTCAAACTTCTGGATTCTGCCCGGGAAGGCACGCCTCTTATCCGGATTGGTAAGGGAAGCCCTAAAATCATGCTCACCGCGGGTGTCCATGGTAATGAGCTTTCACCACAAATCGCAGCACTGGATGTGGCCCAGAAACTGGTAGATCAAAACATCGAAGGCACGGTTTACCTGATACCATTCGCCATTCCCTTCGCCACCATGAAAAGTTCCAGGAGATTTAAGGGGTTCGACATGAACCGGACTGCATTTAAAGAAGGAACATTATCCAATGATATAATCAAGGTAGCCAAGGATTTGAATTTAGACTCCCTGGCTGATTTCCACGCCACCAAACCGTACAGTAATCCCGGAGTAGAGAGTATTTTCTGCTCTAAAAAGCCCTGCCAGGAAAGTTTCACCATTGCAGAGCATATAAATAAGGCCACCAAATCGAAGATCATCTGCCATAAAAATGCCGGCACCCTCTACAATGGTGCACTGGAGGATGAATGCAACAAATCAAATATTCCAGCGGTGACCTGTGAAGTGGTCTCCCACAACGGTAAGGTAGATCCAGGTAGTCAGGAAAGGTCATATCTGCAGATGGTTGCCTATATGAGTTATTTTGGGATTGAAATCCTTGATTAGAGTAGAATAGAATTGATCGGTTAAAATAGTTTAATCAATGGTTAAAATAGTTTAATCAATGGTTAAAATAGTTTAATCAATGGTTAAAATAGTTTAATCGGGGTTAAATAGGTTAATCAGGGTTAAAATAGTTTAATCAATAATTATAATATACACTTCCTCTAAAAGTTGATAAAATGCCTTCTTATAAAATCCACATCCCCTTCGCACTTATCATGGCCTTACCATTCTTTCCCAATGTTTTTCTCCTTTCATTGGCCCTTTTTGGAACGTCCATAATCGATTTTGACAACAACATCAAGGAGAATCAGATAATTATCATGTTTTTAATAGGGCTTGTACTGGCCTTAATTTTGTATATATTCAACTTACCCTCTATGATAGGGGTTATTTTAATTTTATTGGCGGTAATCTTCTTTATCTCCAAGCACCGTGGGTTTATGCACTCGATCTTAGGGATAGCAGCTATATCCCTATTTTTAACAGTTTTTGCTGCTGGTTTTTACCTGCTCCTGGTGGATGTAGTTGATCTGAAGATTATTTTGGTCTTACTCTCCATAATTTTAGGTTTCATAGTTTTAAACAGGAAATTATTATTTCCCTATTTGATTTTGATGATCATTGGAATTTATTTGACTCCCAATCTATCATTAAACGTCTTTCATATTTTTGGAGCATTTTTTATAGGCTGTTTAAGTCATATAACACTGGATCTTTTCACATCTAGCGGGGTAAGTCTTTTGAGCCCTTTATCGTCCAAAAAATTTCATAAACTTTCTGGTATTTTGATCATGGTTATCTGGATAGTGGCTGCAGTACCATATCTCTTTATTTTCAGCAATTAAAACACTAAGCTATAAAATTTTCACGATACAATTAATTTTTTTTGTTATAGCTCTATTACAGTGACTGTTGATTAAAAGAATTTTATTTACTGTCACCTATACCCGGAAAAAATTTTTAGATATCTTTATATATCATGTTTTATAATGATGAATTGTAATTGCTATATCTAAAATAGTGTTCTAAACCTGGTAGAGAGATCGTTTCAACAATGAATTAGGATTTAAATTCAGTATAATAGTAATAAAAAGGGATTGACATGTTTCTTATGCGGATATTTTATGGAATTGCATATTTCATCGTTTTGATATTTGAGATCATCAAAGCCACCTGGGATGTGGCTGGCAGAACACTCAATGGAAAAGTGGAACCAGTGGTTGTAGAGATAGAAACTGAACTTAAAAGACCCGTCTCCCAGACCATACTGGCTAACAGCATAACCTTAACCCCGGGAACCCTCTCCATAGATCTCGATTCTCAAAATCAGATATTAAAAGTGGCCATCATATACCCACGGAGCAAAGAAGAAGTAATTCCCTTCGAACCCTACATAAAAGGGATGTTAGAATAATCTTAGTCACAGAGATGTTAAAATAAACTTTTATCCGATTATATCAAAGAGATTTAAACAACGTTAACACGCACAACTAAATTAGAGAGATGTTAGAATGGACTTGTTGTTGATATCAGAATATATATTGCTGGCAGCACTGGCCATCTTTTCCCTGGCAACCATCAGGATCACCACCAGAAAAACCATAGGTATGAGTCTGGTGGGACTTTCCGGGTTAGCCATTGCAGTGGCCACCATCTTAATACTGATTAAAAATATCTACGGAATAGGGTTCTGTGGAGATATAGCACTCGCACTTATAGTTTTAGGGCCAGTAGGCACCATAGCATTTTCAAAAGTTTTAAAGGGTGATTAAAAGTGGCATTTATCGAAGTAACCGATCCCATATCCCTGGTAAAATCAATTTTACTCATCATATGTGCTGTCCTGGTCATACTGGGAGGAATTGGAATCTTGAGGTACAAGGATGACCTGGAAAGGGTTATGTACGCCCGGATCCACATCTTGGGAATAGCAGACATGGCCTGCATACTGGCCTTGCTTGTCCTGGGCGAATATCTTCTGGCAGCAGCTTATTTCGTCATGGCGCCCTTCAACGCCCATGCCATTGCCAATGCCCACTACTATGGGGAGGAGAAAAGATGATCGAATACATTCTCATGATCACAACCGTTTTAGGTGCCATCATAGCTTTGATGCAGAGAGATTTACTGAAGGCGGCCATACTAACCGGTATACCCGGGATTTCCATCGCCTTTTTATTCCAATTTTTACTGGCACCCGATGTGGCGTTGACCCAAGCAATCGTTGGATCAGCAATCGTACCGGTATTTATCGCACTTACAGTTCTTAAAACAAGGAGAACAGAGGAAAAAAGTAAATAATTAGATTAATGGTGAAAAAATGGTAGTAGACAGCCAATTGATGTCCTTTTTCACAGCAGGATCACTAGTAGTAATCGGAATATTCGCTGCATTATTCCTGGATAATCTTATAAAGAAAATAATAGGCTTGGCCTTCTTAGCTGACGGTGTAAACCTGTTCATCATAACCATGGGATATAAGCCCGGGGGAATTGTTTACATATTCTTACCTGACATGGTGGTCAGCAACTTCGCCCAAACCGCCTCATATCCACTCCCATTTGCTCTGGTGCTTACCAACATCGTTATCGGCGCCAGTACACTGGCGGTGATATTGGGTTTGGTTATCATACTTAACAAGAGACACGGCTCACTCAGCGCATCAAAAATCTTAAGGGACAAGGGAGAGTAGATGAAATGATTTCAGGCTTAAAAATAGAATCAACAAAATGGGGGAATACTAAATGAATGCAAACGCTCTCATTGCCGTTATGGTCATACTACCCATTGCCAGTGCACTTTTCCTAAATTTACTCCATAAAAAGGACAGGACCATAAAGATACTGGCCATCATCACAGCCATTGTAATACCAATCATACCACTTTTAACCCCTTATGGTTCACATTTCTTCGGCGGTTATGTTCCCCTGGCCCAGAATGCAACCCTGGCCCAGGGATTACCGTCACTCATCACCGGAACACAGTTATTCCAGTTCCACCCCGGTGTCATGTACGTGTTCACCAGTGCCCAACAGCTCATGGTATTTGTTCTGGGACTCATCACATTCTTTGCCATATTCACCTTCTTAAACGAAACAAAAAGGCCCTCAGGAGTTTACGCCTTCCTGATGTTCATGGGTACCGCTTCAGTATCAGCCATACTGCTTTCAGATGATATATTCAATATATTTGTATTCTTTGAGATAGCAGCACTGGCCCAGGTGGGAATAATCGTGGCATCCGGTATAAAAAATAACTATGAAACCGCCCTTAAGTATATCCTCCTGGGAAATATCGCAGGACCTCTCCTGCTATTAGGCATAGTCATATTATTAGGTGTTACCGGGAATGTTAACGTTACAGACATGATATTTACATTTAAACAGGGGTATGTGGACCCTAATAGTCCCGTAATCCTTATGGCACTGGCTCTGATAGCCTTTGGATGGCTTTACGCTTCAGGCCTTCCACCATTCCACACCATAAAATCAGCAGTCTACAGTAAGGCATTACCCCACGGGGCAGCTTTACTACAGGCCTTCTCAGTATTTACCCTGGTGGCAATAGGAATCATAATACTCAGGTTGTTCTCCTACAACCCCTTCACCAACATAGCCATAATCGGCATATCAGTGATAGCCATGATCCTGGGAATCACCATGGCCATAGTACAGACCGACTACAAGAGAATCCTGGGGTACCTGGCCGTGGGAGAATTAGGATACATCGGAATAGGACTGGGACTGGGAACCGCATTCGGGATCACGGCTGGTCTTTTCCAGGCGGTTAATGAGGCCATAATAACTTCTTTCCTCTTCATTGGATTTGGAACAGTGCTCTACAAAACCAGAACCAGCAACACCAGAAAACTGGGGGGAATGATGTACGTAAACCCCAAGGTAGCTTTACTGGTCCTCCTGGCCGGACTGGCCATGGCCGGTGTCCCACCTCTCAACGCCTTCCAGAGTAAGCTGATGCTAATACAGGCAGCTATACAATCTGGACTGCCCGAACTGGGTATAATAATGATACTCTTAAGTATCGTAACCTTTATGACCTTTATGAAAGCATTTTACACCATATACATGCGGCCAAAACCCAAAGAACTGGAAATTTTAGATAACAAAATCCCCAGATCAACGGTGATATCCCTGGTAGCTTTACTGATAATCTGTATAATACTGGGACTATTCCCGCAAATAGCAACCAACAGTCTACAAACATTAGCCGCAGGACTGGTTTAAGGGTGAAATAGTTATGAGTTTCTACGATATCATATTGAAAAGGATAAGGAAAATACAGGAAAAAGCTGAAGAAGAAGAACCAATAACTAATGTAACAGCTTCAGCAATGCTAACTGCAGAACTAACTCTGATTGCATCGGTTTTAGTTGCTGTAGTTATGGTAAGGTTGATTCACCCTGTTTTGATGATAATTATGATAGCAGCGGTACTGATAATCGCACTCATGGCCATGCCCATCATGCCCAGACTTAGAAGGGAACAAAACGACGATTTGAACAACATGATGTTTTACGTTGTGGTGGCCCTGGGAATAATTGTAGCCCTGTTTTACTGGGGGAATTTAAATGTTTAATGGAGTAAAAAACATAGTAGGTTTATTAGCCCTTGCAGTATTCGCCGTAGCTTTATTCCAGGCAATATATGGATTCGATCAGATACTATATCCGGGAATAAGCTACTTATACCTCTGGTTAGGTCCTGATATAGCGCCTAACGCTGTAACCAACGTAGTATTCGACTGGAGAGCCTATGACACCCTTGGTGAAGCCCTTATACTGGTCACCGCTGTGGTTGTAACTTTACTCTTATTTGGAAGAGGCAAAGTAAAGCTGGGAGGTAAGTAGAATGAGTACCATACTGAAACTATTCATATTCCCCGCAGCACTGATAATCACCTGTTTAGGAGTTAACACTATCCTAGGAGGACACATCACCCCGGGAGGAGGTTTCCAGGGAGGTGCCATAATAGCCGGAGCTTTCATATTCTGTGCCGTGGTATACGGACTAAAAGATTCACCCATAAAGTTCTCCCATGACTTCATGGGCCGTATGGAGAGTATCGGGGCACTGGCATATGTTTTCATTGGAGTGGCTGGATTAATATTCGCTGGTTCCTTCCTGTATAACCTGGGGGTGGATCTCTACGGAATCGTACCCGCATTTATAAAAACCATATTCGACTACCCTGATCCAACCCATGCCGGAGTAATACCCTACCTAAACTTTGCAGTAGGTTTAAAGGTATTGGTAGGATTAAGTGCTGTGGTAATAGCCTTTTTAGGATTTAAAGGCGAATTTGATGAAGATGGAGAAGAAATAGAGGAGATTGAATGATATTTTACGCAGGCCCCATTGTTCTGGGATTCCTACTGGGATTTATAATAGGAAGCAGGATAAAGGTTAACCCGGAAAGTAAGCTGAACTTCACCTGGGGAAGTTACATCACCATATTCATCGCTGCCCTGGTAGCAGCATACTTCATAGGACCCTTCCCATACTACCAGGACGTCCCACTGGCATCTGGATTTGTATCAGCCATCGTGGGGATTTTCGTAGGTAAAGTTACCCTGGGAAGATATGTTAAAGACGACACTGAACATTAAAAGAAAAATAAGGAAGATAAAAGAATATAAAGATAAAAGAAGATATCTACAAGAACAATTACAAAAAGAAGGTATTTACAAAACAATTACAGCAAAAAAACAAGTGAATCATCGGAGTAATAGGCAATGTTTATATCAACAAACAAATGTGAAGGCTTAGGAGAATGCATCAAAGAATGCCCTACAGGGGCTATAAGATTAATTGATGGAAAAGCATTCAGCTGCATAACCTGCGGAGCCTGTGCAGACGCCTGTCCCAACAAAGCCATAAAGAAGAATCGATACGGAGGCTACGTGGTGGACAGGGCTAAATGCAACGCCTGCGGAGTCTGCGAGATGACCTGCCCGGTAAACAGCATCAAAATAGAAGATGACCTGGTGAAGGGAATATGCGCCCGTTGTGGTATCTGTGCAGATATATGTCCACTGAACGCCAGGATAGATGCCTTCGATGTAATCGAGGAAAGACAGCTCCAATTTTTACAGTCACTCAACTTAACCATCCAACCAGAAGTCAGGATGCAAAAAGAAGGGGAAAAATCAGAGAGAATGGGTTTAGTCACCGACTATAATAAATGCACCCTCTGCAGACGATGCGAATACTACTGCCCCACCGATGCCATAATGGTGGATGTGGATCTGGAAGGGAAATGTACGGAGTGCAGAATCTGTGAAGACGTCTGCCCGGCCGGAGCCATAACCGACACCACCATAGATGAAAATAAATGTACATTATGCCTTAAATGCGTTAAAGAATGCCCCAACAGGGCTATAACCATAGAAGACTTCACCGTGAAAATCAACAAGCCAGAACCAGGCGAAGAAATAACAGGAAAAATAGTATCCTGCCTCAACTGTGGCCTATGCACCGAAGCATGCAGCCACGGGGCACTGAAGATGGTAGATGGGAAAATACGCTACGACCCCACCTTCTGTGAGGAATGTGAAGAAATGGAATGTCTGGATGTCTGCCCAGTTGGCACCTTACGTTTATCAGATGAACCAGAAAGGAGGATCAAAGGATTCTGCGTATCCTGCGGTAACTGTGTCCAGGCCTGTGATGTAAATGAGGCGCGAAGCTTCCAGAACACCACATGGGAAGGGGACGTAACTGAAAATTGTATATCATGTGGAGTATGCGCAGAGATATGTCCCAAAGAAGCCATCACCCTTAAGAAGGGTTCCATCAATGTTGACCTAAGTAAATGCATCCTCTGTGAAAAATGCGGTATTCACTGTCCAGCGGATGCCATACCCAAAACTACCATGCTTAAAAAATCCATAAAAGAAGGATTCACCTTCGTACAGGACAAACTATGCATGAACTGCAAATTATGTACCAAGATATGTCCAGAGGAAGCCATAACAGAAACAGAAGATGGTAGAATCGTGGTGGATGATGAAAAATGCATCTACTGCGGAGCGTGTTCCAATGCCTGTCCAGCCAGGGCCATACTATTTGAAAGAGAATTCGAGGTGGCACCATGAAAGACTTTATCCGGGTATTCCTGGAAGGAATCATCAACAACTCTAAAAGAATATTATTCGCCTCAGATCGGGTTACCGATATTGAAATGAGGAATAAAATCCTGGAAGGAAGGGTTACACCCACAGATAAAGTGGCAGAGATACCCTGCATCGGCTGCGGAGGATGCAGCAACGTCTGTCCAACAGGAGCCGTAACCATGCTGGATCTGGAGGAACCAGTGCGAATAATCGAAGGAATGGTCAAAAAACAGATCCCAGTTTTAAACAGTGAAAAATGCGTAAACTGCTACTACTGCCATGACTTCTGCCCATTATACGCCCTGTTTGGTAAAGCAGGTACCATACACCCCAACGATGTGGGTGAAGTGGAACTGGATATTAGGGACCTTCTGGAAAAGCCCATAAAAATATCAGACGATAAATTAACCTTTATAGCACAATACTTATCAGATTCAACCGTGTTAAAGAAGAGGGGAGTACCCAAAATCCAAAAGTGATTATCATGAGTTTAAAATCATATTCAAGGGCCAGAGCCGTTCACGTCATGCTGGTCTACACAGGCGGATGTAATGGCTGTGACATTGAAATAGTCAACTGTGTTCTCTCACCAAAATACGATATCGAGCAATACAAGATATTTTTAACATGGAATCCAAGGGAAGCCGACGTACTGGTGGTCACCGGCCCGGTAACCAGGCACAACAAAGAGCCGTTAAAGGCCATCTACGAAGCCATTCCCGAACCCAAAGCAGTGATAGCAGCCGGAGCATGCGCACTCATGGGAGGGGTTTACAAGAACATACACGGAGACATCCCCTCTGAAGAGATATGCGGACCAGTAGATGAGGTAATCCCTGTAGATGCCAAGGTACCCGGTTGTGCTGTAAGACCAGAGGATGTACTCGCCGGGGCAGTGGCTGCACTGCCGTTATTGCTAGATGCCGAATGACCCCCATAAAATAGAATTAAAAATCAACAATATTTAGAACTTAAAATTTACTCAAAATATCAATCAGGTGTAAGTGATGGATGAAGACAACAAAATAACCGATGAAACCCCGAAAAAACAGGTAATCGAGACGGAAGTTCCACTGGGACCCGTGCACTCGGCTGCCATAGAACCATACCGGGTACGGTTATTTGTGGAAGATGAAATAGTTAAAGATGCAGAGATAACCGTAGGAGTAAATCACCGAGGTATAGAGCGTATAATGGAAGGCCTGCCTGTAGAGAAGGCCAACAGCCTCACTGAAAAGATATGCGGCATCTGCTCAAATATTCATATTTGGAATTCAGTTTTAGTGGCTGAAAAGGCATTGGAGATCGATGTACCGGAAAGGGCCCAATATATAAGGATCATCATGGCAGAACTGGAGAGGCTGCACAGCCATTTACTTTACTTAGCCCATGGAAATGAAGTACTAGGACATGAAACCTTCTCCATGAGATTATTCTACATCAGAGAAACAGTAATGGAACTGCTACGCATGGTGGGAGGTAACAGGGTGCAATATGGTGTACCGGTTATCGGGGGAATAAGGCCCCGGGCAGAACTGGATCAGATGAAGATCCAGAAAATAGAAGATGGAATTAATTTCCTGGAGGAAAAGCTCTCTAACTTTGCTGAACGTTTCATTTCAGATCCCATGATAATGTCCCGTATAACCGGGGTTGGCGTCATTAAAAAGGAAGATGCACTTAGATTAGCAGTTTCTGGACCCACCCTCAGGGCAACAGGAGTTGCAGTTGATCTCAGACGAGATATGAAGGAATACGATCCCTTTGACTTCGATGTAATAACACAGGATGATGGAGATATTAAATCAAACCTACTGATGCGGGTATTAGAGAATTTTGAATCCATAAAGATCATCAGACAGGCCATCAATCATCTCCCCGAAGGTTCAATAACAAACCGTAGCTGGGAGATGCAGGACACACCCATAACTAAGAATTATGTTGAAGCTCCCCGAGGCAAACTTTACCACTCATATGCATTAAACGATGGGAGGGTGAGGCACTGTATTATACGAACGCCTTCCATAACAAACATAGGCGCCATGGAGTACGCGTGTATAGGCTGCCATATCACCGACGCCCAGCTGGCCGTGGTGCAGTGCGACCCCTGCTTCACCTGTACCGACCGGGCTATACAGATAATCCAGTTATAGGAGAAAGATTACGATAATAGGAGATTTAAATAATGACCGTTGTTGACTCATTAATCGCGTTAATCGCAGTAATAGGAACGTTAATAGTGGCCTTCGTGGTAAGTGTTTGGCTGCCGGGTATCGAGCGGAAATTCGTCCAAGCCCGGATACAGCAGAGGATAGGCCCACCAATCTCAAGCCCTGGTTTAATGGCTCCCATTAAATTCTTCTTTAAACAGATAATCAATCCCAACTCTCCCATGCCGGGACTCTATAATTCACTACCAATTATAGGGATAATCATAACCATACTGCTCTTAATCATAGTCATGCCCCAACTGTATTTCCTGGCTGCCTTTGCAAGCGTCGTAGCTCTGGTGGGGCTTTTGAAGGTCGAGGAGATCCTGTACATGTTCATGGGTTCCCTTTCAAAATCAGTTTTATCCATCAGGATGCCCTTCCCAGATCTGGTTAAAGGTGCCAAGCATACCGATGTTCCCCGGTCATTTGTGGAGGAACTCAGTTCAATGAGGGCTTTCAGACTAATCGCCTTCGGATCATTCCCTATCTACATCGCAATCTTCGTACCTGTGGCCATGGCCGGTAGCATATTCTTGAATGACATCGTCGCCTACCAGCAACTTCACGGACCGGTTCTATTCACATTAGGGGGTATTCTGGGGGCCATAGTATTCTTCGTAGGATTCATGATACTCTTAAACGAGTACCCCTTCGCCATACTAAAAACCAAGGCAGACGTTATAGAGGGACCTCTACTGGAGTACGCATCAAAATACAGGGCCTACGTATATATAAGTCGAGGTCTCTTGATATTCGTACTTTCCAGTATCTTCGCCACTCTATTTCTGGGATTACCGCCCAGCATTCTAAGCTGGACCATACTCTTAAACATAGTAGTGACTCTGGCATTCACCATAATCATGGCCATAGTAAGCGCCTTCTCCCCAATATTCACCTATAAGCAGTTCTATCCAGTAGTTGCTGGTGTTTCAATACTGGGTGTACTGGCCATCATAGCATCCTTCCTGTAAAAATTATAAAGAATAAGTGATTTGATAACTTAAAATTATACCGGTGATGAAATGAAATTCGTAGTAACACCCTTCCATATCATAAGTGTAGGAGGCTACATCGTGGAAACAGACTTCCCCTACCGTAACATAATCGTGGTCAACCCCACCGAAGAACCAATAAAGATCGACATACCCATATTCTCAGAGGACTGGATCGAAAGACACCGCGACTTAGGCCTTGAGATCATCCCTGTAAAGGAAGAGGATACCTTCCTAAGTAACTTCAGAAGGGCTAAGGTGAAACTGGATAAGTTAAAATCGGAACTGGGTATTGAAGACTGAGTTTTTTAAACTATTTTTCACTTGCAAACCTAACTCCCATTTGGTATGCCTTCTCCAGATCATAAGGAAATACTTCTTTTCTTCTTTTAGCCTTGTGTTTTTCATGGAAACGAGTGGCAACTACCTGTGAATAATCCTTGAACTGGTAGGTGTCGAAGCTGAAAAGGGATTCTGAAGAACCAAACAGAGTTTTCAGAGTTCTTTGGTTGATATCGATATGTCCAGTGTATCCAAATTCTTTTAATTGCTCTTCAGTAATATTCATGGTGTAAATAAAGCCTGTTTTTATCTTTTTAGGGAAAAGCGTCCGTGTAGGGTTGGTATATGTCAGGTTGGGAAACATCAAGCGCTCCATGAAGGATCTCATTTCACCGGAAACAGTTCCGAAATAGATTGGAGAGCCAAGAATAATGGCATCTGATTTTATAATCCCTTCAAAGATATCTGTAAGGTCATCCTTCACAGCACACCTACCGTAACTTTCACCACCAATAGTTTTACAGGAAAAACAACTGATACATCCCTTATAGTTTAGATCATATAGATGGACCAGTTCAGTTTCAGCTCCCTGTGACTCTGCCCCTTCAAGGGCTTTTTTAAGCAGGGTTGCAGTGTTCCATTCCTTCCGGGGGCTGCCGTTAAATGCAAACACCTTCATTATTTACCTCTCTAAAATTCCTTCATCTTCAGCTTCCCTTTTTAAAGCCCTATTCATAGCTTCAAACCCAGATTCAGTATCTTTCAACATACTGGAGACCAGTGGGACAAATAGTCCTGTGAACTCTTCTTTCTGGATAAATAGAACTTTGTTCTCATCTATTTTCTCGATAATTAAGCTATGTTCACCATCAAATAATTTAGGTATCCATAGAGCTCCTAGCCATCTTAACTCCTCTTTTGGTTTGTAACTCAATATTTTAGGCTTGAATCTCATCCCATTTGAGTTAGGTGGTTTTATAAAAACTTCGAGCTGTGCGCCTACAATCTGGTGGCCTGAAATTTCCTTGATAAATGGGTTCCACTGGGGATAATGATCAAAATCGGTAAGTATCTCCCATACTACACTAGCCGGAGCATTAATCTCAATCTCGGTGTGGATCTCTTTCATGACTTAGATTATGTCTTTCCAGTTAGAAAAATTTTTAGAAAACATCGATGATTCAGTGTATTATCCAATCACTTCGTTAATTACAGTTCTCAACTTCACTTATCTTCCTGGCCACCCTTAAAGCCAGTGCAGAGGTAAGTAAGATGGTGGGTAAACCCTGTGAACGTGGTGCCAGGGATAAATCCGCAACCCATAAACCATCAGGAATCCAGAAAGGCTTCATATCCTTAACATCCTCCTTTTTTAAGGGGACAGTACCGCCAAGATGCCCACCATTATGTACGCCCTCTACGAATGGACCGGAAACACCGGCTCCTTCCATAACCTGTTTGGCCTGTTTTATAGCTTCGTCCAGTCGAGATCTATCATGGGATGTGATTGCTTTATCCACTCTGCCATCGGCATACACGGTTCCCTGCTCTTCATCGGCTAGTTTGACCATAAGCCCCACCCGATCCTTAATAGAAACATTCTTCCAGGGTTCATGCAGGAAATGGGAGAGAATATCGATGTAAGGGGATAGAATATAATCATCTTCTTTGGTGTACCAGACCATGGGCGGTTCTTTAAGTTGATTTGCACCCTTCGAAACACCTCCCAGGGTAAGGACGATGTCTACCCATAGATGATCCTCTGCAGGTAGTCCGGAGGCCTTTAATATTTGTGGGGTGCCGATACCACCAGCGGCCAGTACAACTACGTCAGCTTCATAAAGTTTGGACGCGGAACCTGATCCAACCATGACTCCCCTGGCACGTTCCTTTTCTATGATAACCTTCTTTACTGGTGACCTGGTTTTAAGGACGGCCCCTTTATTTACAGCATCTTCAACGAACCTGCGGGAATCCCAGCGTGCCCTGGGACTGCATCCCACTTCACAGAGTCCGCAGGAAATGCATTTAAGGGAATCCACAGATTTAGGGGTTAAATGAGGTTCTAAACCCAGTTCCTGTGCCGATTCGAACATGTTACGGGTCACTGGCCTCCATCTATCCTGGGGGAAGGTACTGATTTTAATCAGTTCTTCAAGTTCATCGAACTCCTTGGTCAGGTCCAGGTCGATTTCCTTTAGTCCATGTTCAGCCCTTACCATGTTTCCGCAGGACAGAATAGTTGAACCGCCTGTGGCTATCCCTCTAAATAGAATCAAGTCCTTGCTCGAACGCACAGAATCGTATGCTGGTATGACCCGGGAGAAGTTTTTTTCATTTCTGGTGAGGCCTATCTTCCGGAGGGGCTCAACCAGTGAAATTCGCCGGGTGAATGGCTTAAATTCTCCACCTGCTTCTAAAATCAATACTTCAAAACCTTTATTAGCCAGCTCCCGGGCAGCTGTAGCGCCCCCCGCACCGGTACCTACGACTATTGCTTTCATCATCAACTCCTCCATCTAATATCGAGTAATATTTAAATCTCATGACTTATACAGGCCACACATTTGGGATGACCTTCAGTTATCCTTAAAGTAAAATTCATGTGGATATCCTCGTTAAGTCCCTGAACCACCCCTTCATCAGCGGCGCTGAGTATGTTACAGGTTTTAGCGGTGTAGTAATTGGATAGAGAACATTTATTTACTACCATGGTAATTCGGTCTCCGGACTCCTCTATCTCAAACTCTATGCCCAGGACCCGGTATAGTATCCGTGCCGCTCTTATAAGATCCTGAAGACTGCCTCCCACTCCCAGGCGCTCTTTTGCTTCCCGGCCCAGCTTCAAACCGGCCTTAAAAAGAGCTTTTCTACCCACTCTCAGGGCAGTATCGTATCCTAATGAGTCGATCAGAGCTTCAACACGCACGTTATGGGTGGTGGCCATTATTTCCCTGCGCTGTTCTAAGTTTCCTTTCATTTCCAACTCTTTTTCGGTTATCTCCTTGTATTTTAGAGGGGCGTATTCTTCAAGGAGCAGGTCAAGGCATTCAATCGTGACCTCAGCCACCCGGTCTAATTCAGGGATTAAAAGGGTTTGCGGCGTCCAGCAGGATGCAATTCTTAATTTGAGGCTCATAGTAAATTCACTCTTTAGATCTCATATATAATCCACTAGTTTTTAAACATCAATAGTATCGTTCACCTAAAATTCCAGGTTTTCTAGATGTAAAACAAATTCTGGACATTTAACATCTTCATATATACATTTAACTACATCTTCGAAACGTCTGATGATTTTTCTCCTTTTCAACTTCAAGTTGGCCGTTAATTCACCGTTTTCGATGGATAAATCATTTTTAAGCGCCACCCATCTTTTTATTTCTTCAGGCCGGGAAACTCTGGAATTAATATCTTTTATTGAACTATTAACGGAATCTACTGGGATAGATGCATCATCGAACCATAACAGGGAACTGCAGTATGGTTTCCCTTCCCCTATCAACATCACTTCTGCTACACCAGGTATATCTTTAAGCAGGGACTCTATCTTTAAAGGGCTAATGGTTTTTCCATAGGAATTCACCAGCACCTCTTTCTTACGTCCGGTGATAACCAGACTACCTTCGGGAGTTAAATAGCCAAAATCGCCGGTTAAAAGCCATCCATCTTCAAAACCAGAATCAGCATCATCATCAAGGTAACCAGTCATGACCTGAGGTCCTTTAACCCTAACTTCACCGTCTGGAGAGATACTTACTTCTGTTTGTGGAAGTGGTTCGCCTGCAGTACTTATCCTGTTTGCCCCTAATCGATTTATGGTAATCAGGGGCGCTTCGGTTAAGCCGTATGCATTGTAAATTTCTATTCCCAGCTCATGGTAAGATAAGAGCAGATCTTCACTGACCGGAGCAGAACCAACTATAAGCTGGGCACAACGGTCAAGACCGGCCTTTTTAATGACGCCTCTTCTGATAAATCCCTTCATAATCCTCTTTATAAAGCTTTCCCGGGATTTAAGGTACATTCCACCCAGCCAATTTTCAGTAAGGCCGGACCACACTTTTTCATAAAAACGGGGAACAGAGAAGAATATGTTTGGCCGAACAGAAGGAAGAGCATGGGGAAGGTCCTGGAAATCCTCCAGGAAATAGATATTTAAAGGTGCCGGAGCGTAGTACGGTCCGTAAAGTCCCATAATCCCCTCAACCACATGGTTCATTGGTAGAAATGATAGGTATGAGACGTCTTCATTCCGGTTTTTCCATGGGGGCATGGATGCAATATATTCTGCCATCCATCTTAAATTTCTGTGGGTGAATACAGCCCCCCGTGGTTTACCGGTGGTTCCCGAAGTGTAACGTATGGTGGCTACGTCATCTAAATCAACTAGAGATAAAGGAATCTCATCACCCGATTTTTCTGTGAGATTCAGGAATTCATCCCAACCCCTCATATTTGAGGGGTTATCTGATCCCCGGGTGAAGGAAATCAAGTCAACATCAGTTTCACAGTCTTTTAATCTATCCAATATGCCAGGCACACCAACAAATAGTATAGAAGCTTTAGAATCCTTTAAGATGTCTTTTATTTCCTCTATAGAACTGGTATAATAGAGTGGAACACTAACAGCTCCCACCAATCCTATGGCAACATCCAGGACAAGGTAACGGGTGCTGTTGAAACCTACCAGGGCTACCCTATCACCCTTTTTGATGCCGAGTTCACCAAGGGATCGGGCAGCGTCCAGCATATCCTGGCGGATATGGGATGTTAACCTGGCCTCAGTCCGTCCTTCAACTATATCATAGTAATGCACCGGCCGGCTGCGGCTTTTAAGACGGAAAAGTATTTGTTCATGCACCGTCCTTTCTGACCTATGGAAGAATCCCATATACACTGCAAACTGTAGGAGGTTGGGCAGATAGTCCTTCCAGTTTAACTTAAATTTACCCACCAGTTTTTCGGTGTTCTTGATGGAGAATTCCCTTTCTTCATTGAAGTAAGGTGAAAGAGCGCTGATAGTCTCCAGTGTTCTCTTTCTTTGGGGGCTTCTAATTAACTGTGAGGAAGAAAATCTCTCTATAAACGTGGCAAGTTTAGGGACAAAAATCGGTCGAGGTAAGTTGTAGTTCAGATTTTCCTGGGCCCAGACCTTTAAGAATTTTATTAACTCCTTCACGGTGGGTAGTAACTCTTGGGGAGCGGTTAAGTGGAAGGTTAAACCTTCAGCTTCTGGATCAAAAGTTAAACTGGTAACAGCATCAGCCACATAATCAACCGGTATTAAATTAATCTTTTCTGAAGGTTTAATGGGTATAAGTCTTTGTTTTCCACTTAAATATAATCTTAAAGGCACATATATGGTGTTGAAAGTTTTTATGTATCCTGTTTTCGAATCACCCACCAGCATGCCCGGTCTAAAAATAGATACCGGTAGATGGGAATTTTTTACCTCTAATTCACTTTCATATTTGCTTTTTTCATAGTTACTTAAAAAACCGGCTTCACCAGTTAAAGATTCTTCCTTTATAAGGCCTTTTCTCCCACCAGCAACGTATGCTGTTGATATATGGGAAAAACGTTCCAGTCCATGATTTTCATCTATTTCCCGTCCTAATTTAAGGATATTAATGGTACCTTCCCAGTTGGTTTTCCTCAACTCTTCGAGGGGTGCATTTAGACGTAAATCCGCAGCCGTATGAATTACATGGGTTACTGAGTGCACCAGTTTTTCATATTCTTCATTTTTGAGATCGAGCTGTTTTTTGGTGATATCTCCTTTAACCAGATATATTCTCTTATCAATAGCTCTGATTAGATCGGGGAACTCCCACCAGGTCCTTTTAAGATACTGTAAGGCTGTTTCCTTATCATTTCCCCTTACCAGTACCAGTATCTCATGTTGAGTCTCTTTTAATAGCCTTAGGGTTATCTGAGTTCCCAGAAATCCAGTGGCACCCGTAATCAACACACGTTTACTTTCAGAAGTCATATTTGTCCGTAAATCCTATTTCTTTTAGAAATGTTTTCAACAGTTCTGGATTCATGGAAGATCTGGTTAGATGTTCCTGGAATCCTTTTTTCAAAGTTTCTTTTTGTTTGTCAGGATTTCTTACTAAATCATCTACCTTCTGCTGGATGGATTCCCATATATTCGGGGAACAGCTGTCAAGTAAATAATCCTTGTGAATCCCCAGTTCCTGGTAGAATCCTTTAAGCCTGGTGTCATGACCTACAGCAATCTGGGGAACCGCTGCTTCGAGTACTAACACTCCGGCATGGTAACGGGAGGTGACCAGTAAATTGAGGCTGCGTAGGATATGGGTCATCTGGGAAGCGTTATATTCGCTGGATGAAAAGATGCGTGCATCTTCCGAGTTTTCCATTTTATCAAGGATGTCCCGGGCCAGTGGCTCGTCCACTTCCTCCATACAGATTAAGGCTACTTTATGGCCGTGTTCTTCTATTATTTGATCTGCCTGTCTAGCCCATTCACGTGCCAGCTCATCGCTCTTCTTTTTCCTTGCCTTGGAACGGGAGAAATAGTATGGCCAACGGTACAGGTTCTCTTTTTTACCCCAGGGACGGATCACCACAGGCCACAGGTTAAAATCAACCACCGCCAGCCCCGCTAACTTTTCTCCAGCTTCAGGCCAGGTTTCCTGTAGTATATTTTCGTCTTCTTCATTGGGGATAAATTTGAAGGCACAATCAGCAGTTACTTTAATGGGGGCTGTTACGCCAATTTCTTTTAGTTCAAGGGCAGCTCTATTTGTCCGAGTGATTATCAGATGGGTTTTACTGGCCTCCCTTTTCACCAGGTACCGGTTAAAGGAGGAAAGATTCCCTGAATCTACAGCGTAAGCTACGCAGGGTATTCCTTCATTATATGCGCATCTGGTTGCATATAAAAATGCCCAGAGCAACGCCGAAGTCCAGGTGTCCATGTAACAGCTTCCTTCTGCCAGTAAAACAAGATCAGATTCCTTCACCAGTTTCCTAATTCCCCCGAAGAAGATGGGAGATAGGGGTTCGATGTGAACGTCTGGTTCCTCTTTAAGGTATCTTCGTAGATTTTTCTCGTTGAGGGTGGGTACGGAGATATGGGCTTTTCCCTTGAAAATGTCCCTTAACTCTTCTATGATTACCAGTAACCGTGCTTCTGATCCGGTGTTGTTTGCTCCGTTGTAACCGACTAGCAGCACTTTAATTTGCTTTTCTGTCATAAAAATCTGGAGATTTAATTTGATTAATATTATTCATGTTCAGTGAAATAGTTATCCCTTTTTGTGTCCCCAGGACCCAGATCGCTCATCATGAAAAATACTACTTTAAGCGTCAATCCAGTGGCAATCCTGGTGAAGATTCCAATTTTTGCCGGGTAATAATATTCCTTACCTTTATTGAACTTGTAATCGGCGGGCATGTAATCCTTAACATTTTCTGACACTGTTTTGAAAATTCTAAATCCCACATAATCTCCGAAACTGACTCCCTTTTCATCTGATTTCAGGGAGTTATCGAATTTAGTGACTGCCTTTTCCAGCGTGTTAGAATTTTTATTCTTTAAAACATCGGTAGGTGGCCAGGGAGCAGTTACCAGACCGCATTGGCTGGTTACATCGTAACCCCATGAGTCAACCACCATCTTCATGTATTTGAGTGTTTCTTTAATCCCCATACCTCCAGTTGTGGTGAGTACCAGGGCTTTCTTACCGTGGTATTCAGGGCGGTGGCAGAGATAGGCTAACCTGTCTATGAAGTTCTTCAACAGGGCAGATACATGCATAACATATACAGGGGATACCAGAACCAGTCCATCTGCTTCTCTCATCTTCTCCTGTACCATTTCCCGGCCGTCTTTCAGTGGACAGTATTCAATTCCTTTGGATAAACAGTTAAAACAGCCTTTACATGCTTCAAGGTTGATATCTTTAAGGAATAGATATTCAAACTCGTAGTCTACCTTAACTTTCATCATCTCTTCCAGTTTCTTGGCCGCCTGGTAACTATTGCCCTTCTTTCTGGGGCTTCCGATTATGGTTAAAATTTTAGTTTTACTGGTCATTTCCATCACTTTAAAACTTCAATGGATTTTTATAGAATCTAAAATGAATTCCGCGTGGTCTGCCATTCTATCCCAGGCCACTTCCATGAAGGTTTGCATGGATTCGTTGTAATTTAAGACGAAGTATTCAAAATATAGATATAGTGCAAATGAGAAATACTCATAGGCCAGTACTTTAGGATCCACCTCTTTGATAACCTTTTTTTCCATCATTTTGGTGAAAATCTTCTCCCAACCATTGATTGGAGCTTCCAACAGTTCTTTTTTGAAAAATTCCCTTATCTTTTCGTTGTGGTAGAGTTCTATAGATATGAGCCTCCATATCTTCTGTGTGTTAGGGGTGTTCATCCCTTCAATGAAATCTCGGGCACCCACTTCAAAAAATAATTCGGGTGTTTCCATTAACTTATCCATTTCTTCTTCTGGAGGCCCGCTTTGTAGTTCAGACATAAAATACTCCATTATGGCATCTAAAATGGCTTCTTTACTTTTATAGTGATTGTATATGGAACTCTCCCTTATCCCCACTTCCCTGGCAATTTCACGCACTGAAACTGCGTCGAAACCTTTCTGTGAGAAAAGGTCCAGGGATACATCGAATATTTTCTCTTTAGTGGTTTTCTCTGGGTTATTTCCAGTTTTCGAACTTGAGTTTTTATTCGTCATGTTTTACAATTCCAACTTTTATTAACTAACGTTAGTTCGTTGTCTTAGTATATAAAACTAACGTTCGTTAGTTAGGTTTAGGGTTCATCACAACACCCGGTTACACCTCAAACACACCAAGGTTAACATCAAAAAAATCCACACAAACCGCACTGAAAACTGAGAAATGAGTCGATGTTAATTATAAATATTTCAAGAAATAAATAGATAAAAAGAGGGGAAAGAGCGAGACAAATGTTATCTGGAAAAAAAGATATTAAGAAATTGGAGAAATCTGGAAAAGAGCACAGTACTGTTACCACGGCTTATGGGAGTCGATATTTTAAGGATAGTATACCTAAATTTGAAATACCACAGGATGGCATGCCTGCACAGGCCGCCTACCAGTTAATACATGACGAGCTGAACCTGGACGGCAACCCTGCCCTTAACCTGGCAAGCTTCGTCACCACCTGGATGGAACCCGAGGCAGATAAGCTGATAATGGAATCTGTGGATAAAAACTACGTGGACAACGACGAATACCCTCAAACCCAGAAGATAGAAGAAAGGGTGGTTAACATATTAGCCAGACTATTCAACGCCCCTGAAGACTGCCAATCTTTAGGCACTGCCACTATCGGATCATCAGAGGCCATAATGCTGGCACTCCTGGCCCATAAATGGAAGTGGAGGGAGCGTAGGAAAGCAGAGGGTAAGTCCATTGAAAACCCAAACATAGTCATGGGTGCCGATGTCCACACAGTATGGGAGAAGTTCGCCAAATACTTCGACGTCGAATTGAAACTTATACCACTCCAGGAAGACCTGTACACCATCACCGCAGAGGACGTGGCCAGTGAAGTGGATGAAAATACCATAGCCGTAGGCGTGGTCGTGGGTACCACTTTCACAGGACAAATGGACCCAGTAAAGAAAATCAACGATTTACTACTGGAAATAAAAGAAGAGAAAGGATGGGATATACCCATACATGCCGACGGTGCAAGTGGAGGTTTCATAGTCCCCTTCCTGTACCCCGACCTAATGTGGGATTTCAGGTTAGAACAGGTGAGGTCTATAAATGTATCCGGACATAAATACGGACTGGTTTATCCTGGTGTGGGTTGGGTAATATTTAAAGACAGGACAGACATACCACCGGACTTGATTTTCAACATAAACTACCTGGGAGGTAATATGAGTAACTATTCACTTAACTTCTCCAAGGCAAGTAACACCATAATAGCACAGTACTACAACCTCATCCGCTTAGGCTTCAATGGTTATAAGGATATCATGGACAACATGATTGAAAACACGAGGTACATGGTAGGAAAACTCGAAGAAACCGGGAAATTTGAAGTTATAAATCAGGGCCTCCTTTTCCCCCTGGTTACAGTTCGATTGAAGGATGTAAATTTCACAGTCTTCCAGTTATCGGATAAGCTCAGGGAGAAGGGCTGGATAGTACCAGCGTACACCCTACCTGCAAATGCCGATGATATCGCAGTCCTCAGGATGGTGGTCAAAGAGAATTTCGGTAGAGATATGGTGGAATGTTTCCTTGATGACATTACAACAGCATGTAAGGGACTGGAATCAGAAAATAACAAAGATTTAAGGGAAAATCCAACTTTACTCTATTAAAATATAGAATATATCTCCCTTTTTCATTTTTTTTATTAAAAGTTAAATTATCTACTTCTACGATACTTATAATTGAAAAAATTAAAATTACAAGCACTATTATGGGGTAAAAAAACATTGATATACTTATCATATTAGCCCATCCTAGACATGGAAGTTTCAATCATGCCATAGCTGAAACAACTATAGATGCTCTTAAAAATAAAGGACATAGAGTTATTTTCCATGATCTTTATCAGGAAAAGTTCGATGCCATACTCCCTATGATGAAATCCCCCGGGATGCAGAACTCAATTCGGAGATAGAAAAACACTGCCAGGAACTGGAAACTGCCCAGGGAATCGTAATAGTCCACCTAACTGGTGGAGCCAGCCTCCGGCTATTTTGAAGGGATGGATCGATCGGGTGATAAGGGCGGGAATAGCCTATAAATTTGTGGAAGGAGATCAGGGTGAAGGAGTGCCGGTAGGTCTTTTGAATGCTATTCGGGCGGTGGTTTTCAACACATTTGACACTCCACGTGAAAGCGAGATGAAGGTCTTTGGAGATCCTCTGGAGACCCTGTGGAAGAATTGTATCTTCGGACTTTGCGGTGTGGAAGCCTTTCACCGGAAAAATTATGGAGTAATGGTAACCAGCACTATAGAGGAAAGGGAAAAATGGTTGGAGGATGTTAGAACAACCGTCAACTCATTATTTTAGATAACGGAATTTATATAGAAAAGGACTATCAATTAGATATAACCCGGTTTAAACTAGAAGTTAGGTTTATTAACTCATAACTTTAAAGAGTTACCATAACCCTATTAAATGAAACTTGACAATCAATGAAATGGTGCATCCCATGGACTTAATGTTACTTGAATTTGCTGGAAAACAGGTTAAACCAGATATCAGAAAGCTGTACGATATGAGAGAAGTTGTTTATGACCAGGAATGGTTACAGGTAACTGAAGATAAGGATCTCTATTACATGTACCGGGATTTATCCTATTCAAATCGGGATCATAATCTAATTAAAGAAAACGACTTAAGATACGATATAACAATCATTCCCCCTTCCATCATAGGTTCAGAATTTGTTAAGACCGCAGGACACTACCACCCCTTAATTGAGGGAACCAGTTATACTTACCCTGAAATCTATGAGGTATTAAGTGGCGTGGCGCATTACCTGCTCCAGAAAAGTGAAAATTCAAAGATCACCGATGTAATAATTGTTGAAGCCAAGGAAGGGGATAAGGTGATCGTACCACCAAATTACGGGCATGTAACCATAAACCCTTCAAATAAAGAACTTAAAATGGCTAACTGGGTTTCTGATCAGTTTGAATCCATATACAAACCATACCGTGAGTATGGAGGTGCTGCTTACTTCGAATTAACCGACGGCAGTCTGATCAAGAATGAAAACTGTGAAAATCTACCAGGAATACGTAAGCTTAAACCAACCAACTTCTCAGACTTAGGACTATATAAAAACAAAGAGATGTACAAGCTCATCCGTGATCCGGATAAACTCGGCTACCTGAACCGTCCCCAGGACTATGATTGGTTATGGGAGAAGATTTAATCTTAAATATTTATTTATAAACTCTAAACAAGATTTAATCTTAAATATTTATCTATAAAACTCTAAACAAATAAGTTCGTGAATTAAAATGAAAGAAATCGCCATTCAAATCAGAGCTCAAAGTAAACCAGGTGTTTTGCGTGATATCACGGATATGATGGCCAAGTGCGGCGTCAACATCACCTACACCTATCTTTTCACGGAAAATCCTGAATCAGCTTCCCTTTACATGGAGCTGGAATGCGTGGAGAACGTGGATAAATTCATTGAAAACATCAGGAACTTTAAAGAGGTTAAAAGCGTTAGCATCCACCATTCCATGGGTGAGATATATGGTAAAAGAATCATAATCATCGGCGGAGGGGCCCAAGTTGCTATGGTAGCCCAGGGTGCCATAACAGAAGCTGACCGCCACAACATCCGTGGAGAGCGGATAAGTATAGACACCATACCACTGGTTGGTGAAGAAGAGCTGGCTGAAGCCACATCAGCAGTAAGCAGATTACCCAGGGTGGAAGCACTGGTACTGGCCGGTTCCCTCATGGGTGGAAAAATAGCAGAGGCCATAGATGAAATAAAAAAGGAACATAACGTCCTGGTCATAAGCCTGAACATGCCCGGTAGTGTAACTGAAAAGGCGGATCTGGTTGTCACAGACCCGGTACAGGCTGGTGTGATGGCAGTTATGGCCGTGGCAGATACAGCCATATTCGATATAAAGAAGATTAAGAATAAAAATTTTTAGAGGTTATCATTAAATAAAAAAGGGTTAAAAATAATAAAAAAAGTTTAACTCATTTCTATAGCCCTTATCAATTTGCTTGCGGCGATTTTTAAGTCAGGATCAGTTATATCTCCACTTTCCCTTATTTTAAGTGCCAGTTCCAGAACCTTTGGTACATCCTGGGGGGTTAAGGTTTCCGCCATTTGCAGGTAAGTTTCGTTTGGTTTATCTTCGATAGTTTCGTTACTTTTAGCCATCATTTCTAACATGGCCTTGCAGGAACCCATTACACTACTATCCTCTATGTTTTCACATTTTTCTAACAATTCTTCGGCTTTTTTATCCATGATTATCACCACTAATTATAATTTAATGATTTGAAAATTTATAGTTTTGGGAAAGCCATTTCCTCCTAATTTTCTAGCCAAAAATTCTATATAAAACAAAAACAATATAATGAGTGCATAGCAACTCTCTAAAAATTTAATAAATCTATAGATTAATCGGGGGATTAATATGGCACCATATATAGATAGTATGGACGGACCAGTGGTAAAAGCTGCAGAAAACGCCTTGGATATGGAGAACATTAAATACATTCTCCCCTACGTTTCTCCAGCCGATGAAGGAGAACTTAAAGATGCCTTTGAGAAAACTCTTTCGGTAAGGGAACTCAGTGGTGAAGCAGCTGAACTGGCCGATTACTGGTTTTTTGAAACAGCAGTCCGTCTACATCATAAAGGAGAAGAGGAATCATACACTGGACTTAAAGCGGCAGGTACTGATTGGGGCCCTATCATCCCCAAGATCGACCAGGCCATCGAAACCGAAAACATAGATGAATTCCTTGATTTCCTCTTAAATTTCATAAAGGAAGATATCCAGGGCCGATTTGACGATGTGTGTTCCAAAAAGGATTACGATGAAGACGATGTGGAAGATGCTAGGGAATACGTAAATGCAAGGGAAGAATTCATAAGCTATACACGTAAATTTTATGAATATGTAGAAAAAGGATGAAAAAGAATCAGGTGATTAAATGACAGCAGAACTTGTAGGAAAAACTTTAAAAATTGTAGATTTGATTGAATACCAGGAAGGCGCAGTGGTCAGCAGGGAGATAATTAGAAAAGAAACAGGGACGGTGACCATATTCGCCTTCGATAAAGGAGAAGGATTAAGTGAACATACAGCACCATTCGATGCCATGGTTCAAGTAGTGGATGGAAAGGCGGAAATCATCATCGACGGTAAAAGCAACATCCTGGATGCGGGAGAGATGATCATCATGCCAGCCAATATTCCCCACGCCTTAAATGCCCTGGAAAGATATAAAATGGTTTTAACCATGATTAGGTCTTAAATTTTCTTTTCTTTTTTTATTCATTGTTTACATCAAGCAATTTAGATGAGAGTATCCATCAAGTAATTTATAGTACCTTTTTATAACAACCTGATGAAAACAACCTCACCTTTAACTGTGTCCAGTTTTTCGATGAGTTTAACTGCTTCCTGAATATTTTTCTCGGTGGCCTGGTGGGTTACCATGAATATAGGGACAAACTCCCCCTTTTGGTGTCCTTTCTGGCTGAAGGAATCCACACTTATGTTCAAATAACTCAGTATGCCTGATATGGAGTGTAAGACACCGGGTTTATCGATAACCGTGAGTCTAAGGTAATATTTTGATTCCACTTCATCCATACCCTTTATCTTGGTGACTCTGGTCTGTGGGGGGCCGTAGGTTATGGGGCTGTCCATTTCTTCTATGATGTCTATGATATCCCC
Source organism: Methanobacterium sp. PtaU1.Bin097 (assembly GCA_002067325.1). Taxonomy (GTDB): domain Archaea; phylum Methanobacteriota; class Methanobacteria; order Methanobacteriales; family Methanobacteriaceae; genus Methanobacterium_A. The sequence continues at coordinate 31,131 of MVQY01000066.1, forward strand.
TACCACAGCGCTGGCGGTGGGCATCATACCGGCACCCGCGCCGTACATTAAAACTGGTCCAACCACATCTCCTATGATATAAACTCCGTTGAACACATCGTTTACTGAGGCGAGGAGGTGTTTTTCATCCACCATGGTAGGGTGGACTCTTACTTCCAGTTCTTCATCTTTGATGGTGGATATGGCCAGGAGTTTGATGCAGCAGCCTAATTCCTTGGCGTATTCAATGTCGTCCAGTGTTATACGAGTGATTCCTTCTACATGGAACTTCTCCTGTTTGACGTAGACTCCGAATCCCAGTTTTGTGAGGATTATGAGCTTTTGGGCGGTGTCATGGCCTTTGATGTCGAAGGTAGGGTCTGCTTCGGCGTATCCTTTTTCCTGGGCTTCCTTTAGCACTTCTTCGAAATCCTGCTGCTCATCGGCCATTTTAGTTAAAATGTAGTTGGCTGTTCCGTTTATGATTCCATATATTGCCTCTATTTTATTGGCAGCTAAGCTCTCATTCAAGGGTTTAAGGAGTGGTATTCCTCCACCCACACTGGCTTCAAATCCGATTCTCACCTGGTTTTTCTCGGCAGCTTCCATTATCTCTTCCCAGTGCTTGGCCAGTAGTGCTTTATTGGCAGTTACCACATGTTTACCCTTAGACATGGCGGTTAAAATGAATTTTAAAGCAGGTTGGTAACCCCCTATCAGCTCTATAACTATGTCGATATCTGGATCATCCAGTATCTCGTTAACATCGGTGGATAGGATTTTTGGATCTATTTTCACCCCTCTATCTGTTTCAATATCCAGGTCAACTACTTTTTTCAGGTTAACCTTTCTTTGGACCTTGTCTTCTATGAGTGGCTGGTTTAAGTTAAAGGTTTCAACTACTCCGCTTCCAATTGTTCCAAATCCAATTAAACCTACATTTATCTCTTTATTTGCCATTTATGTCCATCCCAGTTTTTGTTATAAGTGTGAATTATTTTTTTATATCCACTAATTATTTGATATCCACTAAATTATGATATTAAATCTCTAGATCCTTTAGTTTAATATATTCCCTTACAGATTCTCTGGTTGTACCTACAACCAATCGATTTATGGACTGGCCAGTACTTTTATCTGTAATTTTCTCCAGTTTTCCCTGGGCGATAACTCTCTCCCCCTCCTTCACCTGTCCGGCGTAGGTATGGGTGAAGGATGCCAGTTCATCCACTGGAAGCTCTGGGCCTTCTAAAATTTTAACATCATCTACTTTATAAACGGCCGGGTTGTCATATGAGGCCAGGGCATCGGTCACGATACATTCTACCTTTAAAACACCCAGGGATTGGCTTTCTGTCCCGTAATAGGTTCCTTTAATTTCATCCCAGTTTCTGGTGCATAGGATATCAAATAAAACCCCCTCAACAACTCCTCGGTTGCTTTTCCGGTTCTCATACCATTTAAATTCCTCGATGCTTAAGGAAGAATCTTTAATCCGTTTATCATATAACCAGTCCCAGAATTCACTACTTATGCCTTTTAGGGGGGATTCTGGTTCATTCTTTAATCGAGAAAAGGTCTCCACTGCATTCCTATGATTTTCCAGTCCGAAGATTACGAAATCTATATCTGAAACTTGGGGGTCGTATAATCCTGGTAGGATGGATCCAGAAACGCCCATATATTTATAATCAATACTTGCCTCCTGGTGGAAGAAATCGGAAACTTTGACTACCTTTTCGAGTAATTCATTATCTGGGTTGGCTATTATTTCCTGAAGACGATTTTCAGGCCGTAGAATTTCAGAGACTTTATCCAGGGGGACGCCCATCATCTTCTCCCCGGTCACACCGGAGTCAAAGAGATATTCTGGATATTTCTCCTTAATAAATTGATAAGCCTGCTGGGTGTCTACTTTAGAATACCTGGAGCCATTTTTGCTCCGTTCTCCCTGGGAATCTGGAATATAACGTAGAAATGAGATTATTCTATCTTCCGGGTGGAGATAGCTGGTGGTTGCCAAGAAAAGATCATCTATGGTGTATATAAAATCTCTGGTTCTTGCTCTCATGGATTAATTAATGATGGACAACATATTAAAATATAATAGGTTCCTAATTAATATCCCCCGTCAATAAATGGTGGGGCTGGAAATTCATTTGGAATTCAAAAATTTATTGGAAAATTAAATCATCAGTGTGGGTTTATGAAGTATTTAAAACTGGAAGAAGAACTGCTTTACGATGGGAGCCAGATAGTGCCCCAGTGGGTATTTAGAGAATTTAGGGTAAAAGATTCCAGCATCGTGAGGTGGATAGGTCCCATGGACATCCACCAAGACAATATAGTTGATTACGAGGATCAGGGTAAGGAAATAAAGGGAAGTAAGCTTTTACACTTCATAATAGAACATTTTGACTCACAACCTGCAAGTTTAAGGCTCTGCTACCACAGGCAACGGTTATTTATCATGATAGTCAAGGATAACCTGGAAAAACTAGGACTTAAAACCATAAGGGAAGGTGATGATCTTTACCATGTGATAGGATCTGACAAGAAAGCCAAGCTCAGTGTTTCCATCGCCACCTCATCCCACAACAGCATGAAGATACACTTCGCAGTGAACATATCCAGTGAGGGAACACCCTCTGATGTGGAGATAACCAGTCTTAATGATTGTATAGAAGGTATGACCATGGAAGATATAAATCAACTGGCAGATAGTATTGTGGATGATTACGTATCTGAATTATCTTCCATTGAAAGGGACATAACCAAGACGAAGGTATTTTAACTGATATGAGGATATTCTAAACCCTATTAAAAATGAAAATTACATATAAAAAAACGAAATTAAGTAAGAAGGTTAATTGAATGAAAATAGTTATAAATGGTATTCACGCTAATTTAAGGTTCTCAGCAGCCCATATGATCCCCTGCCACGAGTTCTGCGGTGGGATCCATGGACATTCCTACCACGTGGATGTACAGGTGGAAGGGGAACGGTCCGGTGAATTCGGATTCGTGGTGGACTTTAAGAAAGTTAAGGAATTAACGCGGGATATATGCAAAAAACTGGATCATAAACTTTTAATCCCACTAAATAATAATGAAATAAAGTTCAAAAAGTTGGAAGAATCAATAGAATTCTCCATAAGAGAAAAAGAGTATAAGATCCCCGCCGAGGACTGCACTTTACTCCCTTTGAAATCCACTTCTGCAGAGGATATGGCGGAATATTTCGCGGAAAAACTTTACAGTTCACTTAAAGCAGATGAAGCGGAATCAAACACTAAGATTAAAAGTGTCCAGGTATGTGTAAATGAAGGAATAGGACAGGGTGCCTATTTTGAAAGACTAGATTAGGTTAACCAATGAAAACACGTATTAATGAGGTTTTCTCCAGTATACAGGGTGAAGGTAAGCTCGTGGGCAGGAGACAGGTGTTTATAAGATTTTCTGGCTGTAACTTAGACTGTAACTACTGTGATACCCCAGAGAGCAGAGACCCAAATTTGGGAGAGTGTATATCAACTGGTGAACTCCAAAGAAGGGTTGAAGATTTAATCACGCCTGATTTCCATTCTCTGTCTTTAACTGGTGGTGAACCCCTTCTTCAGGCTGATTTTATAGGGGAATTTCTCCAAAACTATCCTGTGGATGCACTCCTTGAAACCAATGGATCGTTACCCAATGAATTGGGGAAGATATTGGATTTAATCAGTTATGCATCGGTGGATGTTAAATTACCAGAACATGAATCCGTTTCTGACTATAATGGTCTTTTAGATAACGAACTAAAATCCATAAATCTATTAATAGAGGAGGGCATAAATACATATTGTAAATTTGTTGTGTTACCCTCTAGCAAGGTGGACACCGTAACTTTTATAGCCTCCCGGATAGTCCAGGAGGTTAAGGATACCTCTAAACTTTCTTTAATTATTCAACCAGAAAGTCCACTTACCCGTTGGGAAAATGAGCAGGATAAATTGTTGGAAATATCAGAAAAAACCGGGAAATATTTGGATGTTCTAGTGATACCCCAAGTTCATAAACTTCTAAACATCAGATAAATAGGAGGTTCAGTATGGAAATGGATACTAAAGTAACAGTGCATGATGCCATGACATCGAATGTGTTGACAGTAGATCCGGGAACCAGTGTTGCAGATGCTGCACACTTGATGACCAAATTCAAGATCGGTAGCTTAATAGTGAAGAGCAACTCCGAACCGGAAGGACTTATCACAGAAAGTGATATAATCAGCAAAGTAGTCTCTAAGGACCTTAAGGCAAGTGATATTACAGTCGGCACAGTCATGACTCGAAACCTCATATCAATAAGTCCGGGGAGTGAATTAAATGAAGCCGCCCGGGTCATGGCAAAAAATAATATCAGAAGATTGCCAGTAGTTAATGAAGGGACTCTAGTAGGAATATTAACCTCATCAGATGTTTTGATGGTTTCTCCTGAATTAACAGAGATTTTGGTGGAAGATGCTAGGATGCGAAACCAGAATGAAAGATATGTAGAAGGTCCATATCCCGTACCGGGAGTTTGTGAGGGCTGCGGTAATTTCATGGACGACCTGGTTGAAGTGGATGGTAAATTTCTCTGTGAAGATTGTATGGAGAGGTAGGTGATTGAATTGGATCACGTGGAAGAGATCATGACCTCCCGCCCTTTAACCGTTACTGTGGATACTCACGCCACAAGAGTAAGGTCTATTTTACGAGAAGATGGTTTTAGGGCCCTGCCGGTTGTGAACAACCATCGTTTGGAAGGAATCATAACTCGGGGGGATATTATGAACATATCCGCCACCAAATCAAACGTAGATGCCCGGGGAGTAATGCAACACCCCAAGGTGATCACCACCCCTGATGTAGATATCAGGCAACTAGCCAGAAACCTTCTTAAAGCAGATACTGTACAGGCACCGGTGGTGGAATCAGCCGACAGCATGCAGCTGGTGGGAATAGTCAGTGCAGTGGATATACTTAGAAAATTTTTATACAACGGTAAAAAACCAGCCCACAATGATATAAGCAGTATCTTCACCAGAGACGTGGTAACCTGCACATATGATGAGCCCATATCCAAGGTGTGGGATTTGATGGACGAGACAGGATTTTCCGGCCTCCCAGTTATCAAAAATAAAAAACTCATCGGTATAATAACCAGGAAAGACATAATAGATTCAGGGCACGTTAGAATCGGCAGGGAATCTGGTGAAATAAAGCGTTCCATCAGGGTGGAGAAGGTCATGAAGACCCCGCCCCTGGTTACAACCCCACAAAACAGCGTAACAGAAGTGGCCCAGATGATGATCGAGTACGATATAGGAAGGCTGCCCGTAGTTGAAAATCCAGTGTACGTTAAAAAAGAGCCAAATAGAGCTACCAAATCTGATCTAATAGGTATAATTGCAAGAGAAGATATTTTATGGTCCTATTTAGGATAATTGCCTATATAAATTGCCTGTTGAATTATAGGCCTGTTTTTTAGTAATTTAAATATTAAACATCTCCACTAGATGATTTAACGAAGGTGTATTAATGAGAAGAAGACAACCAGTAAACTTGGTGAAATCAATGGACCGAGGTCCATTGGAATTTAAAACACGAACCTCTGAACATGAAGGGGACGTGATGAGCATAGCCCGAAGAGAGGTGGTAACTGCACCTCAAAGTACAACCATACAGGAAGCCTCTGAAACCATGGTCAAGAACAAGTTCAGAAGGCTACCTATAACCGATCCAGGAACAGGTAAACTACTGGGAATAGTGACCTCCATGGACATCCTGGATTTTCTAGGCGGCGGGGATAAATATAAGATTTTAGAAGATAAGTATCAGGGCAACTTCCTGGCTGCAGTAAATGAATCTGTAAAGGAGATAATGACCAGGGAAGTTCATGTGTTGAGTGATAAGGATTCGGTGGAGGACGCCATCGAGAACATGATTAAATGGGAAGTAGGAGCACTTCCTGTAACGGATTCCCAGGATAAGATAGTGGGCATAGTATCTGAGAGAGATTTCGTGCTGCTCATGGCCGGAGTACTCACCGATGAACTGGTAGAAAACTACATGACGGAAAATGTCATCTCCACCACCCCCGGTACAAGAATTGAAGGCGCATCCAAGATAATGGTCCGCAACAAACTCCGTAGAATCCCGGTGATAGGAGAAGAACGTAAAACACCCCACCCCGAGAAGGAGAAGATCGTGGGCATAGTCACCGCCACCGATGTTATGGAATTTTTAGGGGAAAACCGGGCCTTCAACAGCACGGGAAATGCAGAAGAGATCCTGAACACTTACATAAGCGATATAATGGAACAAAATGTCATATCCACCACCACCCGTACCCGACTAGGTGATATATGCCAGATAATGGAAGATAAAGGCATGGGCGGACTACCTGTAGTTCACGGTGATGAATTACAGGGAATAATAACCGAAAGTGATATTTTAAGAGCTTTCTGTGGATAAAAAATAAAAGATAAAACGTAACTCTATAGTCATCTAAAATTAAAAGCCTCTGGCGGATGATAGATATGAAAGTTGAAGACATAATGAGTGATGAAGTAGTTGTGATGCAGGAAAACCAGCAGGTAAATCATGCCAGGAACTTAATGCTCAAACACGGCCTCAGCAGGGTAGTGATTGTTGACACTCAGGGGAAACCAGTGGGAATTGTTACCGAAAAGGATTTAAGCCGAAAGATGAGGGGTAACGGGCCCGAATGGAAAAGAAGACCCATAGATAAGATATTAATTGGCCGGGTCATGACAGAAGGCCTGGTAACCACGAGGCCCTCAGACGATGTCCAGAACGTGGTGGAGTTAATGCTTAAAAATGGTATCAGCTCCATACCCGTGGTGGATGATGATGGATTAACCGGTATGGTAACTAAAACAGACCTGTTAAACTTCTACAACGACAAATATCCGGGTAAGTGGAAAGTATCCGAGTTGATGAGTAAAGATGTGATATCTGTCAATGAAAACCACAGCATCGCCCATGTAATCGGAGTGATGGAGGAAAATGGAATCAGTAAAGTGGTGGTGATACGTGATAACCAGCCTGTTGGTATCATAACCCCTGAGAATATATCATTTGCTTCTGTGGAAGATTCAGAGACAGGAGTGGCCGTGGAGAAGATATATTTCATCAGAAATTCCAATGGAATAGACAAGAAGAACTTCCGCTTGATCTCCATGCTCACCGCCTCAGACATAATGAAAGACGATGTCACCATGATAGATCAGGATGAAGACGCCACTAAAGCCGCACTCATCATGTTGAAAGAGAAAATAAGCGGACTACCTGTGGTAAAAGACGATGAAATAGTGGGAATAATTACAAAAACAGATTTAATCAGGGGTATACAATAATCAAATCCCATTATTTATTACCCAATTGCCCCTAGAAAACTTCAATACGTTTAAAGGAGAATAAAAAATGCACGTGAAAGATATAATGAGCAGAGAAGTATTTTTGGTGGATAAGGATCAAAACATACAGGATGCACTTAAGATCATGAAAAAGCATAAAGTCTCCCGACTCCCGGTGGTAAACACCAATAGTCACCATGTAAAAGAACTGGTGGGAATAATGACTGAAAAGGACATAGCCCGCCGTTTAGGGTCCTCCAGATACGGAAATCTGGCACCCTCCCATTTCCATGCTTCCACAGTTATGACACACCTACCATTGACCATTGAAAGCAACAAGAGCATAGGTTTAGCCGCACAGATAATGATTGAAAACAACATCGGAGGAATACCAGTGGTGGACGGTGGCGAGATCAAGGGGATGCTCACTAAAACAGACTTCCTCAACACTACCAAGGGCAGGTCCTTCCAGGAGATCAAGGTAGAAGATCGAATGACAGCGGACCCCATTACCATCGGTCCCCAGGACAGATTGGTCCACGCCCGGAGGCTGATATTCGATGAAGACATCGGAAGACTTCCAGTAACAGAAGATGATGCGTTAGAGGGGATTGTAACTTCAAAGGACATAGCAAGTTCCATGATCTCTTTCCGGAAAGTAGTGCCAGATAAATACAAACCAGCCCGGATCAGGAACCTGCTGGTGGAAGATATCATGACCCAGAACGTTAAAACAGTACCAGGAAGTGCTTCAATTGAAGAGGTTTCCACCATCATGGTGGAAAACAATTTCAGTGGACTGCCCGTGCTGGATGAAGGTGAACTCACCGGTATCATTACTAAGACCGATTTAATGAAACTCATAGTGGAACTGGAGGAGGTCCATTGAGATCGACGGCGTAAATTGCGCTAAATACAGTAACGGATGGATATAAGGTCAGGAAGGATATCGCCAGATAAATTCTATTTTAAATGTTCTTCCTACAGGATCAATTAAGAAATGTCTCTCAAAGAGTTTATTGTTAAGGAACTTCCTGAACTACTCGACTTAGAACCTCATAAACTGGAAGAGTCGTATAAGAAGGGTAACCTTAAATTTTACCAGAGCAGGTTCATCACCGCCCTGCAATTTAGAAAGGCCGTGGGTAAAATCGAAGCCGGAACCATGGTCTCTCTTGGGGAGGAAATCCAGGTAATCAGGGGATTTCCCAAGATAAGAAGGACCCTGATGTTAAAGGAAGCTATAAAATCCCACTTCCAGGGGGAAGTGGCAGTTGAAGAGAAGATGAACGGATACAACGTCCGCATAGCCTTCATAGATCCGGAAATTGTGGCCTTCACCCGGGGCGGATATGTATGCCCCTACACCACCAAGAAAGCACAGGAACTCATGGATTTAACCCAGTTCTTCCAGGACCATGGAGATCTGGTGATATGTGGGGAGATGTTGGGGACAAACAACCCTTACGTATCCCATTACTACCCGGAGATAGGGGAACTGGGCTTTAGAATATTCGATGTAAGGGAAAAACTCACCGGGAAACCATTACCTGTAAATCAGAAGAGAGAACTACTGAATGAATATAATCTACCACCAGTTAACCTATTGGGGATTTACTCCGTTGAAGATGCTCCCACTAAAATATTAGAACTGGTTAAAAGGTTAGGAGAAAATGGAAGAGAGGGCGTGGTTATGAAGGATCCCCAGATGGAGATACCCCCACTCAAGTACACCTCCTCCCAGGCACATGATGATGAACTGATATATGCCTTTAAATTCCCATTCGATCTGGGTCAAGCATTCTTCTTCAGCAGAGTAGTCAGGGAAGGCTTCCAGTCATATGAAATGCAGGAGTCAGAAGAGGAAATGAAACAAAGAGCCCAGAGGCTGGGAGAATCGATATTATACCCCATGTTACAGACTATAAAACATGTTTCCGCCCATGAAGTTGCCGGGGAAGACCTGACGATGGATGCCGAGAGTCCGGAGGAAGTAGAAGAGTTTTTAAGGCACCTCCGCGATTTAGGTGTGGTGGCAGTTCTGATAAAATATGAGGATGGAAAGGCATTTATAAGAAAAGTACATCAATCAACCACTGATAAAATAACCAACTATCTTAACGGTGGATTGTATTAAATAAAATAATGAAATGGTTTTGTTTATGAAAATAGCATTTTTCGGCCCTCCAGGTACGTTTACCGAGGAAGCGGCCCTGACTATAGGGGGGGAGCATATAACCTTCAACACCATCTCGGAGGTTTTCCAAGCAGTGGATGATGACGAAGCAGACTGTGGGGTGGTTCCCATAGAAAACTCCATAGAAGGTTCGGTGGGCATAACACTGGATCTGTTGACCCATGATTATGATTTAAAGATAAAGGGAGAGATCATACTCCCTATAGGCCATAATCTCCTGATAAACCCTGATGCAGAGTTGGGTGATATTGAAATAGTTTATTCCCATTCACAGGCCCTGTCCCAGTGCCGGAAATTCATCGAAGACCTGAAGGTGGAGATGCGTTCTGTAACCAGCACATCAAAGGCAGCTGAACTAATTGTGGGGAAAAAATCCTCTGCTGCAATCAGCACCAGGAGAGCGGCAGAGATAAACGGTTTAAAAATTGTAACACGTGATATTCAGGATTACAAGAATAATTTAACCCGGTTTGTAATAATCAGCCGGGAAGACCACGATAAAACTGGTAAGGATAAAACATCCATTGTGTTTTCCCTTTCAGAAGACAGGCCGGGAGGTTTATATGAAATACTGGGAGTTTTTGCCGATTATAACATTAACCTCACCAAGATAGAGTCCAGACCATCCAAGGAGAAACTGGGAAGATACATATTCTTCATAGATTTTGAGGGGCACAGGGAGGATGAGATGATCAGAAACATTATAAATATGATAAAACCAAAAGTAGGATACGTAAAGATTTTTGGTTCATACCCTAAAGAAGGAGATGATTGATATAAAATCAGATAAAGAAAAAGTCATCCGAAGTTTGCAGGAACTGGAGTTTGAGTTTTCACAGGGTAACGTTTCAGAGAAGACTTATAACTCTCAAAAAAAGGATTTACAAAGTAAGCTGGAGACTTTGGAAGTAGCTGATAGGGTTAAACGATTACAGGGCAGAGGGGAGGTTGAAAAACCCCTGGAATATTGGACAGAGAAGAAAGAAGCTGAGGAAGCTAAACAGGCTAAAGAAGAGCTTATGAAACAATTCATCACCTCTTCCAGTCCATCCTACCCTAAAGCCAAAACCGCATCAAATGGAAAACAGCGTAAAGCAGTGATATATACCATACTGGCATTAATATTCGTTACAGGTATAGGATTTGGAGTCTTCCTCATGAAGATACCGTCCGAATCAGCAGCAGCAAACATGACTATAAATCAAAGTGCATTCCCCGTGGTAAACAACACCACCAACATGACCAATACAACCACCAGCACCAATAACACCGGACAATCCTCATCAACGAGTAGAAGTAGTGGCACCAGTACCAGTGGCAGCAGTAATAGCGGTGGAAGTACCGGTGGAAGTACTGGCACTAGTACGGGTGGTAACACTGGCGGTAATACCGGTGGAACTACTGGCGGTAACACTGGCACTAGTACGGGTGGTAACACTGGTGGATAGAGATCATCCATAATTCCTTTTTTTTATTTAAAATTTTTTTAAACTATATAAAGATTTAATTACAATAAAAAATTAATACGATCTAATCGCTTTTAAAAATTCGTTTACATTAATTCAAGGTGAATCTATGAAAAAATACCCAATTTTTTTAGTGTTAGTCATATTGACCTTGGTTATTTTAGCCTCTGGGTGTGTTACCGATGATGAGGCCAACCAGACCAAATCTTATTCTGGAAACAATGTTTCATTCACCTATAATGGGACGTGGGATATAGCAAACACCACGGCACCCAATGCAGTAGTTGCAGTGGGGGATCCTTCCACAGTAGATGCTCGAAATAACCCATCTACCTTCGTGCTTATCCAGAAACCGAATGATACAGAGGGTAAGGATTTGGAGGCAGTTTACACAGAAAATTATGCACAACTCTTTAACAACACAACTAATCAACGTATTTCAGAGGCCAACATCACAGTGAATAATAATAAAGCCTTTGAAAATGTTTACATAACTAATTACGGCGGTTATGAAACCCAGATGAGGGCGGTGTGGGTTTCACAGAATGGAGTGATATATGTGATTCTCTGCGGCACCATCCCTAACAACTTTGAAAAAGAGCAGAGCAACTTCGATCTGGTTATAAACAGCTTTAAAGTTCTTTAAGTAGGAATTTTTTCCTTTTATTTTTGGATTCATTCCCAATTTTTTTTATAGGGTAGTGCATATTATATATAAGAAGAAGTAATAGACTAATATTTGTTAGAGTATCATTTTATGTGGAACAGATTTACACCTTTAGATATATCTTGCTTTTATTTTAGCGTTATCTTATAACTATCAAATAAGTACAAAAAATAGGCGCTAAATCTGTCTATTCAGGGATTAACTTGAAAAAATTGACTATTAAATGATATTATTTAATATTTATCGCGCAGGTCCGCCTGCGACTTTTTGGAAAAAGGAGGAATGTGAATGGTATTACCAGTATGCGATGTCTGTCTCAAGAGCGGAATGCTCTGTCAAGGATGTGAAAACAAGTTAAAGAGTGGTGAAATTACTCAGATGGATTTAGACATTGCAAAAATACTATACCGGGTTGGTGATGGAAAGATAGGGTTTAAAAAAACCATAGAAATCGGTGATATGGTCATCATCGTTACTGAGAAGGACCAGGTGGGTAAACTCATCGGTAAAAGTGGAAAGATTGTCCGGGAAATATCCAGGGTTATAGGAAAGAAAGTAAGAGTCGTGGGTGAAAACTCAGATCTACGCTCAGTAGCCAGGGATATACTCGCCCCAGCCAGGATATCAGGTATCAACATAGTCTATGGTAAGGACGGCCAGGAAAAATATAAAATCCGAGTCATGAGGGAAGACTCCCGAAGGATACCCGGAAAATTAGACGTCCTAAACAACATAATCCAGGAATTAACATCTGAAAAAACTCTTGTAGTGGTGGATAGGAGATAATTTTTTTCTATTACTAGTATAACCCTATTTCTATTTTTTTTAAAAAACAAAAATTGCTGATCCCATGAATGTTATGCTCTGTGTTACTGGAAGTGTGGCTGCAGTAGAGGCAGTTAAACTGGCAAGGGAACTTAAAAGGCATGATATCCATGTCAAATGTTTCATGAGCGACGCGGCTTGTGAGATAATACACCCCCATGCCATGGAATTTGCCACTGGAGAGGAAGTGGTGTTAGGCCTTACAGGTCAAATAGAGCATGTGAAGTATGCACAGGCAGACCTGATACTGGTTGCACCGGCCACTGCCAACGTCATCAGCAAACTGGCCTATAAAATAGCAGACAACCCCATCAGTACCCTGCTAGTCACAGCTTTTGGCTACGAGACCCCTATAGTTTTTGTCCCTTCCATGCACCATTCCATGTACCGTGCAGTGAAAGAAAATATTTCTAAGCTTAAAGAGGAAGACATAACCTTCGTGAAGCCTAAAGTAGAGGAAAATAAGGCCAAATTCCCTGATATAGATGATATAGTACTGAATGTTTTAAGAAAAACATCCGCAGGAGATCTCAGGGGCAAAAAGGTACTTATCAGTACCGGGGCCACCTACGAGAAAGTGGATGAGTTCCGGGGAATAACCAACCTGAGTTCGGGTAAAACCGGTGTGGAACTGGCCAGGGAAGCCTTTATCAGGGGAGCGAAGGTAACTTTAATTTGTGGAAGGATGAGTGTAGGTGTACCTCATATTTTTGATGTGGTTGAGGTGGAATCTGTGGCAGACATGCAGGAAGCTATAAGGAAACATGTTCCAACATATGATGTGTTCATTTCCGCAGCCGCAGTTTCTGATTTCAGACCAGTAAGGGATGAGGGAATTACCAAGATCTCATCATCTGAAGACATGATCTTGAAACTGGAAAGAACCCCAAAGATAATCAACGAAGTAAAAAAATTAAATCCCGAAATCTTCCTGATCGGTTTTAAAGCAGAATATGACAAGTCAGAAGAGGACATTGTAAGTTCAGCCCGGGAGAGGATGAAAGAATCAGGAGCAAACTTCATGGTAGCTAATGATGTCTCTAAAGAGGGTGCTGGCTTTGATTCCGATAGTAATGAAGTTTTAATTATTGATGAAAGTGTTTTAAAAGTCCCTCTAACTTCTAAAAAGGAAGTTGCCCGACAAATTCTCGATAAGATAAATAAAAATATTTAAATAATTATTCAATGAATTTTTAGGATTATTTTTCGTGCTATTCCGTGTTTTATTTTGGTCTTGATGGCTAAATTTTTTAGAGTTTCGTTTTCTTTGCTTAACATTCGTGTTTTGGGATAGGTGGGTTGTTCATTTTAATCTATTCAAGTAAAATTGATAATAAATCAATTAAAATGGAAATCTTTATATAGTTAATTTATAGATTAATTTTGTAGGAATAATCAAAATTCTAATCTTATTAGCTGGTATCAAAATGAGGGCGTGTTAAAATGAGGAAAATAGTAATATTAAGTATTTTGTTGTTAGCTTTTCTGTTTATAGGCGCAACTAGTGCTGCACCAAGTCAAGATGTATATGTGGCTGTTAATGGTAGTGATAGTAACTCTGGGGATACGAATAATCCTTGTGCCACAATAAGTAAGGCTATCAATGTTTCTGATGAAATTAAGGATGTTACCATCCATTTAAGCGATGGGGCATTCTCTGGAATTGGAAATGTCAATTCAACCATCAGTAAAAATCATACTTCTGGTGGGTCCATAACTCTTATTGGTGCCGGGATTAATCAAACGTTCATAGATGGTGGAAACGTAAATTGGTTATTGAATATTGGTAGTAATTCTAATGTAAATCTAATAAACATTACTTTTATTAATGGTGAAATTACCGGTAGTGGTGGAGCTATTTATAATAGAGGAATATTGAATATTGATAGCTGTTCTTTTGAAAATAACAATGCTACAAGTTCTGCTGGTGCGATTTATTCAGAATCTAACGATTTAATTATTTCAAACTCTTATTTCAACAATAACTACGCTACAAGAGATGGTGGGGCTATATATTCATATTCTGGAAATTCAGTTTTTAATATAACTAATTCAGTTTTTGAAAATAACGCCGGAAGATCTGGTGGTGCAGTCTACCTGAGTGGCAACTCAAATAACAATTCCCTTATCCAAAATTGTACATTCCTTAATTCCACTGCCACACAGAACGGCGGTTCACTGTATGTTTCATATGCCTCTGTTATTGACAACTATTTTGAAAATAGTCAAACTACAGGCACTGGTTCTTATGGTGGTGGGGCTATTTATGGAAACAACATTTATCTTGAAAACAATGACATGATTCTTTGCTCTGCTGCCAGTGGTAGTGGAAATTATATTAAAGTTAATGGATTTATTGATAATTCAATTTTAACTATTAACAGTAACAGTATTACAAGTCCTACATTTACAATAACTGGATCCGTTACTGATGATAAAGGAGTTCCTATTGACGGGGGTTCCATCAGTTTATACGCTAATTCAACACTTCTTGGAAGTGCCAGTGTAATTAACGGGGCATTCACATTAACAGCTAATGAACTTCTAAACAATGGTGTTTATATCCTAAATGGGTCTTCCAATTATTACCCGAACATAACCAATGGAACACTGAATGTGAATATTAATCTTGATCCTTCAACTTTTTATGTTTCACCTACTGGTGATGATGATGCGAATGATGGTTTAACACAGAGTAATCCGTTTAAAACCATACAAAAGGCTATTGACTCTGGATTTGGAAACGGTAGTGTTTTTGTTAATGTTTACCTTTTAGACGGCACATACTCAGGGTTAGGTAATGTAAACATCAGTGTTGCAGACTATCTTGGTACTTTGAATATAATTGGATTAAATTATGGGCAGGCGATCATAGATGGTAACGGTACAAACATGGCATTTGATTTCGGAACAAGCATACAAGCAAACTTAATGGATTTAACCGTAAGAAACTTTAATAATACAGTCGCTGGTTCACAAATAATATTATCAAGTGGCACTGGTTTAGGGGGTTCTAATCCGAAATATAAAAAGGTTACAATTTCAAACTGTATTTTTGAGGATAATATCGTTGGAAGGAATGGTGCTGTGGTGAGACTTATCAGTGGATCGGTTGAAAATTCATCATTCATCCATAATAACGGAACTGCGTTGTATATTACCACTGGATCTTTAACTGGTGATCTAGTTTTAGTTAGCAATTCCAAATTTATAGATAACTTCTATAATTCGACTAGTTCCTCATATGGTGTTGCATATTTAGGTAACAGTGTCCTATTAGAAAATTCTACGTTCATGAACAATTCCTTTTATAGTAGTACTGGAGTGATATATTTAAACTCCGCCGACTCTGAAAGTAGAAATAATCAATTTGTTAATAACACCAATCTTTATAATGGTGGGTCTATTTTCAGGGCTGGTAATGAAGGTAATGGACATTCAAGTTTCAACAATACTTTTGAAGGAAACAATGCTGCATATATTGTAAGTGGTGGTGGAACATTCATCAACACTATATTCAAAGATAATCAATTACAGGGCAATGCAATTTTCTTAATATCTAACTCTCGTCAAGATCAATTGAACATCACCGACTGCACCTTCACCAATAATAACATCACCAGCATTATTTCAATCACAGGACAACAAGGGACTATTTTAAATAATGTAACTTTAATTTTTGAATCATTGAATTCAACTTCCCTTACATTTACTCTTAGGGCAATTTTGGATTTCCCTGGAATTACTGTTAATGGGGGAATTGTTAATTTCTACCTTGATGGAACATATTTAGGTTATGCTTCGTTTGTTAATAATGTTGCGGAGTTACAAGGTGTAGCAGGCTTTGGCAATGGTGTCCATCAAATAACAGGAGATAACCCCAACTTCATAAATGCAGCTATCCAAAATGGGACTTTGAATATCAATGCACAAGTACATGAATCTTTAACATACTATGTCGGGCAAAATGGCAGTGATACTGCTGGTGATGGATCAATAAACAATCCTTATGCGACCATTCAAAAATCAATTGATGAAGCTGTTTCAAAAACCCTAAATCTAATTATAAATATTCTACCGGGAACCTTGAGGGGTACTGGTAATGTAAACCTGACCTTACCCAATTATTTAAACATCACTATTACTGGAACTGGAAATCAAACCATCATCGATGGTGATGGCGTGAATTGGTTATTTAAGATAGACACCCAGTTTGAAGATGGGTTAATCACCATAGCTAATTTAACAGTGAAGAATGCAAAAGCTATGAGAATTTTCTCGGGAGCGGGTCAGGCATCTGGTGATGTAGGCATCATTGAGACAGCAGGTAATTTGAAAATGGAGAATTGTACCTTTGTAGATAATATTGGATACGTTATTTCCGCTACGGAAGGTGCATATTTAACTTTGAACAATTCAACTTTCAAAAACAATACTAATGCTGTTTACAGTTACTTCGGAAATTCTATTACAATCACCAATAGCACTTTTGAAGACAATAGTGCCATTAATGGTGCTACTTGGACTGGAGGTAAGTCAATTATCTTCATCAAGGATAGATATAGACCAAACAGCAGTTCTCCTGTATATGAAGTTTCTCAAGTTTTCATGGAAAATGTTACTATTCGTGGAAGCACCGGTGATAGTAATTCATATGGTATCTTTATTGACGGTTGTAATTCTACCATACTGAATTTAAACTTAGTAAATAACAATCTAACAGCTTTAGGTTTGAGTCAGAATGTTGGTTCGGGCAAAACGACACTGATTAATTGTTATTTCAATAACAACACATACGATATTAAAACTCTGTACGGCCCCGCAGCAGGTCCCCGCCCATATATAAATCTAATAAGCTGCGTTTTTAATGAAAGTGGAGCATTCACATATATCGATTCTAGATATCAAAATGCTGTTTGGACGGTTATTAACTCTACTTTCACTAATATGAAGAATAACATCACTTTCCAGGGCGGTGATGAATACAACGGCCTTGGTCGTGGTACTATAATTTCTGGATCCTTATTTAAAGGAAATCCTGGAGGTATTTTCATTGCCGGTGCCGCAAATATCACGAATTCGAGTATAATAGATACTACTCTTAGTGTTATTGCCGGTGCTGGAAGCGGATATTTAAACACAGGGACTATCAACTTGAATTACAACTGGTGGGGCTCTAATGATATGCCAGTAATTAGTAAAATTCCGACCGCTAATGTTATATTGGACTATTGGCTTGTTAAGGCACTTACTGCTAATAATACCCCTGGTTTGAGCCAGCTCATCAGTTTGGGTTATAAAGCCTTTGATGGAACAAATTACCAGGATTATGATGTAAGTTCTGTCCCGATCCCTGATGAAGAGTTTACTTTTGTCGTTGGTAATGGTACCATTACCCCTGCTTCAGGTAACTTGACTACTAATGGAGTAAACGCAGTTTATACTGTGGATGACTATGGGGTTGCAACTGTAATTGCTAACTTAGCCAATGGAAGTACTCTGTCTTTAGATGTTAATTTCCACTTGGATGCGACTAACACTACTGTGAGTTTGTCTAATCCTGTTGGTGAAAATGGAGATTATGTGGATGTTACTGTGGATGTAATCCGTGAAGATGGATCTCCTGTTAATGAAGGCGTTGTGGAATTCTTCTTAAATGGATCTTCATTAGGTACTGTGCAGGTGGTTAATGGTCAGGCTACCAAGAGTATTCAGGTCACGGGAGCTAGTGGTTACTATGAAATTTATGCCGAATATTCCGGAGCTGAAACTCTAGGTGGATCTAATGGTGTCCACCTTTATCAGTTGATTGATACCGTTGCCCCAAATGTCACTGTGGATCGTGTTGGTGGGTCTTATAAGAGTGTTCAGAATGTGACTTTGGCC
>MVQY01000067.1 GCA_002067325.1 Methanobacterium sp. PtaU1.Bin097
AACAAAGGAATAAACTGGTTTCAAAAAGCACTTAAACTCATCCTACAATCATGTACACATACAGGGAGATGAGCGTAAAAAATATAAGCAATAATGTGAAATTAAGGAAATGGACTTGACACATATTACAGCGATTGTACCGACCCATAATGAGGAAATATCCATTGGTAGCGTGTTAATTAGCACCAGTAAATTTGTCGATCGTATCATTGTTGATGATGATGGTAGTACAGATGATACTGTAGAAATTTCAGAAAAACCCGGAGCGGAAATAATAAAACACTCCCAAAATATGGATAAAGGCGCTGCCCTAAAAACTGGTTTTAATGCAATTAAAAAAACAGATATAATAGTGACCTAGATGGTGATGTTCAGCACAATCCCGGGAAATACCCTTATTACTAAGCCCATTGAGGATGGTAAAACAGACATAGCAACCTTTATCTGGTTAAAAAAAGTTAACGGAACCCCGACTCATAGAAGATTGGGTCAGACAGTACTGGGCAGAGCCACCAACATATAATAATGGACTTAAAATCACCGACAGTTAGAGTGGTTTCCGGGCGTTTGCAGTTCACATAATTCCCGCCTTTAAGTTTACTAAAACTGATTTCTCCATTGAAAGTGAGATGTTAATGGATGCCGCCGATCATGGATTTAAAATCATGGAAGTACAAATAGGCGTAAGCTATAAAAATGGGAATAATGGTAAAATTCATACTAAAAATCCATTGAAACATGGTTTTGGGGTGTTAATATGGTTATTGGAGAATATGGAATTCAGAAGACCTTTATATTACTTTACAGTCCCTGGACTGATACTTATAATATAGGGTTAGCCCTTGGATTAATCTTCTTTGGCAACTACCTAGATGGCCAGATGCCCACCATAATGGCCGGCATGATTGGCTTAGCCGGTATCTTTGTTTCTTTTATTGGAATAATCCTCTACTAGGTAGCCGGTATGATCCGGAGCATTGGGAAATAAAAACGAAAATTTATTTTGTAGAGCACATAATTTATTTTAGGAAACTTATCACAACTTGTAAAAATCCAATCGATTATTTTAGAAAATTAAACAATTGTTTCGGATAAAAGTATGAAAATCTACATCTTATCCAGTGGTAAATACGGTAAGAGGATAGTGAACAACCTGGCAACCACTCTATCATCAGAGATGGTAGGGATCCATGAGGTAGAAGAGGATCTACCCGAGTTCATTGAAGATCTAACACCTTACATCCCGGAGAACCTCTCGGAATCTGACCTGGTCATAGCCGTTGGTTTGAAGGGCGATATCAACCTGATAGTGCTGGAGGTGGCCCGGAAGACCGGTGCCAAATCCGTGATGATCTCCATAAACGACCACACCAATTTACCCCCCGGGCTTAGAAAGGAGATAGAAGAAGATGCCCTGGATATAAACGTTGTTTTTGCCAAACCTTTTTGCTCCCTGAAACCCACCGGGGACCAGTATATAGATGAATTCACCCAAAACTTCGGGAAGCCAGAGTTAGAGATTGAATTCGACCAATTAACTGGAAACCAGGATGAAGAAATAGGTGCGGAGCTTATAAAGAAGGTCACCGTTAAAAGGGACGCTCCCTGCGGCTGCACCGCCTTCGTTTCCCAGGAACTGGAAGGTGTACCAGTAACAGAGGCGGAGTTTATCGCCGCCGAGAAGTTCCATAACTATCCCTGTTTAGCCTCCATGGCGAAAGACCCGGAGTTAAATGACGCCATACTCCACGTGGCCGGCTACCAGATCCGCGAAGCAGTAAAAAAAGCTCTCAGTTTCACCTGTAAGTCAGCCGTGGTGGATGAAGAATGCTGTATGGGCGGAGATGGATGCGAACACCTATGCCTAGGAGTATGTCCCCAGGTAAATGCCGGAAACGGTACCATCATCATCCAGGCCGAGGGGAAAGCCTACATCGACCCTGCCTCCTGCGGAAGCTGCCAGCTCTGTATCCATGAATGTCCATACGGCTGTATAGAGATAGTTGAAGAGAAAATGGACTTTTAAAAGGCAGTTAAAAAGGCTGAACATTAGTGGGTTAGTACACTTTTAAAAGGCATTTAAAAAGGTGAAAAAGTCAACCTCACCCCTGTGATCATAGTAATGTGATATTTAGGTATCATGACCCACATGAGAATAAAAAGACATTCTTATCTGCTCCGGGTTACCTCCAACACCGTATAGATGGAACAGATAATAAACCGGGAGGATGGGGAGAAAATGAAGATACCCTCTAATTACACTGTTGGTAGCAGAAAGAGGAAGATGGAATTTTTACTCTTTAAACTCCCGGATAACAGTGATGTCTATTGTTCCTGAATCTGTGGCTGAACATCATGGGTTTGTACAATTAAACATAAGAGTGATAGTACTCATAATCGCCTTTTTACACCTTTAATAAGAGTGATAGTACTCATAATCGCTTATTTCCTATTTATATATGTTATGAAGGTTAATTTTTAAATATGATTTCAACGGTGATCACAACCACCACTGCAGTTACCGCTCAGGTTATGGCTTACAGTATCATAGCCGTGGTGTTTCTGATTATTTTTCTTGCTCTTAAGGAGATTTTAAGTTCGGAAACAGACCGGCCTTCCATTAAAGTTGTCCCTGAAAGGATCAGAGTTGCAAATCATACCCTTACTACTTGTTTTCGTAGATTATTGTTTGTTTAAAAAGTAGTAATGGTGCTATAGGAGGGGGATGAAATTGAATAAGAATGTGATTTTAATCACGATAATATTAATGGCAGTAGTTTTAGTCGGTGCTTTTGTAGCATTTACACTAAATACTCCTGCAGCAGAAGATGCTAGTCTTACTGTAAATGGGAGTAAGGTATCCATTGTAAACAACAACACAGACGTATGGGTGAACTGGTACATGGAGGTTGAAGATGCCACCTATAAAAACGGTACCCCACAAAAATTCTACATGAATGCTTTCATCAAACCAGGAGAAAATGTGACCTTCGATTTGAGTGATATGTTAGAGTACGGAAACGAAACCTTACCCACCGATACCAATTTGACGGTACTGGCATGGGGAGCACTTTTAAGTGACACCACCGGAAACACCGGTCAACTGACCGCCACCTTCTTTGGATGGACCGAAAACCAGATCATTCCGGATCCAACGACTTTCTGGAGAAATGCAATAAACCCAGGGTAATAGATGAAAACCAGCAGCAGCCCATTGGTCAATTACCATCAGGCATCACCGGAAGTACTATACTAATAGGTACAACCCCTGGTGACGTGGACACCTATCAGATTGATAATATACAGCAAACATTCGTACAGCTGGATGTAATCATCGATGATGAAGGAATTCCTCATTTCAAGTTTATGAATATGATCATCGATGATGAGGGAGTGCCTCAAATCAACTATAGAGTACAACCAGTAGTCTGTGAATATATGGCTCAAGTGTAAAACCTTTAACTTCCATTTTTTTATTTATTTTTACAGATAGGATAACATGAAGAAGAAATACATAATCATTATTTTATTAGTTGCCACCATTGGCAGCATTTGTATACTGGAATATAGCATGGGCACCTTCAGTGCCCTGACTTTTGACCAGATGAAGTACAGCCAGAGCTCCAAAGTAACCCTACCACCTTCCACCCCCGGCGGAAGCTATCTGGGAGGATCTTATGATATAAATGGAACTGGAAGGGACTTCAACATCCTACTGGCCCTCTCGGGGGCGGAAAAATCCGAAAGCCCCCTGGATTACACCTCCGATGGTTTGAAAGTCAAAGGACATGTTGATATGATCAAAGTAACCCCCCAGACCATCAACTACCTTCTTCTGCAAAAAGATACGAAGACCGCCATGTTCAACACCATCTTAAGCGGTAACATGAACATGACCTGCGCAGCCTGGAACGGAACATCCCAATTTGAAAACAATGGAGCAAACTTCAACGGAACCTTCTTCATAAACGGGGTGGTGACCGACTGGGAGGGAAATTACACACTAACCCTGGAGGAGGGCAGGATCGTAATTACTACAGACTACTTCTACTGGTCCAAAAAAACACCGAAAAATAAAAAGTTATTGCACAGTGTGTACTACTTGTAAAAAAAATTTTTTACTTTTAGAAGAAAAAAATGGATTTAAAAGAAAGACAGATTTAATAAAATAAAAAGGGAAATTAAATTAATTTAATAAATAAAAGGGTAATTAAAAAAACACTACCTACCGTCCCATACTAACATATTTAAACCCTTTTTCTGCCATCAATTCGGTGTTTAAGATGTTTCGTCCGTCGATGATGTTA
>MVQY01000068.1 GCA_002067325.1 Methanobacterium sp. PtaU1.Bin097
ATGGAGAAAAAACCTCTCCGGTAGGGGGAGTCGATTTTTCAGGTTACCTGGGTTCTTGAACGATTAGGGAAATTTCTAGGCTATGTTTTTGAAATTTTTTCTCCAGGAGATGGGGGATAAGAAACCTTTTTAAAGGGTAAGGTAGATAAATCATGTTATTATTCTTAAGTACATATATCTGGATTTGAAACTTATTTCGTCCTTAGTTGAGATTCAACCCCAAAAAACTTAAGACACCACCATCAAACTTACAGGGAAAGCTCACAGAGGGTTAAACATTGCGCAGGGGAAGAAGACAAAAATGGATGATAAAAATAGCAGAAGAACGAGTTAACATCCTTTTTAATCGTGCTCAAGAAGAATTTTTCCAAAATAGGGAGAGATCACACCGGCACGTACAGATGGCCCGTGACATAGCCCAGAAGTACAACCTGAAAATCGAGCCCACCTGGAACCGGAGGTACTGTAAAAACTGCCACAAATTCCTCCAGCCAGGAACCAACTCCCAGGTAAGATTAAAAAATTCCTCAGTTGAAATTAAATGCCTGGAATGTGGCGAGATAAGAAGAATACCCTACACCAGAGAAAAGAAAGAGAAACGGAGAAAAAAAATTGAGTTCCACACCATCAAAAAAGGAAATAATGAATAGGTCACTTTCCACCATCACCATCAGCATCGGTAAATCCGGGGTAAAAGAGAGTGTTATAGATGAGATAAAACGACAGCTCAAGGCCCGGGAAGTGGTGAAGATCAGATTCTCCAGGTCCATGTCAGAGGATAAGAAAAATCATATTAAGGAGATCATAGAAAAAACCAATTCAAAACTCGTTGATCTTAGAGGTAACGTTGCCGTACTATTTAAGAAGAAAAGATGATAATCTTTAAGAAGAAAAGATAATTTGACAAAAAAAGATTAATTTGACAAAAAAAGATAATTTTGGAGGATAAATATGACTACAATTTATGACGTACCTGCAGATTCACTTATCAGTGAACTTGCAAAGGAATTAAAGGTAAACAAGAATATAGAAGCCCCAGAATGGGCGCAATTTGTTAAAACAGGCGTTCACAAAGAAAGAAGACCAGAAGACCCTGACTGGTGGTATGTGCGATGCGCATCCATCCTCAGAAGAGTCTACATCGACGGACCCGTAGGAATAAACAGTCTCAAATCATACTACGGTGGTAAAAAAGATAGAGGCTCCAAGGCAGAGAAATTCCGACCAGGGAGTGGTGCGGTAATAAGAGGAGCACTACACCAGCTTGAAGCTGCCGGATACATCGAGAAAATCGGTGAAGGCAGACAGGTAACTCCTAAAGGCAGATCCTTCCTGGATAAAACATCCCACCAGCTTAAAAAAGACATTCCAGAACTGGCCAAGTACTGATGGGGAGGTAGTTCATGAGCGACATTGAAGAGATACGCCGCAGGAAAATGGAACAGTTACAACAACAGGCTGCTCAGCAGGCTGCACAGCAACAAAATGATGCAGCAGAGCAGGAGAGAATGCGACGTGAACTTGAAGCTCAAAAAAGACAGGCCATGATGCAGATTCTAACCCCGGAAGCACGAAGTAGGCTGGCCAACCTCCGCCTGACCAAACCGGAATTCGTTGACCAGATCGAACTACAGCTAATCCAGTTAGCCCAGATGGGAAGGATAAAATCAAAGATAACGGATGAACAGCTCAAGGTGCTCCTCAAGAGGTTAACTGGCCAAAAAAGAGAGATGAAAATCACCTGGAAATAGAAAATTTATCCCATTAATATTAATAAGATGAAAGCATGCGTACTCTATAGTGGGGGAAAAGATAGCTCCCTCATGGCGGTGATACTCCAAAAATTAGGATATGAGGTGGAACTGGTAACTATAAACTTTGGTGTCTACCCCTCATTTAAGCCCGCGGCAGTGTCGGCGGGGAATCTGGGATTTCCACATCGAGTAATCCAGCCAGACCGTGAGATACTGGAGAAGACTGCTGAAATTATCCTGGATGATGGGTATCCCAACAACGGACTCAACTACCTGCACCGGGAAGTTCTGCACGTAGTGGCAGAGAACTACCTTGTGGTTGCCGATGGAACACGTAGGGATGACCGGACACCAAAACTGGATATAAACCAGATCAGAAGCCTTGAGGATTCAAAGAACGTCCAGTACCTGAACCTAACCGGGTTTGGACATAAAACCATCGATGATCTTTCAAGTAACCTCTTCGAACTTAAAAAGGAGCAAACCACCACACATAATAATTCTGATTATGAGATAGAAATAAGATACATTATAGATGAGTTGAGGGGAGATGGAACTGCCCTCGAGATATTTCCAGAACACATACAATCAAGAGTAATAGGATGGAGAGAAATATGAGTAGAAATAAGCCATTAGGCAAAAAATTAAGACTGGCCAAGGCCAACAAACAAAATAGAAGAGTGCCTCTCTGGGTAATGCTTAAAACATCAAGAAAAGTAAGGACCCACCCTAAGATGAGGCAGTGGAGAAGAAGTAAGATCAAGGCATAAGAATGCCTCATTTAAGGAGAATCGATCATGGAAAGAATTTACACCATACCATTAAGGGATGTTAAAAAAGTGCCCAGGACCATCCGGTCACCCAAAGCAATACGCCTCGTTCGAGAGTTCATGGAAAGACACATGAAATCTGATGATATAATAATAGACTCATCTGTAAATGAGAAAATTTGGGAAAGAGGTATCCAGAAAACACCACCAAAGATAAAGGTAAAGGCCGTTAAGGACGAGGATGGTACCGTATCAGTCACCTTGGTAGAATAGGTGGGTTTGATGATTAAAAGATTAAATCTGGGCGGAAGCCCCAACCTGGGTGTTTCCATAGCAGCCACCGAAAGATTGGCCATAATACCTCCTAACTTAACACCGGAAACCGTGGCTTTAATTGAGGAATCACTGGAAGTGGAAACAGTCGAGACCCTGATAAGCGGCAGTAGTCTGGCCGGTGCGCTTACCTGCGGCAATTCCAATGGATTTGTAGTTTCCAAATATGCCTTCGACCGGGAAATAGAAGCCATAAAAGACACTGGTGTTGAAGTGGAGAGAATACCAGACAGGCTAACCGCGGTGGGTAACATCGTACTGGCCAATGATTCTGGAGCCATAGTGAATTCCCTGCTTTCCGATGAAGCAGTGGAACTGGTATCCCAGGTTTTAGATGTGGACGTAGTCAGGGGAACTATAGCCAAATTCAAGATCACCGGGGCTGTGGCAGCCGCCACCAACAAAGGGGTGTTGCTACATCCTTCCGCAAGCTCACAAGATATTGAACTGGTAGAGAAAATACTAAAAGCACCGGCAGATGTAGGAACAGTTAACAACGGTACATCACTGGTTGGAGCGTGCACAGTCGCCAATTCAAAGGGAGTCATAGTAAGTTCCAATACCACCGGGCCGGAACTGGCAAGAATAGAAGAAACATTTGGTTTTCTAGAGGGATATTTATGAAAACAAGGATATTTAGAATTCAGGGTAAATTTGAGACGGGTAACAGTTTGAAACCCTTCACCAGAGAGTTAAAAGCAACCAATGAAGAAGAAATCAAAGAAAGGATTTATTCAGAATTCGGAAGCAAACACCATATCAAAAGAAGCAAGATTAAAATAGAAGATATCAAAGAAATTTCTGAAAAGGACGTGCTGGATCCAGTAGTTAAAGCCCTCCTTAGGGAGTGATTAAAGTGGATGATAGAGAACGCCTGAATCAGCTTGTAAACGAGCTTAACATGTACCAGGGACAGGCAGATATTCTAAACCAGCAGATGGAAACTGTACAGGCCAACATAGCCGATCTCACCATTGCCCAGGAAACTCTGCAGACCATTAAGGATAAAAAGGACGCGGAAACTCTGGTCCCCATCGGTGCCGGTTCCTTCATCATAACCGAGATCAAAAACACCGATGAAGTAATAGTCGGCTTAGGTGCTGGAGCAGCAGTTAAGAAGAAAATAACTGAAGCAGAAGAAAGCATCCAGGAACAGAAAAAAGAATTAGAAGCAGTTTCAGCTAAAATTACAGATCAGCTTAATAAGATCACCGATTTCATCATAAAAAAGACACCGGAAGCTGAAGCCCTCATACAGAAACTGGAAGGAAATGGAAACCAGCTCCAATAAAAATCCAGTAAACTACTTTTTTTTAAATTTTAAGAATAAAATAAGAAAATTTTTTAAGATAAGATAAATTTTAGGATAGATGGAGGGTGAACTTCTTTGTTTGAATCCCTAAAAAAGAAACTTTCTGGCACTGTTGGTAAAATAACAGATAAGCTATCCCGAGAGGAAGAAGAAGCTCAAAAGAGCGAGGTTCAGGAAGAACCTGGGAAAATTGATGCCGAAAAGCCTGAAAAAGCTGATACTGAGAAGGCTCTAAAAGTTGATAAGAAGAAAGTTAAAAAGGCTGATGAGAAGAGGGCTGAAAAAGCTGATGAGAAGAGAGCAGGCAAATCTGATGAAAAGTCAGATAAAAAGAAGGAAAAGTCTGATACCTCAGAGTCAGAACAGGAAAAAACCATAAATGAAGAAATAGAACCCTCTGAAAAGGAAAAAAAAGGTATATTTTCCTTCGTCCGCCATAAAACCATATCAGAGAAGGATGTGGATGACATTCTCTTTGAACTGGAGATGTCCCTCCTGGAAGGGGATGTGGCCCTGGAAGTGGCTGAAGAGATTATAAACTCTGTAAAAGAAGACCTGGTGGGTCGCAAGATAAAACGAAGAAGTGACGTATCCGAATTCACCAAAGAAGCCCTTAAAAAAGCAATATCCAAGATACTGGAAGTTGACAGTCAGGATATAGAAAGCCTCATTGCCTTGAAGCGTAAACAGGGCGAACCGCTTAAGATCATGTTTGTAGGCATAAATGGTACCGGAAAAACCACCACCATAGCCAAGATAGCCACCCATTTCATGGCGAAAGGTTACAAACCGGTAATCGCTGCCTCCGATACATTCCGGGCGGGGGCTATTGAACAGTTAACCCACCATGCCGATAAAATCGGTGTTAAGATCATAAAGCATAAAAAGGGTGCCGACCCCGCAGCGGTGGCCTACGATGCAGTGGAACACGCCCGGGCCCAAGGAAAAGAACTGGTACTGGTAGACACTGCCGGAAGGATGCAGACCAACGTTAACCTTATGGATGAGATGAAGAAGATCCAGAGGGTGATAAAACCCGATCTAATTTTATTTGTGGGTGATGCATTAACCGGCAACGATGCAGTGGAACAGGCCCGAAAATTCGATGATGCAGTTGGTGTAGATGGAATAGTACTCACCAAAGCAGATGCGGATGCAAAAGGCGGAGCAGCACTATCCATCGGCCACGTGATAAATAAGCCAATACTCTTTTTAGGTACAGGACAATCCTACTCCGATATCATGGAATTTAAACCGGAGTGGATGGTTGAACAGGTGTTTGGGGAATAGAATTTATTTTAAAAATCAAAAATCCTTTTTTACTTTCTACCACCAAATACAGCCCCCTTAACATATTTCCACATAACATCAACCTCTTTAAACCCAACATCACGCAGCCAGTCCAGATGGTCCACTAAAGGTGCGGGATGATCCTCATTATAAGCGGTGGGTACCCATTTCTCTTCAACTTCATCTAAAGGCAGGGTTTTAAGCATGAACGCTTTCCACTGTTCATGGTTCACCTTTTCCAGGTGTTCGCTGGAGGTCAGAACCTGGTCTGCATTGAGGAAAACTCCTCCATCGGTTAGGGCATCGTATATCCTCTGGTAAATGGCTATCTTCTCTTCATCAGTTTGCAGGTGATGCATTGCTAGTGAGGATATGATCAGGTCGTAGTTATCTTCACCATACTGGAAATCACGCAGATCAGCCACCTGATACTCAATATCATCATATCGAGCCAGCTTATACTGGGATATTTCGATCATGTTCTCTGCCAGGTCGACACAGGTAACCCGTGCCTTGGGGTATCTTTTTTTAACTTCACTGGTTATATTACCAGTCCCACATCCCAGATCCAGGACTTTAATAGGCTTAGAACTTTCGAAAGGAATACTACTGATTAGTGAATTTATCATTCCCTTGTAATTTGGGATTAATTTCAATATTAAATCGTCAAATTCTTCTGCTTCTTCTTCAAAATGGTTTTTAACATCTTTCAAGGTTAATGTCTCCTGTAAATAAATTCAGTTTCCATGTTTAAATTATAGTAACTGGTCTG
>MVQY01000069.1 GCA_002067325.1 Methanobacterium sp. PtaU1.Bin097
AGTTAGTCCTGAATTTCCCCAGAAATCAATAGATAAACTCCAAAATGAAGGTAAAACCATTATAATACTGGGTAACGACGAACATATCATCGGATTAATTGGATTGATGGACAAAATCAGGCCACTTTCAAGGGAAACCATCCACGGACTTAAAGAAAGGAACATTAAGATCGTAATGCTCACCGGGGACAATGAGGGGACGGCAAAAGCAGTATCCTCCAGGATAGGAGTTGATGAGTATTACGCCGGCCTTTTACCGGAAGATAAAGTCAGAATAGTTGAGGAATTCATTGATAAAGGCGAATATGTTGCCATGGTAGGTGATGGTGTAAACGATGCTCCTGCACTTACCAGGGCTAATGTGGGTATTGCTATGGGTGCTGCAGGTTCAGATGTGGCCATAGAAACGGCAGATGTAGCGTTGATGCAAGATAATATATCGAAGGTCAACTACTTCATTGATTTAAGTAGAAAGACCATGTCCGTGGTTAAACAAAACGTTTCATCAGCACTGGTAATTCAATTGGTCTTAGCCGCGTTCGCTGTATTTGGATTCGTCCCATTATGGGTGGCAGTTACTTTGGGGGATGTTGGTTTGACCATTGCTGTTATATTAAATGCCCTGAGAATAGGTAACCATAGTGTTGATTTTGGTGAAGGTAAAGTGCATGATCTCGCTGGACCTTATGAAAATCAGGGATCAGAAGGAAAATAACTCCCTTTTTTCTTATTTCATGGAGATTAAGAAATCTAATATTAAAGTAATATTGATTTATAATACTATTTTTAGGATGTCCTAATTTCGAATTTTTTGATTCATTTTTAAAATCCTTTATTTCTGTTAATTTAATTTTTGAAGATGTATAAAACTTTTGATGATCAAATAAATCAAGTAAATTTTATTATTACTTAAATAACCTTGATAAATACCTTTAAATACTATTAAACCCGTTATAATAACGTTAATACATTTCAAAAGTGGGTTATGATATATGATGGGTAATACTTTTTTAATGTATTTTTAAGTAGCAGGGTGCACCAATATGAGAGATCTAACCAGTTTTAAAGATTTTATAGGTAACAGTGAAAATCGGACCATTATTTTAACCATCATATCAGCGATCTTTCTTTTGATTAGCTGGCTGGGACTCTTAAAGGGTATACTGCCTTTTGACCCCGCCTTGATAAGTATAGTTATCAGCGGTACTCCAATACTCCTTGAAGCAGCGAAAGGACTCATCACATCCTTTGATTTAAAGGCGAATGTCCTGGTAAGCATCGCACTCATCGCATCGGTTGTCATCGGGGAATACTTTGCAGCAGGAGAAATCGCGGTTATCATGATGATCGGAGAGATACTGGAAGATCACACCGTTAGAAAAGCACAGGAAAGTGTTAAAAAGCTCATCCAACTTGCTCCTCCCGTAGCAAGGATAAGAACAACAGATGGAGAAAAGGAAATTTCCATTCAAGAGGTGAAGACCAACGATATTATCCTGGTTAAGCCTGGTGAGTCAATCCCGGTAGATGGGGTGATTGTGAAGGGCCATACTTCCATCAATCAATCTATAATCACCGGGGAATCCATGCCAGTGGATAAAACAGTGTCTGACGAGGTGTTTGTAGGTACGTTGAACCAGTTGGGAGTGGTTGAAGTAAAAGCTACCAAAGTTGGTGAGGACACCTCTCTGGCTAAGCTTATAAGACTGGTCAAGGAAGCTGAAAACAAAAAAGCCCCTGTTGTTCGTATTACAGATAGAGTGGCTACTATAATTGTACCCATGGCGATTTTAGCCTCCATAGTTACCTATTTCCTGACGTATGATATCATAAGGGTGGTGACCATTCTGGTGGTGTTCTGTCCCTGTGCCCTGGTACTGGCCACACCAACTGCCATCATGGCCGGCATAGGCAATGCGTCACGTAAAGGTATCTTAATTAAAAGTGGTGAAGCACTGGAGAAGGTGGGTCAAATTGACACCATAGCCTTCGATAAAACCGGTACTATCACCAAGGGCAAACCGGAAGTAATTGATGTCATCCCCTTAACTCAGGAGCACGGTGAAGAAGAAATCCTCAGGTGGGCAGCGGCAGCAGAGAAGTTTTCAGAGCATCCAATAGGTAAGGCGATTTATACCAAGGCTAGGGAGAGATCACTGGATGCAGACGATCCCCACGAGTTTAAAATAGAATTAGGCCAGGGAGTTATGGCCCTGATAAACAACAAGAGAGTTTTGGTGGGTAATCAAAAGTTAATTAAAAGGAATGGGATTGAACTAACTCAGGAACAAAGCAGTCTGATTCGTTCCCATGAAAACCAGGGGAAAACTGTTCTGATGGTTGCCCGGGAAAATTCCATAATCGGTCTTTTAACCATTGCAGACAAAGTGAAAGATAACGTCCCAGAAACCATACACCAGCTTAAAGGAATGGTGGGTGAAATTCTGCTCTTAACCGGTGATAATAAAGATACGGCGGGGTCCATTGCCCGGCAGGTGGGTATAGATGAAGTATACTATGAACAACTCCCTAACGACAAGGTTAAGGTAATAGAGGGCCAGTTGAAGGATAACAAAAAGGTAGCCATGGTTGGTGACGGGATAAATGATGCCCCTGCCCTTGCCATATCACATGTGGGGGTTTCTATGGGGGCGTTAGGGGCGGATGTTGCTATAGAAACGGCGGATATTGCTTTGATGTCCGATGACATAGGCAAAATCCCCGAGTTGATAAATCTTTCTGGTAAGGTTTTAGGCACCATAAACGTGAACATCGTGGTACCGATACTCATCAACTGTACAGCTATCCTTCTCGCCGCGTTTGGGATCATCGGACCTGTAGCTGGTGCTTTAATCCATAATGCCGGGTCGGTCCTGGTGGTGGCCAATAGTTCCAGACTGATAACCTACAATGGTAAGTCTAAACCATCTAAAAAGGTTCGGGATTTACACGTACAACCACTATCTAAGGTACGGAGATAAATACTTGAAAAGAGTTAATTTATAAACTTAAAACTCATTTTTCTTACTTGAGTGAAATTTTATATAATTTAAATAATCAATTAGACAAATTATATCCCATAATTTTTAAGTTTTGACCTATATGAATATTCTAGGAAAATTTCAAACCATTATAATATTTGCAGCTCTAATCCTGGGACTACTTTTTGGTCAGGTAGCCATAATATCAGACAATGCTAGTCATTTTGTAGTGCCTTTTCTATTCGCTATGTTGTTTGGTGTCTTCCTAGGCAATACCTCTCAAGGATTTTACTAAAGGTTTCTCTAACTTCAGGTTCACCAGGCTTACTCTATTGATTAATTTCATCTGGACTCCACTGCTTGCATATTTTTTAGGTGCCATTTTCCTAAATCAAGAACCTGCATTATGGATTGGCTTTGTCATGCTCATGGTAACACCGTGCACTGACTGGTACATCGTGTTTACCAACATTGCAAGGGGTAACGTTCCTTTAAGTGCATCCATACTTCCTTTAAACTTGGTGTTACAGCTTATCTTGTTACCTGTTTATTTACTGCTATTTTTCGGTGCATCCGGAACCTTTGATACGGGGATGTTAATTGAAAGCATAGTATGCATCGTTTTATTGCCATTTATCCTGGCTCAGATCGTCCGTTATTTACTCAGTAAGTGGAATTCCATTGAAAGACCGGTAATATCCTTCTTTACTTCTGCACAAATTATTTTCCTGAGCCTGGCTATTTTTTGCATGTTCGCTTCCCAAGGAAGATATCTGCTGGATAATTTGATGGTAGTTTTAATCCTGTTCATTCCAATTCTATTGTTCTTCATAATCAACTTCCTATTGGTACGGGTTGTGGCTAAAATAGCTAAATTAGCTTATGGAGAATGCACCAGTTTATGTTTAACAACGTTGGCCAGAAATTCGCCAATAGCTTTAGCCATCGCAGTGGTTGCATTTCCAAACGAACCTTTAATAGCTTTAACTCTGGTAATAGGGCCCTTAATTGAACTACCAGTTTTGGCTATCGTTTCTCAGGTATTATTATTTATAAAAGAGAGAGCCGTTTAATCTCCTTAAGTGTTTTTTAGGATTTTTATTTTGAAATCCAAAATTATTTGATATACCAAAACTTTATATACTATGAAAGATTTAGGTATACCTAACACTACAAAGTTTAGGCATACCTAAATTTTATGTGAAGGTTATATCATGAGATGTAAAATATGTGGATATGTTTTTGACGAAACTAAAAAGACCGAAACTTGCCAATTCTGTTTGGAATCAAATTGTGGCATGGTTAGATGCCCTAACTGTGGATATGAAACTATACCTGAGTCGAAAGCTGATTCAAAATTGGTAAATTTCCTAAAAAAGAGGTTTAAATCTGAAAATAAGTAATTTAGGTCGTGTTAGATCTTTAAATTTTTTTAATTTTCCTAAATTAAGGGAGGTGGTAGTAAAAATGGTGAAATATAGAGTATGGTTTTAGGACACTTCTGCCAAAAGATCATCTAAAAATTCTTAAAACCATTACTCAAATCTTATTTCCTCCAAAATATATGACTTTAAGCATCCTCCATCCTCAGCTCAAATGTATCAAAGCTTAAAGTCATATGTTTTACATTCCTCCCCATGTATGGCTTTAAGTCTCCCCTTAAATCCTCTTTATTCTATCACGTGACTTAAAGCCATACATATTATATTATAACTCATTTTTCTAACTCATTTTCCAAGTTCCTGAAGTAACATGGGTAAAAACGCCCCAACATCAGTAACGATACCTATCACCTGGGCACTGCCCCGGTCACTGAGTTTGGTGACTGTTGATGGGTTTATATCAACACAGATACTTTTAACCTCCGAGGGGAGTATGTTTCCCACGGCTATGGAGTGGAGCATGGTGGCGATCATGATTACCATATCCACATCCTGCACGTACTTACGCATGGCATCCTGGGCCTCCAATACGTCGGTTATTACATCAGGGAGGGGTCCGTCATCCCTGATGGAGCCGGCCAGTACGAAGGGGACGTCATTTTTAACACACTCATACATGATCCCCTCCTTTAAAATACCCTGTTCTACCGCGTTTTTTATGGATCCTGCCTGGTTAATCTTATTTATAGCATATATATGGTGCCTGTGTCCCCTGGTCACTGTTTCACCAGTTTTAACACTGATACCCAGGGAAGTGCCATAGATGGCGTTTTCAATATCGTGGGTGGCCAGTGCGTTCCCGGCAAAGAGAACATCGATGATTCCCTCTTTGATCATCTGGGCCAGAATAGGGGCGTTACCAGTATGCACGATTGCAGGACCGCCCACCAGTGCAATTTTTCCACCTTTATCTTTGATTCTCTTAATTTCCCTGGCGGTTTTACTCATTATGGATTTGAAGGGCTTTTCTGTGGATGCATCGCTGGACATGAACTCGAAAACACCCAGTTTACCCCTGGGCCTTTCTGGGGGCACTACTCTGATACCTTCCCTTCCTACGACTATATTATCCCCTTCTTTTATATGGGCCAGGGGTTTGCAGTAAGCTCTCAACTCCTCGGTGTCTAATACGATGGCGCAATCCATCTCTATATTTTCAACCTGGATCCAACGATTATTAAATCGCACATAGGTAGGATGGTTGGTGGTGGAATAGAATTCATCAGGAAAAGTTTTATCTTTAGGGGATGCTTTAAATTCGACTTCATTGATCTCTACTACTACAGCACCTATCTCTGAAAGTTCATCAAGTATCTCCCCCAAATGTTCTTCACTCTTACCTTTAACCTGTAGTTTAGCATAGCTAGTGTCCTTTTTTAATTTACCTACCTTAAATTCCAGTATTTCAAAGTCACCACCCATATCCATGATTAAATCCAGTGCTTTAGGGATGATTAATGAGTCTATGATATGGCCGGAAAGCTCAATTTCTCTCGTGTACATTTTTCCACCTGTAGATAAAATTAAACATAATATTAATTGGTTAAAATTATTAGAAATATTTTATTTTTAATTCTATTTAAAAATAATTTTATTTTGGAGTAAGGATTTCTATTTAAGATTTGAAAAGTTAAAATTCAGAGATCTGGCCAAAAAAATGTGATAGAAATATATGCAAGTAAGTCTGCCGTTTTAAAGAGCCTTCTTCCTATCATCATATTATTTAGTGGTTATAGTGGTAATCGTATTCAATGTCTCATATTTATATCCTAAATTTAGATGGAATTGACAACCCAAATCTAGATTAAAAAATAGGAAAGGATATTAATAAAAGGTTAGTTTTGGGATTTTAAATAAATAGTGGCTTAATAGGGATTTAAGATTTTTTAACTCCTCTACCCCTCTTACTACCTGGTTTTTTATACTTCCTCTTCGGTCTGGTTCTCTTGTTAGTTCCTGATACTTTTGACATAATTTTCAACTCCTTTTAATAATTTTTTTAGATTCATAAACAAATATAATCATAAACAACCTGTGCAGCATTTACCGAGGTTATATCCCCCACACAGCGGGAGGAGACTTCCACTAAATCGAAGCCAACCACATCCTTACCCTCTAAAGAGAAGATTAACTTCTGCAACTCCAGGGGATTTAAACCTCCAGTGCAGGGAGTACCGACTGATGGCGCATACGCCGGGTCTAACACGTCTATATCCAATGTAACATATATTAGGCCTTTAATGGATGAAATTAACTTTTCTACATCTTTTAGATTCTCTTTAACCCAGGATGAAGTGAGATATTTAACCCCGGCGTCCCGGGCGAATTCCACCTCATCTTTGGTTCCGGATCTGATTCCGACTTGGATGATCCCATCCGGGTTCAAATCATAAATCCGCCTCATCACCGTTGCGTGCGAGTATTTCTCGCCCTGATAGATATCACGGAGGTCCATATGGGCGTCGAAGTGTAGAACAGTAACATCCTGGGCATCAAATGCCTTCAAAACGCTATAACTGACGCTGTGTTCCCCACCAAGTGTTATGGGGTTAAGTTCCAATTCTTTAATCTCCTGGATGGTTGATTCCAGGTGCCTGCTGGTTTTCTGGAAGTTCCCATGGACCACCTGCAAGTTTCCCAGGTCATAGAAAGGTTCCGAAGGCTCCTTATTCAGGTTGAGATGGTATTTCTCTAGGTTGTAGGATGCTTCCCGGATTGCATTCGGTCCAAATCTTGCTCCTGGGAGATAAGTAGTAGTGCTGTCGAATGGCACCCCTAAAATACCGTACCGTCCTGATTTTGGTCGGTCATCATTAAATTCCTTGGAAAATGCAAATTTTAAAGGATTTTCAGTGTACAAGAGCATGTGCATATCCTCAAAATTTAAGGTTCGTCCACAAAATCAGAGACTAAAAAAGGATTACCTTTTATTATCCCTTTATTCTTATTTTATCCGCATCAATTTCTTGTTGCCCAGGGCAACTATGTAACCTACTTCTGCACCTTCAACCAGGTCGTTACGCAGGTCATCAGGTATAGGCACCTCGAATGTTTCGTAGGTTTCCAGATCCATAAGCTGCACATCACTACCCATTAAAGCCAGGACCTGAGCGGTCCTTTTATCTATTATAGGGATGTCGATTTTAGCGTCTACTGGTTTAACGATGCCTCTTTTCTGGTTGTCGAAAATTCCAATGGCATCTACTCGTGCCTTGGCTGCCCCGTGCTTTCCCGGGGAGGATGTTTGGATGTTCACTATTTTAGATGCTTCACCATCTAATATGACATATTTACCTACTTTTAAAGTTTTAACTTCAACTACTTTTTTTGACATTTAAATAAACCTCCGATTAATCCGTATTAAAAATTAAATTTCTAAATAGATTAGAAAACATTAATTTATAATTAAAGGAATGCAAAGATTAGATCGTTTATGTTAATACAAAGGCTATATTTTTTTCAATATTTAAACTTTGAGTGGTAACATGAAAGTATCCATAACTTCAGGAAAAGCAGAAGGCCCATCAAAACTCAACGCCTTTGACAATGCCTTGCTCGCTGCAGGGATAGGAGATGTTAATCTTATAAAAGTTTCCAGCATCATACCCACCGGGGCAGAAATAGTGGAGCTCCCCCAGTTTCCAGCGGGGAAGATGGTTAACACCGTGCTTTCCTATGTCTCGTCAAGTCGGGAAGGTGACCAGCTATGCGCTGTTATAGCGGTGGCCATATCAGATGAACTGGGATGTGTGGTGGAGCATGGTGGTATTAATCAGGATCCAGAGAAGGTTAAGGGAGAAGCACTGGACATGGTCAACAGTATGATGCGGATTCGTGGATTAGAAATTAAAGATATAATTATCAAATGCCAGGAGCACCGGGTTAAAAACCAGGGTGCAGCCATAGCAGCAGTGGTTTACCTGGAATAAGGAGGCAGTTAAGGAAATGAATGATTCTAAGTTCTGGAGTGAAGTTTCCTACCAAATAATGCGAGAGGTTGATCAGGCAATCACTCCACTGGTTGGAGAAAAAGAAGCGGGAGAGACAGTTAAAATGGGGGCAGACGGCACACCCACCAAACTAATAGATTTAGTTGCCGAAGAAAAAGTGGTCGAGGTTTTAGAAGGAGCCGGAAGGCCTTTAACCCTGGTTAGTGAGGAGATAGGAAGGATAGATATCGGTTCTGGCTCTCCAGAGGTTGTCTTTGTGGTGGATCCCCTGGATGGGACCAATAATGCGGTTAAAAATATACCGGCCTATGGAATATCACTGGCCATTGCAGAAGTAACCGATCCAGACAGATCAATGACCATCCATGATATAGAATTAGGATTTGTGAAAAACTTCGCCACAGGAGATATTTACCAGGCAATTCGGGGCGGTGGTGCCAGTTTAAATGGCCAGGATATCAGCACCTCCTCCCGGACGGATATTTCAAAGTCTTCCATTGGTGCTTACATCTACCGGGCGGACATGGAAAAGGTGGATAAGCTATGTAAGATGGTAAGGCGTATGCGAATCCTGGGATCAGTGGCTGTAGAGCTTTGTTATGTAGCGGATGGGACCTACGATGCTTTCCTGGATATCCGTGGTAATTTAAGGATAGTGGATGTGGCGGCTGCCAAACTAATAGTGGAAGAAGCCGCAGGACTGGTAACTGATGAACATAACCAGCCATTAAATGGTAAATTAAATGTTTTAGAGAGAACCTCCATAATTGCTTCTGGCAACAGTGAAGTTCACCAGGAATTAATTAGACTCATAGGGGGAATATAATATGAAAATAGGTGTTGTAAGCCGTCTAGATATGGAAGAATCCATACAACTGACTGAAAAAATAGTTGACTACCTCATGGAGAAAAATGTGGAAACTGTACTGGATAAATCAGTAGCAGAACACTTAGATAAATACCATAACATTGCAACTCCCCTGGAAGAAATGGATACCGATATTATCATAGCCGTGGGTGGGGACGGGACCATTTTAAGAACCCAAAGTTTCATATGTTCCAAAAACATACCATTATTCGGTATCAACATGGGTACCGTGGGATTTTTAACTGAAATAGATCCTGAACTGGTTTTTAAATCCTTAGAACAGGTTTTAGCTGGTAAATATTTTGTGGAAAAAAGAACTCAACTCCAGATCCAGCACAATCATAAGTTACACACCGCACTAAACGAGGTAGTAATCATGACCCGTAAACCAGCTAAAATGCTGCATGTAGAGATAAGTGTGGATGAAGAGGTGGCAGAAGAACTAAGGGCGGATGGATTGATCATAGCCACACCCAGCGGTTCCACCGCTTATTCCATGTCGGCTGGCGGGCCAATAGTAGATCCCCGTGTATCAGCATTTACAATAGTCCCCATTTGCCCGTTTAAATTAGGATCCCGACCAATGGTAGTGTCGGATAACAGTGAAATAAAGGTTAGGTTACTGCGAGAAGGTAAAAAGGCCATGGCAGTTATTGATGGCCAAATAGAAGAAGAGATAAACTACATGGACGAAATAATATTTCGTAAATCAGATGATTATGCTCGTTTTGTAAGACTAACCAAGGACTTTTACCGGAAAGTAAGGGAAAAACTCGTTCAAGGCGGAATATGCGAATAACGGATGAAAATATGCAGGATAAGGTATTAATTGTGGACACGACCCATGGGGGGGTTAAACTGGCCACTGAGTTTTCTAAACTAAACTGTGAGGTTTATGCGTGGGACATCTACCACACCCTTAGTGAGGAGCAGAAGAAACAACTCCAGATTGAGAATGTTAAATTGGTGGATGAAAGTTTCTTTCTAGGGGGAAATAAGGCATTAGTAGTGGCTCCCATTCACAGCAACTTAAAATATTCCGTGGACATGACCCACCACGATGCAGTTGTATATCTACTGAAGGAAGAGATAAAAATCCCTATGATTGAAGTTACAGGGGTTAAAGGGAAAACCACCGTTGTACACATGCTACGGGAGATCTTTAAAGATACCAATCCACTTATTTTAACCAGTTTAGGTGTAGAAATTAAGGATAAGCTATTAGAAAGAAATATAAGCATAACCCCTGCGAGTATCATAACTGCGTGGGAACTGGGCCAGAAATACAACCCTGGAATTTATATATGGGAAACTTCCCTGGGCGGGACAGGACTAGCCCAGGTAGGAGTTCTAACCAACATAGCCGAGGATTATTCCATAGCTTCCGGAACGAAAACAGCCAGCCAGGCCAAGGAACAGATTTTTAAAGATGAACTGGTGGCCTGTGACTATGATTCCTACCAGAAATATTACACCCAACATGAAAAGAAAACCAACACCTTCGGTTTAACTGAAGGCAACGTTAAAGCTAGAGATATCAAATACGGACTTACAAAAACTTCCTTTAGGGTAGAGGTCCAGGGGCTTAAAACAGTTTCTGGTGAAATTCTAGATGACAACTTTGAGGTTATAACCTTTGCA
The DNA here is from genome assembly GCA_002067325.1 of Methanobacterium sp. PtaU1.Bin097. Taxonomy (GTDB): domain Archaea; phylum Methanobacteriota; class Methanobacteria; order Methanobacteriales; family Methanobacteriaceae; genus Methanobacterium_A. Next base: position 10,883 of record MVQY01000069.1, read on the forward strand.
CCGGCCCCATATCATGTAGAGAATGTCCTCTCCACTATATGTGCCTCGTTGACCTGTGGAAAATCTGTTGAATCTGTAAAATCCGGGCTTGAGAATTTTCATGGTTTGAAGGGGAGAACAACCATCAAACATGAGGGCAATACAACTTTGATTGAGGAGATAAATCCCGGCATAAATGTGACAGCCGTCAAAAGAGCCATAGGGATGGTAGAGCATCTTCCCAGGAGTGCAGTGATTTTTGGAGGTCAATATGGGGTTACCTGTGAAGAAATTGATGAGGAATCTGTTTCCCGGGTGTTAGACGAATTAAGTATGGATATAGGACTTATACTCACCGATGAACTGGGGGCGTCCGTTAAAGATAGGATAACTAGAAATTTAAACTACTGGGAAGAATGCAATGATGCAGTTGAATATGCAAGAGCAAAAGGATACCAGAACGTTTTACTGATTTACAGGTCGAATTTACTGGACTTAGAATATAGATGATATAGTATAAAAAAATATTCAAATATGTACAAATGTTAAATCCTAAAACTTGATTATTATTAAAAATACACGGTTAAATCCTAAATTGTTCAATTATTAAATACACTTTTTTAAGAGTTTAACGATACATAATAACTTGATTCAAATTTACATGTAAGAAATTACCCTAACTATGGGAGGATGACATCTTGAAAGCAGGTACCAGGGGAAGCAGACTGGCAGTGGTGCAGACTGAATACATAATAAAAGAGTTATCTGAAATCACCAGTGAAGAAGTAGAAGTGGAGATAATTAAGACCACCGGAGATAAGATCAATGATTCCCAGCTTTACAATATGGATGTTAAGGGAATATTCACCAAGGAACTGGATAAAGCAGTTTTAGAGGGAGAAGTTGATTTTGCAGTCCACAGCCTCAAAGACCTCCCCACAGAACTGGTAGAAGGTCTGGAGGTGGTTTCAGTGCCCCCCAGAGAATCTCCCAGAGAAGCGCTGATATCACCATATGCCTGGGACGAGATCCCCGAAGGAGCTATGTTAGGCACCAGCAGTCTAAGAAGAGAAGCTTTTATTAACTACCACCTAAAGAATGTAAAAATAAAGTCAATACGAGGAAATGTAGAAACACGTATAAACAAAGTTATAAATGGGGAATATCAGGGCATAATATTAGCTGAAGCCGGGCTCAAAAGACTCGGACTTGAAGAACATATTAAACAGGTGTTTCCTGTAGAATATTTTACTCCAGCAGCTGGTCAGGGAGCACTGGCCATAGTGGCTAGAGAAGATAACGAATTTAAGGATATACTCGAAAAATTAAATCACACACCATCGGCCCAGGAAGTTAAAGCTGAAAAAACTGTTTTAGAAGAATTAGGCGGGGGTTGTCAGTGGCCTCTGGGTGCGAATGCACGTGCAGAAGGAGATAAGCTTCATCTGTACACTATTCTACTCACCAGGGATGGTGAAGTGATATCAGAAGTTAATTTAAGTGGTCCACTATTTGATGCCCAGAAGATGGGTGAAAAAGCGGCTAAAATTATCAAGGAGGATAGCTAGTGAGAAGTGTTAATGTTGGCGTTATTGGGGTGGGTGCCATGGGCCAGAATCACGTGCGTGTCTATTCCAAAATAAAAAATGCTAACCTCCTGGCTATATCTGATTTAATGAAAGGAACCCTGGCCGAGGTTTCCAAGGAATATCACACGGTAGGATACGTTGATTATGGTAACGTTCTGGAAATGCCCGAAATAGAAGCAGTAAGCGTCTGTGTACCCACCACCTATCATTACGAGGTGGTGATGAGTGCCATTCGAGAGGGAAAACATGTACTGGTGGAAAAACCCATAGCATTCACCCTGGACGAGGCCAAGGAAATGGTGGACGCTGCAGAGGATGCCGGGGTTAAACTGGCAACTGGACACGTGGAAAGATTCAATCCAGCGGTACTCGAGGCTAAAAGACTTATAGATAAGGGAGTTATCGGTGAGGTTGTATCCGCCTCTGCAAAGAGGGTCGGACCCTTCCCGCCGAGGATAAAGGATGTGGGAGTTACCATCGACCTGGCAATCCATGAAGTAGACATAATGTTCTATCTCTTTGACAGTCCAGTATCCAGGGTTTATGCTAATATGGGAAGTAGACTGGAGAAATGTGAATTCGAAGACCATGCCGAGTTGATGATGAAATTTGAAAGCGGGACCGTCGGTGTACTGGAGACGAACTGGCTCACACCCTATAAGAAGAGACAGTTAGAGATAATTGGTGTGGATGGTATAATATCTATAGACTACATAGATCAGACGGTGCAGGTATACGGGAAAAACGCCCAAAAAGTCAATGTAGCCCATAAAGAACCTCTAAAGGAAGAATTAAATTCATTTTTATCATGCATAGTCAAAGACGAAGAGCCGAAAATCACAGGCGAAGACGGAATACACGCCCTGAAGGTTGTACTGGCCGCTATGAAATCCGCAAAATCCAAGACCCCCATAAATATGAATGAAGTTTGATCAATAAGGATGTGTTATATATGAATGAAAAACTCATAGAAGAGGCACATGAACTTAGAAGCAGAGGCTTCACCACTGGAGAAATCGCAGATGAACTGAACGTATCCAAAGACACAGCAAGATGGCTGATCCTTGGAAGTGTAAAGGGTAAAGGAAAAGAACAGGAAAAAGCACCCCTGGACATAGCGATAAACTGGAAGAGCCTGGGCGGAAGCTCGGTGAGGATGAACTTCGTCTCCGCCGCCCTGGCAGACATGGCCCTGGAACACGGCGAACCAGAAGTAATCGTGGGAATCGCAGTCAGTGGAATACCCTTCGCCACCATGATGGCCGACATAATAAAAGCCGACATATCCATATTCCACCCCACAAAAACCCGTAAAGAAGAAGACGCCAAGGGAACAGTAAGCAGCAACTTCGCCACCGTGGAAGGACGCCGGATAGTAATCGTAGACGATGTAATCACCAGCGGAAGGACCATAACCGAAGCCATAAAAGCCTTTAAAGACTTAGGTGCCGAACCTATTGCCGTAGTTGTCCTGATAGATAAAAAGGGAATAAATTCGGTGGAAGGAGTGCCTGTAGAGTCCCTGATTGGAGTTAGTAGGTTAGGGTGAATTCTTTTTTCCATTAATTAATTTTTTTAAGATTCTCTATTTTTTCTGGCTTGTATTAGTATTGAAGCCGTATCCTATTTTTACAGATTTTAATATTACTATTATACTTCTCACCTGCTCTTGGCCAATCCTCACTTATTTTAACCATCATAATTTCTTCCTGGAGGGATGGTGTATGGTAGGTATAAAACCACAGAAAAAGTCGGGTATTAAAAAGCCCAGAAGTAGTGAACTGCTCATAATCCCTACAGAGAAGCTTTTAAACTGGTATAAATATGAGAGGGAGGTGTGAAACGTGGTTGAACATTGTTTAGCATGTGGACATAAGAAAACAGATTACAAGTCCCTGTTGGTTGGTATGTACTTCGTTTGTGCTTGGGTATTTGCCATCGAAGTACTGATGATGATTTTACAAAACAAGATACTATGAGATGATGGATAGAAGAGAGTACAGGACCAGAATCCGGGAAGTCACTCCAGAACTCAAACATAAGCACCAGATGGAGATGGTGGAAGAGGCTTGGAAGCTGTTTAACTGGATGCATAATGAGATGAAAAAGCAGGATAGGTTGAATGATTATTAATTTTTCATAAGAAAGCTTTAAGGAGATGTAATATGTCAAAAAACTGAGAAAAAAACTGTAAGTGTTAGAAGACATAAAAGGGCCAAACCTCGTGGTAAAGGTAAATCTGTAGATGTCAAGGGTCATCGTAGAACTCCACCAGATTAATTGCGGAAATCAGAGTTGTTTAAATAACTATTAATTACTCCAAGTCTTAAGCTGCTCTTCTTTACTTTTTAAGTTAAAAGCCAAGATGGTCATGACGATAGCAGCAATTCCTATGAATATAAATGCAAATTCGTAGCCAATTAATTCTCCAGCATATGACCCTATGAATGCTCCAATTAGGGCTCCACCTATTAATTGTCCTATGCTGGTTATGATGTTCAGGATTCCCTGACCAGATGCCCTTTCCTCTGGAGGGCTTTCCAGGAGCATGATGTAGCGGGGAGGAGATCCTATCGCTGTGCTCATACCCACACCAATCAGTACTCCGCTGAATATGAATATAAACAAGGATTTGGAGGATAATCCAAGGATAAATAGGCCTATTACCATGGTGGAAATTCCCAGGGACATTATATTTCTGGAGCCAAACTTATCCAGGAGTCTCCCGACAATTGGGCCGCCGATGGCCATGGTCACTACTATGGGTAGTAACATCAGGCTGGCTTCTGAAGTGGTGAAGGATAGGGTGGTGATTACAAAGGCAGGGACAAATACGGTGGAAGTCTGCACCAGACCGGTGCCGAACATTATGCTGTTTACCAGTTTAACTTCCCTGCTTTTTAAGAGATCAATTGGAATTAAGGGGTCGGGAGCATCTATTTCTATCTTCCAGAGTATGGGGAATAACAGTAAACTGATGATGAGGAAGGGTAATACGTTTATGGAAAGTAAACTCGCCAGAAAATGGTAGGCATCTATCTGGTTGATACCATATGATAGTAGGGTGACCAGGAGTCCCAGAACAATCAGGCCCTGCCAGTCGAAATTGAACTCGTGGTTTTTCTCACCTTTAGGGAACACATACAAGCATGCCAGGGCAACGACTATGGATATGGGGATGTTGATTATAAAAAGCCACTGCCAGGAATAGTTAAGCAGTAATGCACCTAATATTGGTCCTAGAACAAAGGATAAACCCCATACTGAACTTAATATTCCCAGTGCTCCGCCCCTCTTTTCTGGTGGGAAGATATCCCCGATATAGGCATTGGCCACTGGAAATATGCCTCCCGCACCCATTCCCTGGATTGCCCTTCCAATTAGCAGCATTTCAAATGAAGCGGATGTTACAGTAATATATGAACCTACACCAAATAATATGATGTCCAATATATAAATGAACTTTTTACCATAAATATCGGATAATTTGGCCATTAAAGGCGTGCCAATGATATAAAACAGGATGTATATGGTGAAGATCCAGGATAGGATCCTTTCGTTCATCCCGAAATATGATTGTATAGCTGGCAGTGCCGGGCCTACAATCCCCATATCAACGGCTCCCATGAAAACACCAATGAAAAGCAGGAATAATATGGTGTTCGGGCTTCTTTTATCCATAAAAAACACGGTTAAAGTATCTAATTTATATAAAAACAAATCTAGTTTATATTAAAACATTATATAAAAATAGCTATCACCACAATCAAATTAGGGGAGTAAGTTAAAATGGCTGATTGGAAAATTATCTGTTTATCTGGTCTGGTAAGTGCGGTTCTTTCATTTCTTTTGTATCTAGTTTATTTTCCATTATTCATTTTAGGCCCCCTCGTTGGAGGATTCTTAGCATCCTATTTCAGTAAAGTTTACGAAGAGTATGCTGGAATGGACCGCAAGGATGGGGCTATAATGGGGTTGCTTTCTGGTATTATTGGGAGCTTAATTTTAAATTTACTTTTGATCTTTGGATTGGGAGCAATAGATAATATCATTGGCTGGATATCTACTGGAATGGGGACAATAGCTGATGTTATTATAGCTGGTTATGTTATCTTCCAATTATCGGTAATTGCCTGCATGATTTTGGGGGCGTTTGGGGGAGTTGTAGGAGTCATCGTCAAGAAGTAGTTTTTTAAGCTAAAATTAGATATTAAAACGATTATATTAACAAAAAAAGAAGTAAATAAAATTTTTTAAATAAAAAATCCAATAGCACGGCTCCCTTTTTACATTTTAGATTTCATCATGTCGCGCACTTTTTTGGCGTATTCTAGTTTAACTTCTAGGATGGCTATTTTTTTATCCATCATTAGGGCGGCCATCTGCTTCATGTCTTCTTTGCTCATATCCTCCATCATCTTTTCTTTCATCATCATTCTCATTCCGCCCATATGTTCTCTTCCATGCCACATACTAATCACCTGTTTTTTTACTTTTCTATTTTTAGGGTCTTTGTTTACAGATAGAACTCAGATTTAATAGGCATACACCTTAATCCACTTCTTCCATTAAACACCCTAAACCTACTTAATGCACGCTATTGTAGTATAGTTTCCTTGATAGATAAAATTTACTATACTTAAATAACATTTCAGTTTAAAAAAGGGGAAAATTTAAAAAAAATCAGGAAATCAGTTACTTTTTACTTCATCCCGGAATATCAACGTCTTTGAATTTTTCTGCACAGGATAATCCTTTTGTTCTCCAATGGGTCATGGGAACTTCGTGTACTAGAATTTCCACTGCTTGTGCTGGTACTCCTAAATCTGTAAAAACTTTGGTAATGTTTTTTATTATGTAGTCGATTTTTTCTTCTTCGAAACTTTCCAAACATTTGACATGAACTATTATCAACAATATGCCCGAATCTCTTATAAAGGAAAAATTAATATATGTTATTAAATTTAAATGATAATCGTATTATGGTAAATTACCATAACATTATGTAAAAATACCATAATATGATGGTGGAAAATATTATGATTAATAGTAATGATGTGGATATTGTAGTTAAACTAATAGAAAAACAGGGAGAACCTATTAGCATTAATCGTTTATCCAATGAATTGGACATTGATTATAAAAGCACCTATAATATCGTAAAAAGATTTGAAAAAGAGAATCTGGTCTCTTTAGAAAGATTTGGTAATTCTTACAATTGTATTTTGAACAAAAAAGTTCATCCTACCATATTTGAAGCAGAATACAAGAGAAGAAAAGAATTTTTAAAAAAAGGTAATTTTAAAGTCCTTCATCGAAAATTGAGTGATCTTTATTTTCCTTTTATAGCTTTGATTTTTGGTTCATATGCTAAAGGAAATGAAACTAAAACTTCAGATATTGATTTGATGGTAATATGTGAAAAAAATAGAGAAAATGATATTGATCGGATTATTTCATTGTTTCCATTAGATATTCATTTAGTATCCTTTAATTTTGAAGAATTTAATTCTATGGCTAAAAGTAAGGAATTTACTGTCGTGGCAGAAGCATTAAGAAATAATATAATCCTTATTGGAATTGAAGATTTTTATAGGATGTTAGAAAATGTTGACTGAAAAAGAAATAAAAGAAGCTGAAAGTAATGTTCGTACATACTTAGCCAATGAGGAATTAAAGAAAAAGAAATCAAATAGATTCACAATTAATGCACTTATAAATAATTCGGATGAAAGTTTAAATGTTGCTAAATATTTATATGATGAAAATATATCCCCTCTTTGGGTTATAGTATGTTCTTACTATTCTATGTTTTATATGGCAAATGCTATACTTTCTAAGTTGGGATATAAAGTTGGAGATCACAATCCTCATAAAATCACAAGTGATGCCTTAATTGTTTTCGTTAGAAATAAACTTAAAAAGAAATTTCTAGAAGATTATGATGATGCATTAGCTGAAGCAATCGAATTAGGAAGGTTATCAGACGAAATTATTCACAATCTTGAACTTGAAAGGCGAAAAAGATCTAAATTTCAATATAAAATGACTAAAGAAGTATTAAAAGGTCAAGCCAAAACATCGTTAGATAGGGCAAAAGATTTTGTAGTTCAAATTGAACAATTAATTGATGAAATTAAATGAGAAGTTTAATTTCCATTTATTTTGAGTATGAAATAAAAATAAATTTTAGTGGAATTAGTCCTTATCCCACCCCGGAATATCAACGTCTTTGAATTTTTCTGCACAGGATAACCCTTCTGTTCCCCAATGGGTCATGGGAACTTCGTGTACTAAAATTTCCACAGCGTGTGCTGGTACTCCTAAATCTGTAAAAACTTTGGTAATGTTTTTTATTATGTAGTCGATTTTTTCTTCTTCGAAACCTTTCCAAACATTGACATGAACTACAGGCATCTTTTTCACATCCTCAAGATTTGTCGATATGTTATATTTGTGAAAGCTTCAATATACTAATTTCAAAATAATGAAGCCAGTTGGGTAAAACATTCCGTCCATTCAAATGTTCAGTATGGTCAAATCTTCGAATGTGTCAGTGGAAAATTTAGCTATAATTTAATCTATTTGAACCATATTAGGAATGGAAAAGGTTAATTTTTATTTTTAAAAAGTTACCCATGCTTATAATATGATTTACCGATACATTTATAGGTAATATTGAACAAGTATTATATAGGTAAATCAAATGTAAACATGGGGGAATATAAAATATATAAATCCGTTTTAGCAGTTGTAGCTATCTTAGTCTTGGTTGTGTTGGTATCTGGTTGTACTAGTCCCGACGTTAATAATTCAACGAATACTAAACAGAGTACTGGGCCTTATAGTGTTGATAACTCGACATTTCAAATGCCTGAAGGATGGATTCAGGTAGACTCCGGTGTGACAGATGCTATTGAATTTAAAAGGGGTGAGGATACCCATATCAGGATAGAGGAACTCACTAAACCAGAATACGATTCTAATTATGCCAATGTCTCAAAGCAACGTTCAAACTCCAATGTTACAGAGGAAACCAAAAACATGTCCGGTGTGGAAGTCAGGATAGTAAGAACAACTGACAACACCAATGGAAATATAAATGATTATTATTTCTTCGTAAAGGATGGAAAATACTATCAAATAACAGCATGGGACAACACCGGTAATGCAGGAGTCAGAAACGATATAGATAACGCGGTAAACACCATCATAAGCACACTCGGATCGGTAACACAAGATTCACAGACAAATTCAGGTAATAACACTGATGGTACGAACACAGACCAAACCAACGATAATAGCAACGATAATGGCAATGGTAATGTCAACGGTAATGGTAATGGAAATACCAATCCTGGAGATAACCATAACCATGATGGTGGAGGAGACCAGACATGCCCTACCTGTGGAGGAGCTGGAGTGGTGCCTGTAAATCCAAATGATCCAAATACCACATGGAAAACATGCCCCACCTGTGGTGGAGATGGCCTGATTTAACAACTTCTTTTAAATCTTTTCTTTACTATTTTTTAATGCCATCGTCATATTTATCTGTTAAAAGCGACCAATAGAAATTTTAAGTAAACTGAATGGATTCTGATTTGATGAATGAGAAGGATTTCAACTGGATAAAAAGCACAGAATTGGATGAAAGTGGTCTTCAAAGTGCTTATGATATCATCGATGTTCTGATTTTATATCTGTCTGTGGCTAATAATCCAGATTTACCGGATAATTTAAGGGCTTTTTTTAATGAAATGGTGGAAAGTTACTTGGAACATAACCATACCTCTTTAGAGGAAATTTACGAGAAACATTTTCGTGAATAGAATCTGAAATTAAACATAATTTTTCTACCTGCATCTAGAATTCCTATTTTTTCTCTCGTTTGGATGCGCATTAAGGGGGAGGGTTATTTAAAACCGTTCACTTATGTCGGGGTAGTTTTAGCTTTGTTGGTGTTTATAAAGATATTTAACACCTTTTTTTAACCAATTTATCCTCCTTTATATAGGGATGTGCTTAAAAATTAGGTTAACATTACTACTGGTCCGGTAACATTAAATTTAAAATTCTTTTAATTCATCTAATAGCACCTATTTACAGCTAAATTTATATCATTATTTGGATATAATATGAGTAGGAATTTTAAAAAAGGGGGTGTTTTTTAGGTGAAAATTATCAAAGATCTGGAGATAACCAGAGACGACCTGGGTGAGATAAAAGGTTTTGTCGACGAAGTTATAACCGAAATCAAGGAAGATGCCATTCCCCTACTCATAGACGAATTTAGAAATGAGTTTAAAAGATAAAAAAACCATCGTAAAAGTGGATTATTTTATTTTAGGAATGGTGAAATAGAAGGTTGAACCTTTTCCTTTTTCTGATTCCACCCAGATACGGCCACCGTGCCTTTGAACTATTTTTTTACAGATAGAAAGGCCGATACCTGTTCCCTCATATTCCTGCCGAGTATGCAGCCTGGTAAACACGTTAAATATCCTTTTCTGGTTTAAGGGACTGATACCTATTCCATTGTCACTGATACTAATTTTCCAATCATCCTCCAATTCTTCTGTATCTAAATGGATTTTTGGACTCCTGTTGCCACGGAACTTGATTGCATTGGATAGCAGGTTCTGGAACAACTGACTGATTTGTGTTGGGTCGGCCATCACCGTGGGTAAGGTATTATGGGTTATTAAAACATCATTTTCTTCAATAAAAGAGTTCAACATGGTTAAAACATCATTTAAAACTGTTTCTAAATTTGTTTCCTTAAATTCCTCTGCTTTTGTATTTAATCGTGAAAATGCTAAAAGATCATCTATTAAATCCTTCATCCGCTGGGCACCATCTATTATAAAATCTATATATTCATCGGCATCTTCATCCAACTGGCCTTTGTACCGTTTCTCCAGGAGTTGGGTGAAACTGGATACCATTCTAAGAGGTTCCTGCAGGTCATGGGAGGCCACGTAGGCGAACTGTTCTAGATCAGCGTTGGAATTTTCTAATTTACGAACTGTTTCTTCCAGAATATTTTTGGTACGGTTTAACTCTAAATTCGAGATTTGAAGTTTCTCTCTAAGCCGGTGTTCCTTTTCCAGGAGTTCCTGCATATATTTTTCTGACTTTTTAAGTTCTGCTATATCCTGGACTATGGCTATGCTACCAATAATTTTAGTGTTGGAATCCTTTATGGGAACCGCCGAGATAAGATGGGTACCGTGGGTTCCGTCTGGTTTTTCAATTTCCACAACTACTTCCTTCAGACTTTTACCATTCAGTGCCTGGATAAGGGGCAGCTCTTCAGGAGGAATTTCTTCTCCCGTATCTGCCCACCACCTTTTAAACGTTTTATATTCCTCTAGTGAATGGACTTCAGCACCGAAAATTTGGGTGGCGATATCATTTACCAGGACTATCTCACCGTTTTCATCGATGATCCATAGTCCAACCGGTAAATTGTCAATAACTGTTTGAAGACGGCCACGATGTTTATCCGCCTTTTTAAGCGCTTCTTCCATCTTTTCCTGTCTATTTTCCAGTAGGCTCCAATCTCCTCTACTTTTTATCAAAAAGAACTGATGCTTGATCACAGTATCAATAAATTCATGGGAAATGTAATAATTATACAGAGAATAGCTGCACAGGGCAATTATCTTATAATTACCGATGATTTTTCCCATCTCTTCTTCGTAGTCTACAAAACTAGTCAAATCTTCTTCACGAACCCAGGAAGTGTTTCCGGAAATCCTTAAACCATCGTAGCCATAATTTGAGGCTTTATCCAGTTTTTCCATCCAGCTCCTTTTCACCTTCCCTGGATCAAAAACCCCGTTTTTAACATACCATTCATTGTAGGGTTTGATTTCAATCTGCCCCTCCGTTTCGAAATCTCCGTAGTTGGGTAGGGCTTTCCGTAACTCTTCACGGGCATCCTCTGCACTTAAGGGTGGAGAGGTGATCCATATGCAAAATTCGTTATTTTCAAGGCCGGCCTTAAAATAGGGTACCAGTATATCAATTAAGTCTTCCCTGGTCTGGTACAACTGGCAGAAATGGGTTCCCCAGGGGATATTACCAGTTACATCAATGCCTGAATATCTCACTACATCTTCCACTATTTCAAACCACACTACTTTTACTATAAGATAATGGTTAGATATAAAAGGGGTTATGAATCACTCTAAAAAAAAGTTTGTTGTGATTAACTTAAATTATACCCGGTACCTTAAAATTGCCGCAATACCACCAAACGCCTTCAAGAGTTGCATTCCTTCCTCGGTTTCGGTGGATATGATCTCCACTTCTGATCCCACTTCCTCGGCCATATCCACGAAGTCGTCTATCAGATCCCGGCCTTCTTCGGTTTTCATCTTCTCACCACAGGTGGGGCAGTCTAATTCAGCTTCTTCAACCTCTTTTTTGAAGGTCTTTTCTGTCTGGCCTTGGCAGGATGAGCAGTGGAAGATCAACCTCTTCTTCCTTAGATCTTCAGATAGGAGTAATATTTCAACTGCTCCTATTTTCAGGTTGCGCCTTACTTCGGCCTCCCCGTAGGATGCCAGGCCATTTTCATCCACCAGTTCATGGAGGAATCTCTGTACCAATTTTTTTTCCCGCATCACATCTATTTCAGTTAATACGTCCATGGATTTGTCCAGCACTTCCCGTATACCGAATTCCCCGGTGTAGGAGGTGTCCACTGTGGTGATGATCTTCTGCTTAATTTCATGGTGAAGGTAATCTCCCTCCACAAATTCCTCCTTGGTGTGACCCGGGCCGCCCACTATGACACCCTTGAGGTCGGGTATGGCCAGGAAGGCTTCATTCATATGCTCACCTATCCTCTTTTTAAACTCATGGGCTGCCAAGTCGATGAGTCTGTCGAACCTTCTCTGGGACTGTCCACCGGCTTTATGCTTACCAGGCACTCCACTGCTAAGGTGCTTAACTATGTCGATTCTTTTACCTCTCAAAATAGCTATGGTGGCTTCTTTACGGTCGATAACTGCCAGTCCGTAGATGTCCTTTTCAGCCAGGATTTCCTGGAGGGGTTCCAGGTAGAATTCACTGTTACAGTGGTAAATATAGGTCTGCACAGTTTCCGGAGGTTCGAAAACGTAGGTCTCCATCTTCTCGGTCCCGGGACCTCCTTTGGGGATCATCCCCACAAATAAGACCAGGCCCTTCTCCGGTGGTCTGGGAAAGAGCTTCATACGCTGCATTATAACTTCAATTGCAGACTGTACATTCTTCTTAGTTGATTTGCTTTTGATATTGGCGCTTTGACTCAGCTCCTCCCTCATGTGCTTTACCACATCACTGATCTGCTTATCTGGAGGTATGTAAACTGAAACAAGCTCTGTCCCCCGGCCACGTTTTTGTGAGAGCTCTTCCAGGGTTCTTTTAACCTCATAAAGTTCCTTTGATGATACTTCTGACAATGGAGATCACTCCTGAATGAATTTTTTTACGTACTAAAATTGTGAAATATTTAAACAGTTTATTTAAAGTCATTTATTCTGATTATAAAAAATCAACAATTCCTATTTAATATTAAGTTTATATTGAATTTATATTTGATGGCAACCGTTCATGGTACAGAAGTATTTGTGCTGAGTTCATTGCCATACGTCTGAATTTATCATTAAAATCAGATCACTTCCTTTTCCATTACGAGTTTTACCTTAGATTCCCCAAGATGGTGGGTTTTTGCCCACTTTCTTTCTTTTCTGGTGAGTAGACCAATAAATGCGGCAAAAAACAGTGGCACAAGGTAAAAACAGTGTAACCAATACTCTAATGACTTGGATAGAGTGGTGGTTATCTTTCTTGAGTCATGCCAGGTTCCAGATATTACTATTGGGAAAAAAGCCACTGTAGATAATAAAACTACTATTAGGGGTGCTGTTAGTGAGAATGCAGTTATACCTGTTAAATAAAGGACGAAAATTATGTAACCAATCATAACGAAGCTGTTTAGAATAATAGTGGATAAGTAGTATAGGGCATCTAATTTTTTAAACAGTGATATATCTGACCTTATGATGGAAGTAAAATATACAAAAAGGGTTTCCAGATTACCCATAGCCCATCTGATCCTCTGTCTAAAGAAAGGCTTCCAGTAAGGCACTGCTTCCTGATAAACCACTGCTTCTCCACAGTATCTGATCTTCCAACCATTTATCATCAGTTTTATGCTCATGTTCAGATCTTCGGTTATGGCATAGCCATCCCAACCCTTTAAAGCTTCAACAGCATCCCTTCTGGTTATCTGTCCATTACCACCTAAAAAAGCCGCTCCATTTACCCGATCACGTGCTTTTAGGAGAACGTCTCCAAAAACAGAGAATTCAACTTCTTGCATGGAGGTTAAGAGGTTTTCATCTTTATTGTACATTTTAACCCTGGATTGAACCCCCGCCACACCTTCTTCATTTACGTAGGGTATTATGATGTTAAGAAAATCAGGTTCAACAATGGCATCAGCATCGAAAACAGCAATGATCTCCCCGATTGACATATTAAGACCGTCATTTAATACATAGCCTTTGCCCTTCCCAGCCCGTGGAGGTTTGCGTGTTACCACCTTTAGAAAGCTAAATTGATCCTCTAATTCTTGAAGTAACGATGCAGTGTTATCGGTAGAACCATCATCGACGACTATAATTTCATAATTTCTTTCACCATCCTTTACGTACTCTAAATTAGCCAGGGAATATACACAACTTTTAATGGTGTTTTGTTCATTATGAGCAGGAATCACTATACTTACAAATGGTTTTTCTTCTTTTTGAAGAGGTTTAGATTTTTTAAATGAACTGAAAATGGTGAGGAATAGTCCATATGCTGCAGAAATAAATAATAAATATTCTAGCCAGGTCATATTCCATGTAATTATTCCATAAGCTACTAGAGACAAGATTATGGCGGATACAATAATAACTCCAGCTTTTTCTATTTTAAATTCTTCCTCTTTTGTTGTTAGCTTTTCTACTACATCTTTGATCTTTAACTGATCTGCTTGATGTTTGTGCAGAGCCATTTCTATGGTTGTTTTAAGTTCTTCTTCCTGGTATGGTTTGATTATATAACCATAAGGGGATGTTAACTTGGCTCTTTCCAATACTTTCCCATCAGCATAAGCTGTAAGATACACTACAGGAATATCCAAATCCTTAATGGATTCAGCAACATTTATACCATTTACATCCCCTTTCAGCATTATATCGGTAAGTATTAAATCTGGACTGATTTTACGGGCATTTTTAATGGCCTGACTTCCAGAATCCACCACATCTACAACTTCATATCCCAATTCCCTTAATTTACTAGCTATGTCCATAGCAGTTATGCTTTCGTCTTCCACAATCATGATTTTGGGTTTTGAACCGTCGTATGATTTACCCTGCTTTTTGATGGTTTCCACATCTTTTTTCAGGAGGATATCTTCTTTAACTTTTTCCATCCGTTTTTGATCGCTTAGATGTTTATTTAAGGCGATTTCTACGCTTGTTTTAAGTTCTTTTTCCTGGTATGGTTTGACTATGTAACCATAGGAGGGTTTTTGAGTGGCCTGCGTAACGGTTTCTTCGTCTGTGTAAGCTGTGAGATAAACCACAGGTATATTTAGGGTCATAATTTTCTGTGCGGCTTCTATTCCATTCATTTCCCCCTTAAGCATTATATCCATCAAAATCAGGTCAGGCCGCAGTTTGGCAGCTAATCTAACTGCTTCTTCTCCTGTGGAGACTATTGCTGGTACTGTGTAACCCATCTCTTCCAGTTTTTGGTGGATATTTAAAGCAGTGATTGCTTCATCTTCAACCAGTAAAATGGTCTTCTTTTCCATGAATATCCTCTTTGTACCGATGTAAATATTTATATAAATTTTATTTATATTTAAATTCTTTAAAACAGCTTTAAAAAGCCGATAAAATTATTTAAAAGTAGGAAGTCAAATGTTACAGGTGGCATGAACTATTATACCATCGTTTATTACATCTAATTATATATAATATCGTATTATAGATTTAATTTTATGGTGATGAAATGAAAATCGTGGTTACCATCGGCGGATCCATACTGGTTCAAGACAATAGTTACAAAAAATTTAAAGAATATGCGGAGATAATCTCCCAGATGAACACTGAACACAAGCTCTACGTGGTGGTGGGTGGTGGCAAGCCAGCACGCGACTACATCAGCATGGCCAGAGGTTTAGGAGCATCTGAAGCTCTATGT
>MVQY01000070.1 GCA_002067325.1 Methanobacterium sp. PtaU1.Bin097
AGGTACCTATAAGGTAAAAAAATTAGGTATATTTGGCTCCTATGTTAGGGGAGAGCAGAGAGAAGATAGTGATGTAGATGTTCTTGTCACATTTGAAGAACCTGTTAGTTTATTGAAATTAGTAAACTTTGAGAATTATTTACAAGATATGACAGGGACTAAGATGGATGTTGTCCCTGAAAAAAGTATCAGACCTGAATTAAGAGATATAATCCTTGATGAGGTAATTTATATATGAAAAGAGATATCTCAATCTATATGGCTAGAATGAGAGATAAGATTATACATTCCTATTTTGGTGTTGATCTCGAAATAGTCTGGTTGACCATCACTGAAGATGTACCCGAAATAAAACCACTTATAGAAAGGGTTTATGAAGAGATTATAGAATAAAACGCAGTTGAGAATATGAAATATCCAACCACCAGAATGCGCAGACTGAGAAAAAGCTTCCAGATCAGGAAAATACTCCAGGAGACCAGATTAAACCCAGAAGATTTAATCTACCCCTTATACATAAAAGAAGAGTTAGAAGAAGGCCAAAAAGAGCACATCGACACCATGCCTGGCCAGTACCGGTATTCCTTAAGTGATGCAGTTAGTGAAGCTAAAAGACTCGAAAAACTAGGACTATCATCGGTTCTCCTTTTTGGACTGCCGGTTAAAAAGGATGAAACCGGATCCTCTGCCTATGACAGGGAAGGCATAATCCAGAAGGCCATACGCAGACTAAAAGAGGAAACAGAACTGGTGGTTATAACCGATGTCTGCCTGTGCCAGTACACCTCCCATGGGCACTGTGGAATAGTGGAAGACGATGAAATCCTGAACGATAAAACCCTTAACTACCTCTCCAAGATTGCCCTAAGCCACGCCGAAGCTGGAGCGGATATAGTGGCCCCATCAGATATGATGGATGGAAGAGTGGAAGCCATCAGAAAGACCCTAGATGAAAACGGATTCCAGGATACATTGATAATGTCCTATGCAGCCAAATATGCCTCATCATTCTACGCCCCCTTCCGGGATGCCGTGTGTTCTGCACCATCGTTTGGGGACCGTAAAACCCATCAGATGAACCCTGCCAATACAGACGAGGCCCTAAGGGAGGTGGAGCTTGACATCAAGGAGGGTGCTGATATAGTGATGGTTAAACCAGCTTTACCATACCTGGATGTCATAAGGGAGGTGAAGAATGAGTTTAAAATACCAACCGCTGCCTACCAGGTAAGCGGGGAGTACTCCATGTTAATGGCAGGAATAGAGGCAGGATACCTTACCGAGGAATCCATCTATGAATCCCTGACATCCATTAAACGGGCCGGGGCGGATCTCGTAATCTCCCACTTCACCCCCAAGCTATTGGAGGAAGGGACAGAATTTAAATGCTAATTTTCCTAGATTCTTTATAACTACCATTTTTATGCTGTGTTTAGGAGTTATACAAAGTGGAACCAGATTTAATATCAAAAATAGCCCAGATGGCATCTATCCTGGAGGTGAGCGGACATCCCAAACCAGGAAACGTGCACCGTACCCAGGACTTTGAGGATATGGTGTTTGAAGATTTCCTCATCAGCGGAATCGCCATTGGAAATACCATGAAAAAGGCCGCTGGACGTGGTCTAAGATACACTGATGAAGATGAGCTCCATAAAATAGGTCTGGGAGAATTAATCCGGGAAGCTGTGGTGGAGACCAATGGATGGGTGGAAAATAACACCAACCTGGGCATCATAATGCTTTTAACCCCAATATCTGCAGCTGCAGGGAGTATTTCCCATTTTAATGGTTTAAGGGATAAGATTCATGAGCTGATGCTGGCCACCACACCACAAGACGCGGTTAATCTCTACGAAGCCATAAACATAGCCGATGCAGGGGGAATGGGTGAAAGAGAAGACCTGGACGTGGGAAGTGAGAAAGCCAAGGAAGAACTTCTGGAAAAGGGGATAAACATGTTCGATGTTTTAGAGATATCCTCCTCCTGGGATGCCCTGGCCTATGAACTCACCCATAAGATGCCCGTCAGCTTTGAAGTGGGATACCCTACCTTTAAAGATTTAAAAAATACTCATGGAATCAACAAAGCCACGGTGCAGACCTTCTTAACCATATTATCAAAAAAGCCGGACACACTGATATCCCGCAAATATGATGCCTCCGTATCAGAGCAGGTGAAGGCAGATGCTAAAATTATATTAGATAAGGGGGGAATATTAACTGAAGAGGGTAGATCAAAACTCTTGAAATTCGACCAGGACCTGATGAACAAAAACTACAACCCCGGTACCACGGCAGATTTAACTGCCTCTTCACTGATGATAGGCTTACTGGAGGAACACTGGGAATAAAAATATAAAGTTAATAAAAATTTCATTTGATCAATATTTTCGAAAAAGAACCAATTATGGGGAACCTTTCATGCTTAAAAAAGTTATAGAAGAATTAACCCTGTACGAGAAGAAAATTCTCAAGGCTTTAGAGAAGAAAAAGGGAAAAGCCACACCTGAGGAGATTTCAAAGTTACAGGACATGGACATCAAAGCAGTTATGAGTGCTGGAGACTCATTAGAATCAAAAGATATCATTAAGATAGATAAAGAGGTTAAAGAAGTTCTGAGTTTAAGTGACACTGGTAAAGAATATGCAGAATACGGTTTGCCGGAGAGGAAAATCTTAGAAGCTCTGGAGGAGGAAGAGTCAATCCGTATCAGTGACACAGCAGATAAAACCGGACTAAAACCAAAAGAGGTTAATATTGCCATTGGCTGGCTCTTTAAAAAGAAATGGGCCACCATGGATAAGGGTGAGATAAAAATAACCCCGGAAGGTAAAGAAGCCCTGAATAAGGAGTCGGAAGATGAACTTTTACTGAACAGGCTCTTTGAAACCCAGAAATTACTACTCGATCCGTCTAAGATAGTAAAAGAAGGACTTAATCTCCTTAAGAAGCGGAAAAATATCGTTAAAATTAAAAAACAGCATAAATTTACCTTTGAACTCGCGGATAAGGGTAAAAAACTGCTGGATATGGGCATAGTAATTAAGGACCAGGCCACACAATTAACCCACTCTGATTTGAAGACGGAAAGATGGAAGGAGCTGGAATACCGGCCATACGATATACAAGCCGAGTATCCGGATATATACCCTGGTAAGATCCACCCCCTGCAGAGGACCATAGAGGAGATCCGGAGCATCTTCATAAAGTTAGGTTTCACCGAGTCCAAGGGCACCATCCTGGAATCTGCCTTCTGGAATTTCGATTGCCTCTTCCAGCCCCAGGACCACGCCGCCCGGGAGATGCAGGACACCTTTTACATAAAGATACCCCAGATGACCCGTTTACCTGGAGAAGACCTGGTACGTAAGGTTTCACGCGTCCATGAAACTGGAGGAGGCACCGGTTCAGAAGGATGGGGATATCAATGGGATGAAGAGGTGGCCAGACAATCGGTACTCCGTACCCATACCACCTGTGTATCAGCCCGTTTCTTAGAGGATAACCAGCCACCACTCAAGATGTTTTCAGTGGGCCGGGTCTTCAGACGGGAGACCATCACCTACAAACATTTACCAGAATTTCACCAGGTAGAAGGCATCGTAGCAGCTGAAGATATTGATTTTGAAAATCTACTGGGAATACTCAAGGAATTTTACCATAAACTGGGCTTTGAAGTGAGGTTCCGTCCAGCATACTTCCCTTATACCTATCTTTCCACTGAATGTGAGATTTACCTTCCAGAAAAGGAAAGCTGGATAGAACTGGGCGGATCAGGTATGTTCCGGCCGGAGGTACTGGAGCCACTGGGTGTGGAGACCCCGGTTGCAGCTTTTGGACTGGGAATAGAGAGGCTGGCTATGATCCGGCTGGGAATAACCGATATCCGGATGCTTTACCAGAGTGACCTGGGCTGGCTTAGGGAGTTACCTGTAACCCGGATTTAATATTTTTTTTAATTTTTAGTTTGTAGTGCTTTTTTTCAAATTTTTAATAATTGCATTATGCAAGTATTTATATATGGGGTATAAACATAAGTACACAACAATTGCATTATGCAAGAATTTAAGGTGTAACTTAGAAAGAAATAAAACATGAGTGGCCAATCATGAAAGAAGGAGAACGAATCTCCCGGGATGAAATTTTAGAGATGCCCATTGGATCTCTAATAAGCGCCATAAGCAGAGCTCATCTAGCATATTTGTTCGGTGAAATTGGAAAGTTGGGAATTACCGGGGGGCAATATTACTTTTTAAACGCCCTCATACGCGAAGACGGAATTATCCAGGAAGAACTGGCCAGTAATGTTCACATGAAT
>MVQY01000071.1 GCA_002067325.1 Methanobacterium sp. PtaU1.Bin097
TAGTTGTTCCAAGCTTCAGATATGGATGAATCACCGGACATCTGTTTGTCCTGTTCTATGTTCCGTTCTACTATGTTTCTGATCTGTTCTGATTCCACTTCGCTCATTATCTGGACGTTTCGTGATACGTTGCTTACTGTTTTATCTATGAACTGTTGTTTGTCCTCTACGTTAAATCCTGCATTCATTATAGCATTTTCCAGTGCATTCCTGATCTTGTCTTCATCGTAGGATTCTTTTCGTCCACTTCTACTTCTGATGACATCAGTCATTTTATCTACCCC
This sequence comes from Methanobacterium sp. PtaU1.Bin097, assembly GCA_002067325.1. GTDB lineage: Archaea > Methanobacteriota > Methanobacteria > Methanobacteriales > Methanobacteriaceae > Methanobacterium_A. Next base: position 285 of record MVQY01000071.1, read on the forward strand.
CTGGTGGTACATATTTATGATCGGCAGGATATAAAAAATTGACTCTCCATGATTTAAAATTAGATTAGACACAATATTTTAGCAATTATACCTAATAAAGTTTTTTAGATTACTTATTTAGGATTTTATATTGTATCAAAAAATATATGATAAAATAAGGCTTTGTAAATAACATTTCCAGTGGTGGAGTTTCTTGGAAATTAAAAATGAGAGAAAAAGTAAAGGACACCATAGATTTAAAGACAACATATCTCTTCTAATATGAATAGAAAACTTGTGTTTATCAAATTAGAAACCCTTCAAACCAGGATAACAGGGGATCGTAGAACGCAAATAATTTAAACACCGTTACATATACATAAGGATATGGTAACAGTAACCTTAGATCAAAACATGCTCTATATAATCATAGCAGTTTTAGTGGTTGTTATTATACTCCTGGCTGTATTCCTCGCCCGTCGGCGTTCCCGGGATGGACCGTCCAACGTCAACCAGTACCTGGCAGACGAAGCCAAATTAAAGAAGGTCCACATCGTAGAAAAGCAAACAGGATTCCAGAATGATATTCCCATTTACATGAGGAGACCAGAGGATGATCTAAAGGATATCACCAAGTCCACATCCGATTTACTCCATAAGACTATCTACCACAACCGTAAAATAGAAGACAAAGCAGAATACCTGGGATCCCTGGACAAAGAGATCAACCTGAAAAAGCAGGTTGCTAATATTCAAAAGAAATATCTGGAACTCACGAGTCCAGTTAAACCAAAAAAAGAGAAGTAAAACCATCAGATACTATTTTTAAATGAACATCTACCCACCAATTCCACCGAAGGCCAATAATTTTAGAGGAAATTTAATGAAAGATACAGAAGCCCGAATTAAGGAGTTGGAAAAGAAACTTAAAAGCAGGGAATCTGACATTGAAAATCTCCAGGAAAAGCTTAGAACCAACAAAGATATGCTGCAGGATGTAATCCAGGAAAAGAATCAGATAAAATTACGATTGCAGGAGTATGATCTGAACCTGACAGATGCCAAACTAAGCCAGTACCAAAAACTCCAGGAAGACCACCAGAAATTAGTGCACCGCCTCCAGGTGACGAAGAAACATCTGGACGATGCACGGGATGAAATTGCTATTTTAAGGGAGATAATTGATGATCTGACCCATCGTGGATTGTTCGATCGTATTAGGGGAAGGTATCCTGAAAGTTTAAAGAAATATAAAAAGTAGACTAATTTCCGGGATCATGGTTTGTCCCATCATTTAAAACAGGATTTACTTATAAATAAATTACAGGCGGACATTTTATGGGGTGTAAAGAATCCGGGGATGGTCTGGTTGTTGTTTGCCTATCGGTGTGATGGTTAGATTTCACCTTCTTGATATTATCCCTCTTTTATGAACCACCCCCCAGCGATGAACGTTAAATTTGTAAGGAAATTTTTTTTAGTTTGAGATCCATAAATTAACTATACGCTTTACACCAAGAAGGGAGAATTTTTTTGTTTTGAAACTTCAACAATTGATTCTCATAGTTAAACTGGGCCGATTGCATTTTATAGTAGCTGGATTTCTAGTCTACCTGCTGGGGGTTCTATTGGCGGTTGTCTTGTTCAACCAGTTCTCCTGGGAAAGGTTTTTACTGGGATACGCTGTACTCTTACCGGCTCATCTGATGGTTAACTACAGCAACGACTACTTCGATGTGGAAGTGGATCAGTATTCCAGTCCCACCCAGTTTTCAGGGGGAAGCGGAGTACTGTTGAACCATCCTGAACTCAGGAGTTTTGCCAGAAATTTCTCCCTGGCCATGATAGCACTTTCCCTGTCTCTGGGAGTGGTGTTCAGTTACCTGTTTAATTCACCGGTGTTCCTTCTTATAACCATCTGCGGAAATTTACTGGGATGGTTTTACGCCGCCCCTCCTATCAAGTTAGCATACAGGGGATGGGGAGAGATGGCCACAATAGCCAGTGGTTTTTTTATACTCGGGCTGGGATTTGCCGCCATGATCAGTGTTATCAACCTGGAGTTCATACTGTTTTCTATACCGGTTATGCTCTTATACACTCTCTTCATACTCAGTGTGGAGATACCCGACCGGGAAGCAGATAAAAAAGGGGGTAAAAACACCTTCATAGTGCGCTTTGGACTGACCAATGCACTGCTATTGACGGTCATAGCATCTGCACTGGCGTGTGCCAGTTTCCTCATACTACCCCAGGATCTGTTCTACCCCATAAATCTTCAATTAGTCGCTCTTCTATCCATCATCCCACTGGTAAGTGCGATTATGACATTGTTATCCCGTAAGGCATCTTTGGATGTGTTGGATAAGAGTGTGGGTAGGAATGTGAACGCTCTGATACTGGCTATTGTCTTGATGAACGTTTACATTTTCATAATTTAAAATGAGGGATGGGAACTATGTCCATAGTTTACTATACCTAAGTATAGAACCTTCTTTTAGTCTATTTTAACAGCTTATTATATACCCTAATTATTAGAACTATCTTCTGGTGTTATTTATGAATCTATATTTTACCCACCGGCGCGGAATAAATCACGAACTCCTCCTCACCATCCAGACGTAGTAATTCGTCGAAGTATTCCTGGTCATATGCTCCGATGGTGCAGGTCCCAGCGCCGATGGCCTCACAGGCTAAATACAGGTTTTGTCCAACGTGGCCGGCGTCCATGGCTATCACCTTATGGGAGTCCAGCCCATACCTCCATTCCATACGGTAAGGAATTGCGGTCCAGATGAAAGTCACCGCTGAGTATCCGGCGAATATCTGGCCGAAGGCGGCTTTGATCATCTTTTCTTTCAACTTCCTGTCGGTAAACTCCAGGATCAGTTCATGGCTCAGGGGCAGGTAGCGGTACAGTCCTGATTCTAGATCTTTCACGTTGAAAACTGCTAAATAAGTCTCCAGGGCATGTCTGCACCCCGCGGATGGGACGTTACGGAAAGCATGTCCACCGGAAACGTAACGCACCCCCTGGACTGACCATAAGAGGAAGGATAGTTCATCTAAACTTAGTGATTCATTAGTATAACTGCGCCTGCTCTCCCTGTTTTTAATAGCGTCTGCCAATCGTATTGGGTATTTATCACTCCAGTCAGCGATCTTGAGCTGTATTTTCGCACTGTCTGGAGGATAAGGCTTCTCTACAGGCGGGACTTCCACTCCCCTGCTCTGGTCTGTCTTTGAAAAGTCAATGGTCTTGCGGATGCTGTCTTTGAGGAAGTATCTGAAGCGTTTGAGTTCTTCATCAACGATTTTAACACCTCCTTAATTGGAATCTTGATTTAATGCCGAGTCTTTTTAATTACCATACTATTTTTAACGGTACTGTATACTGCGGAGATCCAGAAGACCATCTTCAATCCCTGGAACTTCGTACCTCCACTTCCCACTTCCTGTCCATCAGGTGTGCGTATGAAAGCATCGATTTGGGATCCAAGTGGAAATTCCACTGCTTCCATTCCAGCGATGGTTATTTTTTCACCTTCAACATCAACCATGTTAAATATGTCACTGTTTAAAATTTGGCTTCTGATTTGACCTACTAACTTAGTCCCGTTATATATTTCTAGGGAGATACTGTCATCTTTTGACTCATCAGATACATCTAATCCTTCTGGAATTTTGAATTTAATGTAATCATTTTCATATACAAAACTCGTGATGCCCTGTAAAGCCTGTTCAATATCAGCTGCTGTGACCTCATTGATACTTTCAGTATATTTTAATTTTCCCCACTGACAGGACTGGAAATCATCTGGTGATTCGCCTTCTTCTAATATGTAGGCCCCATCACATTTACTACACTCTAAATAGCCCTTGCTTTCTTTTGGTTTGTCGGATGATTTTTTATTTGTTCCGCATATCGGACAGTTATCTGTTTTATCCATTTTCACCACATCATAATATAGATTACTAAAATTTAGATTACTAAATAAAAGTATAGGTCTCCTAAATCCCTTAATCATTTACTATACTATAATTATCACCTAGACTATAATAATTAACTGGATAACCATGAACTCTTATGAAACCATCATAGCCATTGTAGTACTGATTCTCATCGGCTATATATGCCGTAGACTGGAATTTTTAAGGCCGGAAGATGCCAAGACCCTCAACAAGATCGTGGTGTATATCGCCATCCCCTCTCTCATATTTCTGGCCATGTCCCGGGCAGATCTATCCGGCATCGCGACCCTGGGGACCATCACACTCATCTGTTTAATGGTGGGTTTGGTCTGCGGTGTTATAGCCTACATCTTCGCTCATTTAATGAATTATTCCAAGAAGACCAAATGGACTCTGGTTACCACTTCGGCCATGTTGAACAGTGGATTTATGGGTTACCCTGTAGTACTGGGTGTTTTTGGTGGGGCTGGAATGGTAAGTGCAGTTTTCTATGATATAGGCAGTGTTATCATCTTTATCTCCTTTGGTTTGTTGTTGATACTTGCCTATGGAGGTAAATTCCAGGATATCCTCCGGGAATCTGTGTTTTTCCCCTCAATTATCGCCATTACACTGGGTATTCTGGCCAACCTGCTAAATATACCCCTGGGCAATATAGTACCCAACATACTGGATTATCTAAGTGGGGCTGCCATACCCCTCATAATGTTATCATTGGGTTTGTCCCTGGAATTTAAGGAGGTTAAGGAGCGTTTCAATCTCGCCTCCTTTGTCACTGTGATCCGACTGGTTATCTCACCACTAATTGCCATTGCCCTGGCCACTATTTTGGGTCTCTCTGGACTTAATTACTCGGTAGCCGTGGTACAGGCTGGAATGCCATCGGGGATGCTCACCATGGTCCTGGCCATTGCCTACAATCTGGATGTTAAAGTTACAGCTGCGTGTGTATTTTTAAGCACGGCTTTGAGTATGGTATCCCTTACCGTGTTGATTTTATTACTTTAACATTGGTAAAAACTGATTTTTAATCTGACCTCTGAAAAAACCGATTTTATAAAATTTAATCTCTATAGAAAAAATAATATAAAGACTTTAATACTCCGTCATCGTAAATTGAGATTAAAAGCAACAAAATTTTTTGACACAGGCTATGAGCATGAAATACCGACTAATCTTATCAATCATCTGCATCATAGCCTTCATGGGTCTACTTTTCACCAGCTACTACTATAACACCACCAACAGAGCCGATGATATCACCGTGGCCTATCTCTCCAGTGATCATGAAGCAGCTTTTATGGTTGCTCAAGACCAGGACATGTATAAGAAGGCTGGTTTGAACGTTAAAAGTACACAGATGTCCTCCGGGTCAAGTATAGTATCGGCGGTTGCCAGTGGAGATGTGGATATAGGATATGTGGGTATAACTCCTGCTCTTCAGGGGATAAGCAACGGTGTTCCTATAAAAATTGTAGCTGCTGTGAATCTGGTTGGAAGCGGTATAGTGGTGGAGAGTGATTCCAACATAACCAGCATCCCTGATTTGAAGGGTAAAAAAGTAGCTACCCCCGGGGTTAGCTCCATTCAAGAGGTATTACTTCTTTATGAATTACAGAAATATAATATGACCGCAGCTGACCTGGATATCTTATCCGTTAACATTTTCATAATACCGGAGACCCTTGCATCTGGTAAAGCAGATGCTTATATAGCTTATGAGCCATTTGTAACTCTTTCAACCTATAGGGATACAGGCCGGGTTTTGATGTATTCAGATGAGATTCTGCCGAACCATCCCTGTTGTGTGATAATAGCCAGGCAGGACTTCATTGACCAACACCCCCAGGATCTTCAGAAATTTCTAGATATCCACAAAAACAGTACTGACTACGTTAACGCCCACCTTAACGAGACTGCCTATTTAATAAACGATGTAATGACCACCAATCCCAGTCTGGAGGAAATGGCCCTTCCCCATATAATTTTTGTATCCCAGTTGGATGAGGATTTTCAGGCCAGTGTTATGAATTTCCTGGAAATTGAACAGGAACTGGGGTATATAAAGGCTAATTTAACTCCCGAGCAGATCTTTGACACCCAGTTTTCAGGTGGTTAAACTTCGCCATAAACAGGATTTTGTAAAAATTGGAAAGAATAAAGTGTAGGGTTAGGAAATCAGATAAAAAAATGAGGGTGTGTTAGAAATGAGAAAAACTGTGATGGCATTAATTATACCCATAATCATCCTAATTATATGGGGCATTTTGACCACTTACACCGGGTTAATACCTTCCTATCTTATTCCCAGTCCCTATGCGGTTTTACAGGCCTTTGAAAATCTCATCACCAACGGCACCCTCTTAACAGATACGGTTAGCACCCTCATTCGGGTATTTTTAGGATTTATGGTAGCTGCCCTGGTGGCCATACCACTCGGGATACTCATTGGCTGGTTTAAAATTGCAGACGACTTATCTGGTTTTATTATTGGAATTCTACGCCCCATACCACCCATTGCCTGGATACCATTTGCTATTTTATGGTTTGGAGTGGGCCTGGGATCTGCTATCTTCATCATATTCCTGGGCAGTGTATTCCCTATTTTAATTAACACTATTGATGGGGTCAAAAGAACTGATAAAGTGTATATAGAATCTGCTTATACCATGGGAGCCAGCCAGTTACAGACGCTTAGAAAAGTGGTGGTACCTGCGGCATTACCCAACATAATCACCGGACTGAAGGTGGGTATTGGAATTGGTCTGATGTGCACCGTGGCCGCGGAAATGATTGGCTCGGATAACGGCCTGGGATATCTCATATTCACCTCCACCAGCATGCTGGACACTGCCAGTGCCATTGTGGCCATGTTAGTCATTGGAGTTATTGGACTGGCCTTTGATTATTTATTCACAAGAACTGAGAGGAAGATTAACTGGTGATAAAGTAGTTTTAAATTAGTTAACCGGTAATAAGATAGTTTTAAATTTGTGGTGAAAGTAAATGTCCTTCCAACTTAAAAACGTCAGTAAAACTTTCAAGAACCAGGATAAAGAGTTAAAAGTGGTTAAAGATATCAATTTAACTGTAGATGATGGGGAATTTCTTTGTTTACTTGGTCCCTCTGGCAGCGGTAAAACCACCATCCTCCGGATGATGGCTGGATTGGACTTTCCAACAAATGGTGAAATAACTGAAAACGGCGGACCAGTTTCCGGTCCCAGTCCGGGCAGGGGTTTTGTCTTCCAGCAGTACTCCCTCTTTCCCTGGAGAAACGTCCTGGACAACGTGGCATTTGGACTGGAAGTTAAGGGAATGGAAACACAGGAACGGTATGAGAATGCCCGTAACTACATTAAAATGGTTGGTTTAACCGAATTTGAGAATAGTTATCCCCATGAACTTAGTGGGGGTATGAAGCAGAGGGTGGCTATTGCCAGGGCACTGGCCAATGACCCACAAGCCCTTTTGATGGATGAACCCTTCGCAGCTCTGGATGTGCAAACCAGGCATAATCTGCAGGAGGAACTGGTTAAAATCTGGCAGGAAGAGCTTCAAACTATCATATTCGTCACCCATAACGTTGATGAAGCAGTTTATCTGGCTGATCGGGTGGTTGTTTTAAGCAGATTACCAGGGGAGATAATCAACACTTTCCGGGTCGAAATAGAACGGGTAAGAGACCGTGCATCTACTGAGTTTGTTGATCTAAAAAAGGAGATAACTGACGTGTTAGGGTATTAACCCGCATATTCGTCAGTTTTTTTTGGATTTTTATTTAATTTTATAATTAATTTTTGGATTTACAATAATATTCAGATTTGCAATTAATTTTTTAGATTTAAACGAATTTTACAATTAAAAAAAATTTATATAAACGGTTTATCGTAAATTAATTACATCTTTATAAACCGGTTGATGTTGGCTCCACATTTGGGGCAGCGCCATTTACCATCCAGTTTATCAAAAGAAGTTCCCGGGGGAGTGTCTCTTCGAGGTTCGCCAGTTTCAGGGTCGTATATATAGCCACAGACTTTACATTTATATCTTTTCACCTATATCACCTCTAGAATCTGAGTATTTGCTTGCTAGTGAATTCACATTCTAATTAAAATTAGTTCTAATATTATAGAACTAAATATCTTATATCCCACTTGATTAATAAATACTTTTGGAACATCGCAGGACAAGAAATACCAAGTGATCACTAGAAACTAACCAAACTTACTAGGTGATTCTAAAAACTAACAAATTACTATTGATTACTAGATATTACCAAATGATTATTGGAAATCAAGTCAAAGATTCCCTGATCTTTCTCAAATCTTCTCTTATTTTATTTAGGGTGTGTTTGGTTCCCACCAGCCTTCCAATCATAACTCCCGCTGTGATAGCGAAGATAATACCAAAATAAGCAGTTCCATGGACCCAGTAACCCACAACGACAGATCTACCAATCATGAAAATGATGTAAAGGATAAATATTACAGCGCCGATCCAGTCGATGTTGCTTACCACCTGCTGGCTCTCACTATCCCAGCTTAAGTGGTACCTCCGGCTGACAACGATGCCGACCAGTAACCCTATTAAAATACTGCCCATGGCTTGAAATATATTAAAACCAGCCACTAACACTTCATAAATGGTGATTACTATAAATAATATGCTTAATATAATTAAAACCCTCATCCTGGTGAAAACAGGTTTGTCCAGATATTTCCGATACTGACTTTCCTTACGGGACATAATTATAATTTGACCCCAGGAATTATTAATTTTACCCCTCTTCTTACAGGGACTCATACCATAAAAGGCAAAAAATAAGTTGGATAATTCAGTAATAGGATAAATCGGGATTAATAGGTATATATGAAAGTTATCATTCTCCTATAAATTAAAGAACATACCCTCATTATCCATACCGGTTCTAATCATCGCCCCATCACATAAAATATCTAAAACCCCATTGTGGCATGTTTTGGGCATAACTATATATAGTAGTTGGTAATACAGATATTATCTAGGGTGCAAGGTTTAAGAATAAGGAAAAGTTTTTTATTAAAAAAGATTGTTTAACCGCCTCAATAGAAACAGAATATAATAAATAAAAAATACTACAAAAAAAAGTATTCTTAAAAAAAATTGCACCCTACTTCTTTTAGGTTCTTTTAACGCTTTAAATTGTTTATTAATAAATTATAGAGTAGTATATTAAAATTTTTCTAGATCATAGTTTATAATTTAATTTTTCTAAAGAAATAAAGAAAAAAAATGGAGTTTAATTTTTTTTAGAACCAAAAGAAAAATATGAATTATTTTTAAATAAAAAAATAAAGGTGCTAATTTAAGTCCATTACTTTCTGGCTCTGTAGATAGCTCCGATTATAATTATTATTCCTATAATAATGACCAGAAACTCCCAGAAGTACTCCCAGATGTTCCATCCAAATAATGAAGAGAGCCCGACCAGGATTAATATCACCCCACCAATTACCGGTCCAATGATACCTCCCCATGGAAATACTGATTCTTCTTTTCCATCAGCCACTAATATCACCTCTTTTATTTGCAGTGTATGGTTATTTATATTACTTTTTCATCGCTTCCCGGGCCAGGGCATAAATTATTACCAGGTAAGCCAGGGTTCTGATTACTATGATGGAAATTTCACCGCTCGAGGCTCCCAGGAGTGTTGCCAGGTGGGAGATGGCGAAAAGTCCAAAGCCTATGGCTACGAATATTGCCAGGGCGATTTTCTTTGCTTGGTAAACCCATATACCAAGGATCAGTATTATCACTGCAAAAATTAAGTTCAGTAAAGTTGTTGGGTCAAATGCCACTTAGTCACCTCCTAAAAATTTTTAATAGGAAAACTTCTACTATGGTAAAGTTTATTATTCATCCATATTAAATTGTAAAGAATATCACCCCACAGATTAGCAGATAAATTCTAAATAAAAGAAACAACATATTAATTAATTAATTATTCACGAAATTAAGCTCGCTGGAGAACCAGGATGTATGAGAAGATCTTAATACCCACTGATGGCTCAGAAAATGCCAAAAGAGCAGCCAAACATGCCGTTGAATTGGCTAGCAAGGATAAAGCAAACATCATAATATTGCATATTATCGAAGAGTTCACCACACAAACTGCTGTGTTACCCATCTCCACCCTACCAGAACCCTGTGAAAGTATATGTGAGGAGTTGAACCGGCAGGGAGAAGAAATTATACAGGATATTAAAGAAGAGATCCTGGAAATCTGCCCGGGAAACTGTGAAAATATCACCATAACCTCCCTGATCACCTATGGAAAACCGTACCTGGAGATACTTAAGGTTATGCAGGATAAAGACGTGGACCTGGTGCTTATGGGGGCTTCAGGCAGACATGGCCTGGACAGAGTTATACTGGGCAGCGTCACAGAAAGGGTGGTAAGAGAATCCACCAAGCCCCTGATGATAATACCTTAAATTCAGGTAAAAACGGGTTATTTTTTTGAAATCAACTATATAGGACAGGTGTATAATTGGTAAGTAACGTTAACGTAGATAAAAATGGAGCTGGAGCACGTGGCTCCAGCTATAAATGGGTAGCCCTATCAGTGGTGGTCATATCCTCCCTGATGGGGTCCATCAACATGAGCATCGTGCTCATATCCCTTCCAGCCATATTCAACGGGATCCATATCAACCCCCTCACTTCATTCCAGTATTTATTATGGATCTTAATGGGATACGGACTGGTAACCGCCACTCTTCTTTTAAGTTTCGGCCGGCTCAGTGATATGTACGGCCGGGTTAAGATGTTCCGACTGGGTTTTCTAATATTCACCCTGGGGAGTATTTTACTCTACCTCACGCCTTCTACCGGAGATGCCGGTGCCATTGAGATCATAGCTTTCCGGGTGATACAGGCGGTGGGTAGCGCCTTATTTATGGCCAACAGCGCCGCCATACTCACCGACGCTTTCTCACCCAACGAACGGGGAAAGGCACTCGGCCTTAACATGGTAGCATTTACAACCGGACAATTTATAGGTCTGATACTAGGGGGTGTACTGGCCTATTTCGATTGGAGATTTGTTTTCCTAGTCAGTGTACCCTTCGGACTTTTAGGTACCATCTGGTCTTACCTCAAATTAGAGGAAACATCTATCCCTGTTCCGGATACTAAAATAGACATATGGGGTAACCTCACCTTCGTGGTGTCCATCACCCTCCTCCTACTGGGAGTGACCTATGGACTCATGCCTTACGGTAACGATCCCATGGGATGGAGCAACCCCTGGGTAATAGCGTCCATGGTAATCGGAGTCGTGCTTCTCCTTTTATTCCTGTTTATTGAAAGCAGGGTTGAATCTCCCATGTTCCGTTTGGATCTCTTCAAGATAAGGATGTTCAGTTATGCCAATGTGGCAAGTTTGCTTTCTGCCCTAAGCAGGGGTGGGATGATGTTCATGCTCATCCTACTGCTTCAGGGAGTCTGGTTACCGCTTCATGGCTACAGCTATGAATCCACACCCTTCTGGGCGGGCGTCTACATGCTGCCGCTTACAGCGGGGATAGCCATTATGGGACCTATCTCCGGATCTCTGTCTGATAAATATGGCCCACGCTGGATAGCAACTATTGGAATGGTCATCAGCGCCATATCATTCCTGATTCTTGCTGTCCTCCCCTACAACTTCAGCTACTGGGAATTAGGCTTAACCATCTTCATGATGGGTATAGGTGGTGGAATGTTCGGTTCCCCCAACACGGCATCCATCATGAACTCCGTCCCTCCCCATGAAAGAGGAGTGGCTTCGGGGATGATGTACACCATTGTAAACACGGCCTTCACCGCCAGTATGGCCATATTCTTTACCATCGTAATCGTGGGGATCACCCAGCAGTTCCCAGAAGCCATCACCGCTTCACTGACCAGTATCGGTGTTTCTCAACTGGCTCCTTCCATGAGCAGCATTCCACCTACTGGGGCGTTATTTTCAGCGTTTCTGGGTTACAACCCGGTTGAAGCCATGTTATCTGCCCTACCACCGGCACTGGTGGCAACCATACCCAGTTCCACCCTCACCACCTTAACCGGTACGACCTGGTTCCCCTCTACATTTGCCGTTGCATTCATGCCCTCACTCCAGACCTCGTTTTTCATAGGTGCTCTCTTATGTGCAATTGCAGCTGTATTATCCGCTCTTCGTGGGGAAAGATATATACATGAGGAGGAAATCTTTATAGACAGTGCTGCGGGGAAGAAAAATTAAAATCATGCGCACTTCCCTTAAATTTTTTAAATTCCCTAAATTTTATTTCTTAATTTTTTTAACTAATCTGTTTCTAATAGGGTTTCATTTCATGAATAGGGGCTAAAAATGGATTGGAATGAAAACCTTTATATACTATGATGATACATGTTCTATTATATGACAGTGTGTCAGTTAAATAGTGTCATGTCTATAACGAATGATGACTGTTTAAGATTGTTTCACATTGTCATGAGTATAACACGATGTCTATGGAAATAGGCATCCCTAAGTGAGAAAAATTGACAAAAGCTAGCCGAAAGGAAAGAGAACGTGAATTACGGCGCAACGATATCATCGATGCGGCAGAAAAGTTGTTTTTCTCCAAAGGTTACGATAACGTGTCTATGAGTGAAATAGCCAAAGAAGCAGATATGGCCAGAGCAACGATATACCAGTACTTCAAAAACAAAAAAGACATCAACGCAGCCATTGCCGGACGGGGGGCCAAAATCTTATATGAAATGTTTGAAAAAATCCCCGAGGATCTTACAGGCATTGAAAATATAAGGGCTCTAAGTAAAACTTACTACCAGTTCTACAAACAACACACAGGATACTACAACGCTTACTACCACTCAGGGGCCTTCGAATACGAGGACAGCCCCTACCTGGAAGAACTGAAAAAACTAAGAAAGAAGAACTTCCAATACGTGATAAAAGCCATCAAAAAGGGTTTCAAAGACGGAACCATCCGAAAAGACATAGATCCAGCGGCAACCACCATCATAATGATCCTCATATCCAACAACGTCCATAACATCCTACCATTAACCCGGATGTACATGGATGAATACAACATGACCCAGGACGACCTGTTCGAAGTCAACGTGGACCAGATCATACGTTCTATTGAAAACAAGTAACCATAACCGTAATTTAGACTGACCTTACATTAGTAGATTTAAAGACTGATCTCTAACCCTTAGCGAAAGCTATCAACGATTATCACCATCTATTGCAACACAATCCATAAGAGAGAGAAGTAGAGAAATCTGAAAATATTCACATAACTTACTCATCCAAAGCAGGAAAACAGAAATGGATGACCCATTTAAAAGATTTGAATGACCAATTAATTATCAAAACACTGAGAAGAGAAGTAAAGTCTTTTCAACTTCATTGGAAAAACCATTGAAGAATTTCATATGTACCTAATCACCAAATCTGGTGGAATTACATTCACGTAATAGGTACGTCTATGAGCTTCTCCTTTTAGGATGTACCTGGAGTTCTTATTTTTGATAATAAAACCGCCTCAATTTCAAAAAAAAATTCAAGGTACACCTTTAAGGAGTTGTTTCTAAGACAAAAATACCTGAAAGAAATAAAAAACAAGTCCACCAAAATAAAACCTTAAAAACAGGAATACAACTTTAAAAACCAAAATACACTTTAAAACTTATATATTTTTTAAACTGGATGGATTCAAAGGATGAATTCCAGTTGAAAATAGTCCATTTGTAAGTAACCCTTTTTTAAATAGATGGATTAAATTTCCTTTTTTAGAAAATTTACACTTTTAGAAAATACGATTAATCTCTTTTATACAGACAACTGCCTTTGCCAGAATCAATGCGGCCCTACGGACGCTCTTCTCCATCACTTTCTTGTGAGTCTTGGCTGTTTCCATCATATGGTGGGTTATAGTCTGATGATTGGTCGCCTGATGAATCACCGTCTGATGTGTCGCTTTCTGATGATTCATCGCTTGATGTTTGCGAACTCGTGCACCCGGATATAGCTACAACCAGGACAACTACAGCGATCAAAAAGAGGTACTTCTTTTTTATCATGGTTTGTTAACACCCCGGTTATTCTGTATATTATTATATATTTTGTTATCTAAAAATTTTCTGCCTCTTATCAAGATTTCGGACAATTTATGCTAAAAAAATAAAGTTTCATCAGCCGGGATATGGTGGATTTATTACTGGATGACTGACTTGATACCGGCGATAATCTGGAATCAGAGGAGAAAAAGATTCCTGAAAGAGAGAATCCATCATTACTCTACAGATAATTCTTTTTTATCAATCTATAAATATAACCTTCGACCAGATAGTATTGCTATTTGGAAAATTTTTTTTTAAAAGAGGTCATGTAATTTAACAAATGGTTATGTTTTTTTTAACAAGGCTGAAATTCTAACCCCAAAGGTGATTATAAGATGCTGTACCGGGAGATGGGAGAAACAGGGGAGAAAGTATCTATCCTGGGTTTCGGTTGTATGCGACTACCAACCGATGGTAGATATGAACATATAGACCGTAAACGAGCCTCAGCACTCCTGGATTTCGCCCTGGACAGTGGGGTTAACTACCTGGACACCGCCTACACCTACCATGGGAGAGATAATTCAGCGGGTGGTGACAGTGAAGTATTCCTGGGAGAGTATTTCGCTCGAAACGGTCGCCGGGAGGAGATCTACCTTTCAACCAAATTACCAGTCTGGCTAGTCCACAACAGGGAGGATATGGATAAATTACTGGACTCCCAGCTTAAACGTTTGCAGACAGATTATATCGATTTTTATCTTTTACACTCAGTTAAAGAGAGAAACTGGTCACTCTTGGAAGATCTGGGTGTTCTGGATTTTCTTGATAACGCAGTATCTGATGGGAAGATAAAATACACCGGATTCTCCACCCATGATGAAACGGAACTCTTCAAGGATGTCAGTGATTCCTATAACTGGGATATGTGCCTCATACAGTACAACTACCTGGATGAAAATATACAAGCCGGCCATGAAGGTCTGGAGTTTGCTGCAGAAAGAAACATGGGAGTAGCAGTTATGGAACCACTTAAAGGCGGAGTTCTAGCACGATACACCCCACCTGAGGTTAATGAAATATGGGATAAAGCACCCGTACAGAGAACCCCGGCTGAATGGGCTTTCCGTTACCTGTGGAATCACCCGGAGATAACCACGGTACTAAGTGGTATGAATACCATGCAGCACCTGGTGGAGAACATATTCACCGCCATCGGCGGCGAGCCTTACTCTTTAAGCTCATATGAAATGGAACTGATGGATGAGGTAAAGGAAGCTTACCAGGAGAAGGTAGAAGTGGAGTGCAGCGCCTGTGACTACTGCATGCCCTGCCCCAATGGGGTGAACATACCACAGTGCTTCAGCTACCTGAACCAGGCAGCCATGCTCAACGATCCCACACATATCCATACCCAGTATAACTTCATGTTAAAGGACGAAGAGAAGGCGGACAACTGCCTGGGATGCGGGGTCTGTGAGGAACTATGCACCCAGAAACTACCCATAAGAGAGAAGATGAAGCGAGTGAAAGAGGAGTTCAGTTAGTTTGAAACTTCGAATTCAGGCAGGTTAAACTTCCAAATTCAGATCTCTAACCGCCCACTGATATTTTCTCCTATCCTCCAGATAATAATAGAAAATAAAGATCAAAAGCATCAGCAAACTATATGATGCCCAGAATACAATTGAGGGATAGACAATTGTATCCTCTCCAAGATTTATCCTTTGCACCCCTATGATTACGGAAACAGCTAAGAGAAATACCATCACTAAAAGCGGTGCTAAATCCTTAAAAGACATCTGATACACTTCTTTTTTAGGTGTTACCCTGAATTTAAGCTTTCTATTCAACATCCCCATGATGAATGCCCTGGTATAGACTGGAAAAAGGCTGAAAAAAAGTGCCTGGGCCAGGATTAATTTTATGATGGAGTAGCCACGTTCCACATGGCTGCTTAATGTCTGTATAAGAACCATGGATACGAAGATATAGAACGGGAGATTTAAAGGGCCTAAAACAAGGGGCTCCAGATCAAGGAGTATTATGGTAACTGGATACAGCAGCCAGATGAAGATACCCACTCCAATGAAATACCAGGTACCGTTTAGGATCAGGTACTCCCACCACCTGAGGAGTTTCATTTTTCCCGGATCCTTTAAAAAAGTGGAGATCACTTTTCTGGTGTTCTGGAAGGTGCCGTAGGACCAGCGTAACTGTTGACCGTAATATGCAGATAGGGATGGGGGTGACAATCCCTCAGCATAGACCTTATCAATGTAGAGGGATTTATATCCGTTACTGTGGAAGGTGAAGGATGTGGCTATGTCTTCGGTGATGCAACCTTCATCCATACCCCCTATCTCCTCCAGGTGTTCTGTCCTGATGAGCACGTTGGTCCCGCAGATATATGAGCTGTCATTAACACAGAGACCCCGGCAGATGTGCTTATAGAATATGTGCTGCTGGTAGGAATAGGCCAAACCCAACCTATCACCATCCGGCCCATTGAAGTACTGGGGTGTCTGGATAAAGGTTAGAAGAGGATCGTCTTCGAAGTAGGGTACCAGATCATGGAGTATGGAGGGCTTAAGACGGTGGTCAGAGTCCAAGACCATAACGTATTTGAAACCGTTGTCCAATATTTGGAGGGTGTCGTTAATGGAACCCGCCTTGTAACCCCTTAATTTATTCCGGAAGAGGTATTTTACTCCAAGTTCTCTGCATAAACGGGAGGTTTCCCTGCGGATCTCCGGGTCGGTGGAACTGTCCATAAGAACCACCTCAAAGTTACCATAATCAACACCTTTAGCCTTCAGGAGAGTTTCTCTAACCATCTCCGGGTCTTCATTTAAGGTGGGGATGATGATGGCCACGCAAGGTTCTACACAATCATTGTTTGATTTATTTAGGGGTGAAGGGTTCTGTGATTTTTTCAAAGGAGAATAACCCTGATATAAAGTTAATGACTTTATGAAATGGTCCACATAACCTACACAGTGCAGGGCACTGTAGATGAAGGTAGAAATTAATATTAGAGAGATGAATTTTTCAAATAAGGACAGATTCACATTAGCCAGTACTGGTAAGAGATTGGAGAGAATCAGGACAGATATGGTGGTAAAAAGGACCACGGAAAATAGTGTAATCAGGGTGTTTAATTTACCATTGAATCTGGTAGAAAAGTTGATATGAAATTTTTTCCTCAGGGGAACTAACTTCATATGTATTTAATATGGATTTCCGTGGGGATAATAATTTTTATTTTCGAAAAGAGGATTTGTTACCCCCTCAGCATATCTGAAATCCCCACATCAGGGTGATGATAGCCTTCGGGTTGTTCACCAAAGCCATGGATGGCCTCCTGGGGGCACCATTTGATGCAGGCCAGGCAATTCTCACAATGGTGCTTCCATACTGGCTTGTCATCAACTATTTCGATGTTGCCTACCGGGCAGATTCTGGAGCAGGTTTTGCAGCCCATGCAGCTTCCACCCGTATGGTAACTCCGGTCTATGAAGGGTATAATTTCACGAACAGTAAGATCTGAATCTTTTGGAAACTCTGCTGTTTCTTTCATAGGTTTTATAAAGAGTGGTCTGAAAAATTCATTTTTCATCAACTGTAATAGAATAGTCCCCACTATTCTCATAGAGAAGTTATCAGTGTCGAAATGAAAATCTCTCTGGTTTACATGTTCACAGATGGAGTCAAGCTTTTTATCCTTCCATTTACTGTATAGTTTTTCTCTGTTTTCAAAGGGTTTCCTAAAGGCATTCTGTGGCATCTGGACCCCGAAACCTGCTTTTAACCGGCCGCCGCGTGCCCTGATCATTTCATCCAGCATGGTTAGTGTCGGACCAGCCCCACCGCCATATGTGCATACTGCGAAGATATATTTATTATTTATTTCATCCAGTTTACTCGTAAATCTCTGGACAATAAGGGGAATATTGATTAGTCCTACATAGTAAACAGGGAATACGATTCCAATTACATCGGCATGGGTTGTTATTCTTTCTTTATTTACCACGGAATGTATGGGTATTAAATCTCCTTCAAGCTTTTCTGCAATATCTCTGGCAACCACCAGGGAATTGCCTGTGCCTGAAAAGTAATAAATTTCTTTATTATTCATTCTATAACATTCCTGGTTCATCTTATCCATCTTTACCTTCTTGGGTTGTTTCTCTTTGAATGGTGGATATTAGAAGATCAAAGGAGTATTCCTTATACTGATCAGGAGTTATCTTGTGCATCTTTAAGAATCCTAACATGTCCAGCCCAGGGTTTACGAGTTTTTCACAGCAATTCACCACTAAAACTGCTGTTTCCATCGGTTTTAGATTCTTTTTCATACTGCCGTCTTCTATCCCCATTTTAATGGAGTCACTCAGGGCATCCATGAGCTCCCCGGCCACCATGACCTGCTGGTCTGCATTTTCTATCTGGCCTGCATCGAAATTCCCAGCCCGCATGTAACTTAACTCACGGTAATATCCCGGATATTCCTGGTAATAATCGAAGAAGGCCTGACATAATGAGATGAGTCTTTCCAGCCCATTCTGGTCTTCTTGAACTGCATCCTGGAAAGCTCCTCTCATGAGATTTAGACCGCGCAGGAGCACGGCGAAGTAGAGAGTGTCCTTGTTCTTAAAATAGAGATAGAGGGTTGCCCGGTTAACCCCTACCTCTTCTGCTATATCGCTCATAGGAACGTTTTCATATCCTTTGTCCAGGAATAATTTCTCTGCAGCGTCAATTATGTATTCACGCCTTTTTTCTTTTTCCTTTTCCTTTAAATTTTTATATGACAATTTTCTCACCATGAAAGAATGGGGGTTAGTAACTCAATGATTTTTTTATAACACTATGTTATTTATATAACTTACTGTTATTCTTGGAATTGTCACATAGATGGAATATTTTTGTGAATAATACGAGTATTTATATTGGATGTGGTTCCATTGTTTATTGAATCAGGGAATTAATACTTTCAAAAATTGATATTACTCCATATGTGATTGATTCACATAAACATAGATTTATATCCATCGAGGATTAAAATATTATATGAGAAGAAGTGTTTGACTGAATTTTTCCATTTTTTTTTAACTATATTTGGAGGTTTATAAGGATGTCAAAGTCAAAGAAAGACAACTTAATCAAAGCAAAGGTTGCATGTTTAAAGGGAAATCTAAAGGAGAATACAGATACCATCCAGTTAATTGTCCCTGTGGATGAAGAGAAAGGTTTCAGTGAAGAAGAAGATATTGTGGTTTTAAAGTGTTCTGAATTCCCGGAGTTAACTTCTGTTAAAAATTCAGTGGAACTCAGGAGAAAGATCGATGAACACACCGATAATCTTAAGAGGGTACGGGAGTTAAAACAGAAACTGGAGAGTGCAGAAGAATCCTTCAACGAAAGCCTCAACGTCCTCAAAGTTAAAACAGACCTGGAAATAGAGAACCTGAAGAAAGAGAACGAGACACTCAAGAAGGACAACAAAGAACTAAGTCTTCGTTTAAAGGACGTGACCAGAAGGATAAATGAACTCAACAGTTTGTTGAATGATTTATAATCCCCCTCAAGGATTTTTTTTAAGTAAAAAATACGCTACTTTTTAATTTTTAACTGTTGTTTATTTGGTTAATTTTTTTATCCTATTGTTATTTGGTTTTTATCCCTTTCTAATTCAGTTTTTGTTATCCTAACCTTATTCGGTTCATCCTATTTTTATAAATGGTGGGAAGTTCACCCCTTGCCCGCCGGTAATCACTATACCCAGATGGTTCAGTGTAGTTGTGGTTGTGGTGGTGTTGTTTCCTGTCTCGTTTCCTGTGTTATTACCTGTCTGGTTGATTAAATACTGTTCATGCCATCTTTCCAGGAATTCCTGGAGGGGTATGTATCCCCTGCTTCCCAGTATGGCCGGGTCTTCCACGTAGATGTTCTCCTCATCCATCCCGATAACCACCAGGTAGTGGCCGTCTCCGGTATGGTTAGTCCAGTTACCGGTGGTGTTATCCCCCCAGGCCTGGCAGAGTACGATGGTGGGTATTCCCTGGTTTATATTATCCTGCAGTTCCTTGAGGGTCATGTTCTCCTTCACCTCTGCAGTGAAACCAGAATCCCGTGCTGCCTGGGCAATATCCTCTGGTAAGGTCCCGTTTTCTGTGGTGTTGGTCATATTTACCAGGGTATCCAGGAAAGTATCGGTACCGTAATAGGCCAGAACCGACTGGAGCGCTGCTGCTCCGCTGGAGGAATTGTTTGGTTGTCGCACGTCCGGAACGTTTAAGAGGGTGGTGTTGTTCTGGGTTATATTGTTTTCCTCGAGAATAGTGGAATAAATGCCTAACGGTATAATAGCTACCAGAAAGAGTGAAATTAAAAGCAATATTTCTAATCTAAGCTTCATGTATTATTATTAGGGGTTTTTGTTATTTATAATTTATTTTCTTAAAATCTGTATTTAAGTATAAGTAGTGGTATCAGTACTGTTTGTATCGTTTATATATGAACCATTGTAGGCCCACATGATGAGATTGACCAGTACATCAGCCTGCTGGGGTGACAACTCGGGGTGAACACCGCTTAGGACTATTCTACCTTCTCCATAATGGTCTCCTATTATGGCTGCGTAGCCTTTATAACTGGAGTTATAATCAGCATAGGTGGCGAAGGTAACCGTACTGTAATCTGTGCTATACATGGCCGGTCCGTTGATATGGGATATCCATCTATCTGTGCCACCCATTATTTCTGTTCCTGATGAGGTGGTCTGGATGGTTACATTCCCCACATCCACGTATGGTAGATTTACAACGTTAGGTGCCAGTCCCCAGCCATAATACCAGTTATCAGTATATTCTGCTGCCGAGTATGCACCGGCACATATCCCCATAAACCCTTTACCACTGGCTACGAAACTTTTAAGGGCAACCGTATCTACGTCGTCGTTATTTATGTAGTTAAAACCTGTTTCGCTTCCAGCCATGATAAGCACATCATAACCGGATAATGTTTGATTGTTAATTATCTTTGAAGTATCATAAACGAATTTAACACCAGGAACCAGGTTCTTGGAGTTAGCTTGGTCCATACACTTTTTTATCTGATTTATAGAATTTTCACTGGTGTCATTACCACTGTACACCAGCACTTTAACCACTTTGTAATTATTTTGGGAACCATCGTCTCCTAAAGATAGGGTGATGCCTAAAGATAGACTGATAACTGTTAAAATAATAATCAGAGGAATAATAATCTTGTTTTTTATAATATGCCTGTTCTGTCTCCCTTTTCTTCTTGGATTTAACGAACGTTCCGCCTTCACCATTATTTAATACTCCTGAATTAACCATAAAAAAGATTTTACTGGATTGTTTTAAATATAAAAAGTGTAATATCCTGTTTTATCTAAAAATCACTGATTTATAAAGATATTTTAAATAGGGGGTTTACCCAGGGAATTATGAAGTGTTTACTGACCAAATTAACTGTTAATTTCCCTGGGGACTCTTAAGAGTTTTACAATATTTAATCGGAGCTTAATTTAATCGGAGCTTAAATATTGATTTTCCCAAATTTAACCTCACCTACTATAAATATTTAAATTGGGGGGTTACCCAGGGAATTATGAAGTGTTACTGACCAAATTTGCTGATGTTTTTGCCTGGGAACTCTTAAGAGTTATTAC
>MVQY01000072.1 GCA_002067325.1 Methanobacterium sp. PtaU1.Bin097
ATAAAGATATGGTAAATATTACCAAGAGGAAATGGTGGAAGGGTTCAAATTCTACCTGCTTCCTTTTATTTTTTTTATGGAGGATCTAAATGCACAAAGCCAGAATAAAACTAACAGGCACCGACCCAGAGAAACTTGCCTACGTATGCGACCAGCTCAAAAGAATAGCCGAAAGAACCGGTGTAGACCTATCAGGACCCATACCACTACCCACCAAGAAACTGGTGGTACCCACCCGCAAATCCCCCGACGGAGAGGGAAAAGCAACCTGGGAAAAATGGGAACTAAGGATCCATAAAAGACTGGTCGGTATAGAAGCCGATGAAAGGGCCATGCGCCAGGTCATGAAAGTCAACGTACCTGACAACGTGAGCATAGAAATCGAACTCAAAAGCTAGATTTTTTTTTAATAACGCTGTTTTTAATTTGGGATTAATAAATCCCACCTTTCAACCTTTTAGAAAAAGGTTGATCAAATATTTCATTTATGATATCTGCACATGCCGGGATAGCCTAGCCAGGTAAGGCGCGGGCCTTGAGAGCCCGTGGAGCTTTGCTCCTCCAGGGTTCAAATCCCTGTCCCGGCGCTTTTAATACCTTATTTTGCTTTTATTTTAAATTGCATGACCTTATTAAAATCTTCAAATACATCATTGTCACGTACTTCAAAGATACAGGGCATTGATTTCCCTACATTTTTGGTCTGCTTTATTTTTGCTTTTATTCCTTCACTTATATCCAGACTATAAATATCTTCCACATACTTGCCTGGAATGTATATTATTGCTTGCATATAGCCTTTCCAGGCTGACATCCATACAATGGTTCTTCTTTTTTTCTGTACTTTACACAGCCAAGCTTTTCCATCTTTATAATATCTCCACGTGTATTCCAAATTATTCTCATCAAATAGTTTCAGTAAATTCTGGTATGCTTCAAACGATGGGCCAAGTATTTCTTCAAGGACTTTTTCATCAGGATATACGTTTTCATCACGTAATTCAATATTGTTTATTGTTTCCATACAATTTCCCTCAATATCTTTTATTATTTAATGAAATACTGATAGCTAATGGAATTGTAATAATAATAAAAGAAGTGGCTATGACTATTTAGAAGCAAGTCTTGATAATGTAATTTTATTAGTTTATTCATTAGATCCTTTAAATATCTTTAAGAAAACACTCCGTTTTGAAAAAGAACTCTCGACCTTGACTCCGTAACTTTTAAACAAACTTTCAAACTCTATTACCATAAGTTTGGCATGATTAATGCCTAGATTGTGAGTCATTATTATCGTGTAATAGTCATCATCTTCTGTGTGATCTATCGAGTCCTGACCTAACATGCTCCTATTAAGGACTATGCCATCGATTAATTCCTGTAAACTGCATTCTTTAAGAGGTTTCTGATAAAGCCATTCTATTGCAAACTCTAGTGGTTTTTGATCCTTCACGTATACACTGAAACGCTCCATATCAGCAGTTTCTAATAACATTTTAGCGGCATTTTTAGTGAAAGTTATTGATAAATGACTCAGTTCTCTTCCTATTCGCATCCAAGTCTCTTCTTCAATGGTTAATGGGGATTTTTGTTCTGGATTGTTTTCTAAACATTCTAATGCGATTTCTAAGACTTTTTGATGTGTCTTGTATTTTTCTGCATGCTTTTTAAGTAATTTGTAGTGTTCCAGAGAGATAGTAGTGTTAATACGGCGCTTTTTCATATTAATATGTCCCCTTTACAGTCATGCATTATTATTTAGTATTTTTTTATCATTCCTTAAAACTTTCTATACGTATGATACAAAAAAACATGCGCATGGCGTGCAGCTAAACTATAAATAATTGCACAGAAGATAAATTTTCGATAGAGGGCTTGTTAATTAACATAAAAATAATAGATTAATTCTTTAGTTGGGGGCTTGAAAATGGATGATAAAGTTTTAGGTGGGATAATACTAATTTTGGTGATTGTAGCAGGTGTAGCGGGTGTGTTGTTTTATAATTCTGATTTTAATAACCCGGGAACTGATAATAACACTAAAAACACCACGAATAATAATACTGCAAGTAATGATACCACCAACACATCAACCGATCAATTAGCCTTAACTTTACTTCCAGTTAACCAGCCAGGAAATAACCCTGGCCCATCTCCAGGACCATCACCTGGTCCTGGTCCAAGTCCTGATCCTATGGATAATATTATCAGTCTTTTTGATGCTTATTTGAAAGCTAATT
The DNA here is from genome assembly GCA_002067325.1 of Methanobacterium sp. PtaU1.Bin097. Taxonomy (GTDB): domain Archaea; phylum Methanobacteriota; class Methanobacteria; order Methanobacteriales; family Methanobacteriaceae; genus Methanobacterium_A. The sequence goes on from MVQY01000072.1 coordinate 2,244, forward strand.
ATGATCAATCTTTAGTACCGGGTATGGCGGTAGTCATAGTCCAAGATGGGAAAATAATCTATATGAACACTCTGGGAGTTAGGGATCTGGCTTCAGGAGAACCCGTTGATAAAAATACATTATTTGGAATAGGTTCTAACACCAAACCATTTTCAGCAACCAACATTGGGCAACTGGTGAGTAAAGGCCTGATGAGTTGGGATGACCCTATAGCTAAATATTTTTCTGTTCCAGATGAATTCCAATTATACAGTGACTATGTCAGTAATAATATCACCATCAGAGATGCTCTCTGTCATCGCAGTGGATTACCTGCACTTGATGGAGACCTGATATGGGCGGGGTTTAATCAGCCCTATCCTTATATTATGAAAAATCTTCGCTACAGAGAGAATAGCACTCCATTCCGCAGTACCTGGCAATACAATAATTTGATTTATGTTATACCAAGTTATGCTGCAGCACGTGTAGCTAAAACTCCTTGGAATGAATTAATTAAGGAAGATCTGTTAATCCCTTTGGGTATGAGAACCTCCGTTACCAGTTACTGGGATTTCCTGAAGACAAAAAATCATGCCAAACCCTATTATCTTCTTAAAAATGGTACCATGATGGAATATGACATTATCCCTGATTCAGTTGGACCGGCGGGGAGCATATATACTTCCATAAGTGAAATAGCTAACTGGTTGAAGTTCCAGATCGCTGATACTGGATATTATAACGGAGTCAAAATCTTAAACAAAAAGGAGTTAGATGAAACACGCACTGGACAAATCAAAGTGAATGACCAATCTCAATATGGCTTTGGATGGGGTGTTTTAAAAGATTATATAACACATGCGGGAGGCCTTGATGCTTTTAAAAGCCAGGTTACAGTTTATCCATCAAAGGGTTTAGCTATAGCCGTATTGGCCAATGGAGGGGAATATGCAGGTGCTTACAGAACTGCATTAGATAAAAAATTCAGGGATTTAATCAACGGTAATTATACTAGTAATCCATGGTCTACTCAGAAGAAAAAAGCTCAAGACTCATTGAAACCTGTGCCTCCCACACCACCCATAATAAAACCAACACTGCCTTTAAACGGTTACACTGGCACTTATTCCAATAAATTCTATGGAAATATAAAGATCACAACATCTAATGGTGCATTAATCTGTTACTACGGTGTTGATAAACATCCTTTCAAATTAACACACTGGAACAACAACACATATGAAGAAATAGTCTTTAACAACTATTTTGAATTCTCAAATATTAAGAAGGGGAAAGCTAACCAATTAACGGTAAAATTATCAGACTCACCGGAAAATGCTACATTCAACCGTACAAAAAGTGCCTGAAATATAATCCAAATGAGTTGAAGTAAGAATAATAACCGATTTAATGTAAAAGAGGGGAATATCAGTGGATATTAGGATTATAAGTGGAGTGGTACTGGTTTGTGCCATAGTAGTTGTTGCGGGTGTGTTGTTTTATAATTCTGATTTTAATAACCAGGGAACTGATAATAACAATAAGAACACCACGAATAATGATTCTGCAAATAATACCACTAATACGTCAACCAATCAATTGGCTTTGACTTTACTTTCAGATAACCAGCCAGGATCTAACCCCGGACCATCACCTGGCCCTGGTCCAAGTCCCGGCCCTACTCCTGATCCCATGGATAATATAATCACTCTTTTCGATGTCTATCTGAATAAATATTATGATCAGTCTTTAATACCTGGCATGGCGGTAGTCATAGTCCAAGATGGGAAAATAATCTACCTGAATACTTTAGGAGTTAAGGATCTTGCTTCAGGAGCACCCGTTGATGAGAATACATTGTTCGGAATATGTTCCATTTCCAAACAATTTACTTCGACTAATATCGCCCAATTAGTGGATAAAGGGTTGATGAGTTGGGATGACTCCATATCTAAGTACTATTCAGTTCCAAACGAATTCCTGTTATATAACGATTTCTTTGTCAGCAACAACATCACCATTAGAGATGTTCTGATGCATAACAGTGGATTAAGTAGAGAACTGGGAAATGAGTATCCTACATACTTTAATGATTCATTTTCTGAATCTATTTTCAAGCTCCGATACGTACAGAATGTCACTCCTTTCCGCAGTACATATGCATATAATAGTTTAGTTTATGCATTGGGGGGTTACTGCGCATCACAGGCAAATAATACCACCTGGAATGAGTTAATTAAGAAAGGCATCCTGGATCCACTGGGAATGCCCACCACAACTACTAGCTATTGGGATTTCTTGAATTCACCAAACCATGCCACACCTTACAAACTTCTTAAAAACGGCACCATGGTACCCTACGATATCATTCCTGATCCAGTTGGACCCGCGGGAAGTATATATAGCTCTATCAATGAGATGGCCAACTGGTTGAAGTTCCAAATAGCAGATACCGGGTATTATAATGGCAAGAAAATAGTATCTAAAAAAGAGTTAGATGAAACACGCACCGAACAAATAAATATCACTGACCCCCTTGATTTGGCAATGTATGGTCCACAATATGGTTTGGGCTGGTTTATCCATCCCAAGGACACAACACTTCCATATTATGTAAGTCATCCAGGAGATAGCAGCGATTTCCATGCTCAGATTACTATTTATCCATCAGAGAATTTAGGCATAGTAATACTGACCAATGGAGGAGTATATGCATCCAATTTCAGAAGTATCTTAGACTCTAAATTCAGGCAGTTATTAGTTGGTAATGAAGACTTTGATCCATGGCCTGCTACTAAGGAAGCACTTGACGCGTCATGGAAACCTGAGTCTCCCACAGCACCTTTAGCAGGTCCAACACTGCCTTTAAATGGTTATGTCGGAGTTTATAACAATATGGTCTACGGAAACATAACTATAACATCATCAAACGACACTTTGATCTGTCGTTATGGAACCAATAACCAAGCCTTTAATTTAGAACACTTCAATGGTGATGTGTTTAATGAACCGTACAACGATTTCACATTTAACTTCACCAACATTTCTATTGGTGAGGCCAATAACTTAAAAGTCACACTGCCAGACTATACCACTGCTCCAGCTAACAGTACGACCACGTTCAACCGTACAGAATAAAAGTTAGATATTAGAATAAGATTTATTTCGGAGTAAACTTCATCCTTAACTAATGTTAAAAAATATCAAAAAAGCAGGTTTTGAGGAAAGGCAGTTTGATTCTGGTGAAGTTAAACTGAACTATGTTGAAGGTCCGGATAATGGTCTGCCAATGATTTTAATCCCCGCACAGGCTGCTTCCTGGGAAAACTATCAGAAAGTGCTGGTAACTCTCTCATTAAAGTTTCATGTTTTTGTTTTGGATATCAGGGGGCATGGAAAATCAGACTGGACCCCCTGCGATTACACCTTTGAAAGTATTGGCCGGGACATGTCCAGTTTCATGCATCAGATAGTTAAAAAACCAGCCATTATCTCTGGAAACTCTTCAGGGGGATTGATAGCAGTTTGGATCGCTGCCAATCTACCAGAATGTACTCTGGCCATCATACTTGAAGATGTCCCACTATTTTCGGCAGATTGGCCCCGTATTAAAACCGAATACGTTTATCATGTTTTAAAAAGTACTGTGGAAATAATTGAAGTGTTAAGAGAATCAAGAAGTGTTAAAAAATTGAAAATGGCATTCGATAAGATACAAAGACCGGTGAGCAGTGATAAGACCCGTAAATTACCTGGCTGGATCACCTATCCCCTGGCCTGGTTAATCCGTTTCTACCAATCCCTGAGTAAGGGAGAAATAATTTCTATACCCTTCTACCAGGAAAACTTCGTGCACTGGTGGAAACCCTATCCACTTATGACCCTGACTTTTCAAAGGCCTGGGTTGACGGACGTATCTACCAGGGATTCAACCATGAAGAAGCACTAAAAAATGTGAAATGTCCGGTGTTACTTTTACATGCCAACTGGTTCCGACACCAACAGTATGGTCTGGTTGGGGCAATGGATGATGAAGACGCCGCCCGTGTTTGTGCCATCACAAACTGCCATTACATACGAGTTGATTCAGAACATGTAATACACACCGAACAGCCGCGAATTTTCATCCACCGAGTTGAAGAATTTGTTAAAAATAATTTAGATGATTAAATTTTTCGAATTATTCAGCTTATCCATAGTATAGGTTTTGAAAAGCCAATCCCAGCGTTCCTTATTTTAATCTTCTTACAAGATTTCCAAATGCCGTTTTTCTATCTCATTGGCTAGTTGATCCAGTTTTTCTAGGTCTTCATCGGTTGGCAGTCCTTTGATGATAACAGGTTCCAGAAGGCCGATTTTTAAGTTAGTTAACATACTGGTAATTTGATCCACCATCCTTCCACCCCATCCATAAGAACCTATCACTGATGCAAACTTCAATTTTGGTTTTAAAACATTGGTTAAATATGTGGCAGAGACCACCAATGGGTGTGGACCGGTAAGTACGGTTGGTGAAGCGATTATTATGGTGGTGGCATCTACAAGTGCTTCTGCCAATTCACCAATATCAGTGCGGCTTAAATTAAAAGGTCTCACTTCTATCCCTTTTTCGATCAGGACATCCACTAAATAATCCACCATTATTTGAGTACTACCATGCATGGATACGTAAGGTATAACCACCATATTCTCTGTTTTATCTGAAATCCATTCTTGATAAGCGTTGATTATAAATTCAGGATCCTGGTGTACGGGTCCATGACTGGGGGCGATTAAATCAACTTGGTATTGTAATATCTTTTCTATATTTCCTTCGATCATGGTGTGGAAGGGCATCATTATCTCTGCGTAATATCTTTTGGCTGAGGAGTAGACCTTACACCTGTCCGTGACGTATAGGTTGCTGGTGGCCAGATGAGACCCGAAAAAATCGCAGGAAAACAGAATATTTTCTTCCTGCAGGTAGGTGACCATGGTTTCTGGCCAGTGGACCCAGGGAGTGTAAATGAATTTTAAAGTCTTATCTCCTAAGGAAAGGGTTTCACCATCATCCACAATTTTAAATCTATTTTCAGGTATTAAATGAAATTCCATAAGCAGATCTTTACACCGAGGATTGGTAATCACCGTTGAGTCGGGGAAGAGTTCTAATATGGTGTTAATAGAACCTGAATGATCCTGTTCAGCATGATTGGAGATCACATAGTCGATTGATAGCCCTAACTCTTCCAGGTTCTCCACTAAATCCTTAGTTTTGGTAGGATCAACGGTATCTATTAAAGCAGTCTTTTCATCGCCTTTAATTAAATAAGAGTTATAACTGGTTCCATCAGGAAGGGGTATAAGCTCATCAAACAACACCCTATCCCAATCTATAGCTCCAACAGACCATATTCCTGCTTTTATTTCTTTACATGTCAGTATACCATCTCCTTGTTATAATTATCATTTGCATCGTTAATACACTTTAGTCTTCTAAAAGCTAAAAACCAGAACCCCCGCCACAGGGGAATCAATGACCGGAGGTGGCCAGGCTAATTATTCTCTACCCCTCTGTCATCTCAATTGTTAGGGCGAGTAGTGAACAGAAGCTGGACTGCAATCATCACCCACTGTAAATCCTAGAGACAGATCTAAAACTTTTACGACTTAATCTTCTGGTGAGAAATATGTTCGAAGCTAAAGTAGTTATAAACCATTTAAAGAGTTTATATTACTCTATTACTCAAAAAAAGATATTCCGTTTAGAATATGTTTTTAATGAATAGAAAAATTGAGAGAGAACTTTACAAGACATGGTAATTAAAAAACATAACAGAAAGATATTACCATAATGATAGAATTTATAAGTCACCAGAAGGTAAGCGGGGTAATATAATGACTAAACCAAGAGAAAAGGAAACAGATGAAGGTATTCAGGACAGTTTTGTAGTGAAACACTATGATGAGATGATGAGAAACTCCCGTAATAAAGGATATATCTATACCGATGAGATAATTGAGTTAGGGATAGGAGATGGACGGGCTTTAGAAATAGGTCCGGGACCAGGATACCTGGGCCTGGAATGGCTTAAAAATACCGGAGGAACCAGGTTAACTGGATTAGATATCAGTGCAGACATGGTTAAAGTGGCAGTGAAAAACGCTTTAGAATATGGATTAGAAGATAGGGCGGAATATGTTGTGGGGAATGCTATGGCTTTGCCCTTTGATGATGGAGTGTTTGACGCAGTTTTTTCCAATGCTTCCCTGCACGAATGGGATGATCCAGTTGCAGTGTTCAATGAAATCCACCGGGTCTTAAAAGAAGGTGGTAAGTTTTATATAAGTGATCTGCGTCGTGATATGTTCTTCCTGGTTAAGTTTTTCCTGAGATTACAATCCAAACCTAAAGAAATGCGTAGTGGATTGGATTCATCCCTTGAAGCGTCCTATATTGAAGAAGAAGTTAGAGATATACTGCATGAGACTAAGCTTGAAAAATTTAACATCACCAAAAACCCGTTCAGCATTAAAATAATCGGTAATAAGTGAGAATGTGGAATAGATAAGGCATTTGATTATATTCTTTGCCCTTAATTTATCAACCATTAAAATGTCTTAACAAATTCCCTCAACAACTCCCCACCACCAGAAGTCACCGGTGCTGTGTGCCCGGTTAAAATAATCTTTATATCTAAATCAAGCAACTTCCTCAGGGACTCCCCATATTTCTCAGGCTCTGGAATTAACTTTTTCCCGGGGCTCTGCAGTCTACCATTTTTATACTGTAGAATATCTCCCACGAAAATCACCTTCTTTTCGGGATTATAAAGGCAGATACTCCCAGGGGAATGTCCCGGTGTGTGTATAACCTGATATCCACTCATTACGTCACCGTCTTTGAGCATTATTTCCCGGTTCTACAGGTTTGGTCCGGTACACTATTTGAAACAGCTTGATAAAGGCGTTAATAAAAGTCCCGCCGATATGTTTAGTTTTACCCCGGACGTAATCAGCATCGGCGGGGTGGATTGCCACCTGGGCACCTGTGATTTCCTTTATTTTGCTAAGACTTCCCACATGGTCGAAATGGCTGTGGGTTATCACGATGGTTTTTATGTCCTGAGGTTTACGTTTCAAGGTTTTTTCAACGTAATCAACAATTTTAGATGAATTACCAGGCAAACCTGTATCGATGAGGATTATTTCACCATCATCTTCCACCAGGTAGTAGTTTACAGACTTTCCGCCTAAATTATGTATTCTAGGTACTATCTCCATATTATCATCCATGTGGTACATTGGCCCTTCTCCCAATCATAAACCTGTCAAATACTATCCAGACTCTGATAAGGGCGGGTGCTATTTTGGTTATCACACCTTCCATTTCTCCTGAAACGTCGTCTAAAAGTTCCATGACTGGCAGTTCCTGGGGACAGCGTTCTTCACACTTACCACACTTCACGCATTTAGAGGCGTACGCTGCTTGCCCTTCATGTAAGATCCCTAATCCCAGGGCGTACTCGGCCTGACTTCGTATTTTATTTTCCTGGAAGATGTGCAGGCTGTCGTATGTTTGTAAGCACCGGGGTATGTCCACTCCTGCAGGGCAGGGCATACAGTACTGACATCCGGTACACCCTGTTTTCATGAGTTCCCGGTATTTATCCCTGGCTTCTCCCACTAACTCTAATTCTTCCCCTGTCAGAGAGTGGGGTAGCCCTTCTTCGGCGATGCGCAGGTTCTCTTTTATGTGTTCTTCCTCGTTCATCCCAGAAAGTACGCAGGTAACTCCGGGATGGTTCAGCACCCAGCGCAGAGCCCATTCTGCAGGTGTTCTTTTAACCGGGGCCTTATCCCAGATATCCTGTACTTCAGAGGGTATTTTCCCGGTTAAGTTACCGCCCCGGAATGGTTCCATTATAAAAATGCCCATCCCCTTGGCTGCCGCGTATTCCAGGCCTTCTCTACCTGCTTGATACTCTTCATCCAGGTAGTTGTACTGGATGAGGCAGAAGTCCCAGTCATAAGCATCTATGATTTCTTTAAACAGGTCTTTGCCTCCATGGAATGAGAAACCAGCATTTTTGATTTTTCCCTCAGTCTTCATCCTATCCAAAAATGATAGGGCATCGAGTTTTAGCGATTTCTTCCACGTGGGCTCGGTAAGCCCGTGCAACATATAGTAATCAATGTAACTGGTGTTAAAGTTATCAAGCTGAACATGTATCGTCTTTTCCAGTTCATCTGGTTTATCCACTTTCCATGCCGGTATTTTAGTGGCTATTTTAACTTTTTCCCGGTATCCATCACTCAGGATTCGGCCTACCAGCTGTTCGTTCATGTAAGCCAGAGCGGTGTCGATGAAGTTAACTCCATGGTCTATAGCGTATCTGATCTGTTCGGTTGCCCTTTTTTCATCGGTTCTACCATTTCTGGTGGGTAATCTCATGGCTCCAAAGCCTAGTACAGATAGTTCATCACCGGTTTTTTCTATCTTACGGTATTGCATTTTTACACCTCTTGGATTAACTAGTCAGTTTTTATGATTGACTGGTCAGTCTATTCTTCTTTTAAAGAATTTTCCTCCTACTAAATCTTAAAAAAATCGAAAATTACCTGGAAATTCCATCCCAGAAGAGCTCAAAGGACTGGTCCAGAGTTTCAGCCCCTAATTTTTCCGGATACTTATTGATGTAATTAAGTGTAGATACTACGTTTCCCCAGAAAAACTCCAGTATAATTTCAAATGGTACTTCTTTAATCTCTTTATCCTGAATACCCTTTTTATAAACATCTAAAAGGGCATCTGTTTGAGTTTCCAGTTGTTCCTTGGTTAGGGTAGTTATATAGGGCGATGTATGGAAGGTGAGTATAAATTGGAACTTGTGCGGGTTTTTAACTGCAAAATCAATGAATTTACACCATAATTCTTTTAAATTATCCTTTAAAGGTGCTTCACCATGGAACTGTCCTTCAATCTCACAGTACATGCCTTCCTTGGTGTACAGATAGAGACTGTTGATTAAGTCCTCTTTGGTTTTAAAGTAATGGAATAAAGTTCCAGTGGCCACGCCAGCGGTTCTGGCTATTTCCGCTGTAGATGTGCCATGAAATCCCCTTTCCACAAAGAGGATCAGTGCTGCGTCCAGTATTTTCTGTTCTTTCTCTTTCAAAAGTGACACCCAGGATAATGTTCTTATAGACTGATTAGTCAATTTAGTATTTAAATATTTCTTTCCACAATCGGTTTTAGACTTCAAAATCTAATCCCAACGAACTAGGTGGGGACATTAAATGCCCCCACCGGGACTAATACCAATAATGCAGGAGAAAAATTGAACATGAAGTTACTCGGTCTATGCACATACAAAACGAAACCAGATTTGAAGCTGATTTTTTTGCCAGTGCATTCTTGGGTTTGATACTGTTTACTATGTTTTCTTACGAATGACAAATATAAATAGTTTGCTAAAACAGAATTAAATTTCACATTTAAGGTACTAATTTAAGGACTATGGACAAAAATATTAAAAAAAATATTCTACGAATCATTTATATACAACCAGCCACAATCTATTATTAAAGTCGAATTCTATTCTAATTCATTAATAACAGATTTTCAATGTTCTTTAACTATTTAGATAGATTTTAAGCAATTTATAGATTTTTACCTAATTAAGCTGATTTATTATGAATTCCAACAATGAACATAAAGAAGGCGTTGACCAGCGCATATCGATGGTAACTGGAGACCCTAAACGCGCTATCCGCGTGCTATCCGTGCCCATGATTATTTCCATGCTTCTTATCATGGCCTATAACCTGGCGGATAGTATATGGGTAGCTGGTCTTGGCCCGGACGCCCTGGCTGCTTTGGGTTTCACCGCCCCCATCTTCATGATAGTTATAGGGTTAGGTAACGGACTGGGCGCCGGTGCAACCTCACTTATAGCCCGGTGTATAGGGGCGGTTAATAAGAATAAGGCCGATAATGCTGCCATGCACTCAGTGATCCTTTCCTTGGCAGTATCAGCAATTTTTACCATATTAATTTTAGTATTTCTCTCCAATATCCTTCTGGCCATGGGGGCGGGGAGTACTGTTGATTTAGCAGTAGAGTATGGTCAGGTACTCTTTGGTGGACTGGTCCTAATGATATTTTCCAGTGTGGCCTCCGGTATTTTAAGGGCAGAAGGAGATGTAAAGAGGCCCATGTATGCCATGGCAGCCACCGCTATCCTGAACATAATACTGGATCCTATATTCATCTACACCTTTGGATGGGGAATAGCCGGAGCTGCCTGGGCTACCCTACTTTCTGCCAGCATATCATGCGCCTTAATGATTTACTGGATGCTTATGAAGGGAGATACCTATGTAACATTCTCCCTCAGTGATTTTAAACCTGAATGGGGTGTGGCCCGTGACATCTTAATGGTGGGACTGCCGGCCAGCGCTGAATCTTTCGTGATGTCCTTTTTGGGAATGATCCTGAACCTGATACTGGTGGTTACCGGAGGGGCAGCAGCAGTGGCAGTTTACACGGCAGGATGGAGGGTGGTGATGATGGTCATGATACTGCCTATTGGAATTGGTACCGCTGCGATAACCGTTGCCGGAGCAGCATTTGGGGCTAGAAAATATGAGAACCTAAAAACTGCCCTGACCTATGCAGCTAAGTTGGGCTTTATAACAACCACAGTTGTTGGATTGTTATTATCCATATTTTCTGGAATTGTAGCCTCCATATTTACCTATTCGCCGGAGACGGCCTATCTCACCCCGGAAATTGCAACATTCCTCCAGCTGATGTTCCTGTTCTACATGCCTGTCCCATTGGGTATCACGGCCAGTTCAATCTTCCAGGGCATGGGCAAAGGAATAACCTCCCTAATATTAACCATTCTTAGAGAATTAGCCTTCATAGCAGTTTTCGCCTACCTGTTTGCCTTCATATTTGACCTAGGTTCCCAGGGGGTATGGTGGGGACTGGTGGTGGGAAGTGGAATTGGATGTACACTAGCCTACGTCTGGGCCAACATATACGTGAACCGGTTGAAAAGGTATTTCATTGGAGAATCAGGAGTTGAAAATGTTTAAAGGAATTTAAGACGTTTAAAAATAAATTTAATTATATTATCTCCCCTCCTATGGAGATGGTATAATCTTTAACAATAATATTCTTTTGAGCCTTTTCTAAGGCCCGTCTGACTATTACTTCAATACCAGAGCAGCAGGGAACTTCCATATGGACGATGGAGATGGATTTTATATCCTGTTTTGTAAATATCTCCGCCAGCTTATCCACGTACTGGTCTATTACTTTGTCTAGTTTGGGACAGAGAATTATCAGTACCTTGTCCTTAAGGAATCTCTGATGGAAGTTGGCATAGGCGAAGGGTGCGCAGTCTGCAGAAATCAATAGATCTGCATTTTTAAAGTAGGGTGCATTTGGATTTAGAAGCTGCAACTGCACTGGCCAGTTTTTAAGCTCAGCACTGAAGATCTGTACTTCTTCCTGGCTTTTCAGACGGCTTCTTTCTATGTCCTGGGCCGCTGAACCAGGACATCCACATGCCAGTGGTGCTTCTTCTTCATATTCCGGTACCTCGATGTTGTTCTCCTTTAAATAGTCTATGGCCTGATTTAGATATTTTGTCTGGCCGTGTTCCTGAAGGTGTTTCAGATGGGCCTTTATGACATTAGATCCGGCTTCTACAATGTTTTTCATGACCTTCTTTTCATCGTATGGTTCTGCTTCCCTGGTTTCAATTTCAATAGCACCCTCAGGACATTCCCCTATACACGCCCCCAGACCATCACAGAACAGGTCGCTTATCAGTCTGGCTTTTCCATCGATTACCTGCAGGGCTCCCTCTGGACATCCTATCATACAACCCCCACAGCCTGTGCATTTTTCTTCATTAATTTTAATTATATCTCTTTTCATCTAATCCCTCTAAACATATTATATATAAAAATAAATTCATAAAATTACCTGAAGATAGTAAAAATAAATTTAAAACATTTTTATATATAGAATATAGAAATTATTGAAATAGAATTGGAATTAACTACGGATTTTATTCAGTGAAATATGTTTCATTTAAAATTTGGGCTAAAAAAAATGAAGGATAAGGAATTTGAACCGGAAAAATCTCTAAAAGAGGGAGAGGAGAAGTACAGGCACTGGTTTGAGGATGATTTAACCGGTGATTTCATTGCCACATTAGATGGGAGGCTTCTGCAATGTAATCAGTCCTTCGTTGAAATTTATGGATTTGAAGATCAAGGTCAAGCATTGGATTTTAACATCACACATTTTAACCCTGCAGATTGGGCAGAACTGATAGATCGCCTGAAAAAAGAGGGTAAAATAAGGGGCCATCAAAGCCAGCATATAACACCGACAAAGGAGAAAATCCACGTTGTTTCCAATTTAGTAGGGGTATTCAATGATTCAAACGAACTGGTTCAGGTTAAGGGTTATACCTTTGATGATACTGAGCGTAAAATGGCCGAACTGTCCCTTAAAGAAAGCGAAAAAAAATATAGATTGTTGTTTAATGAAGATTTAACTGGTGACTTCATAGCTACACCAGAAGGAAAAATTTTAGAATGCAACCCGGCATTTGCAGCTATTTATGGGTTTAAAGATTGTACATCTGCTCTTGAGTGGAATATTTCCGAGTCTAACCCATTTGACTGGCCTTTTTTGATGACTCGTCTTAAAAAGGAGCGTAAAATTCTTGGTTACCAGAGCTGGCAGAGGAAATCCGATGGGCTGCGCATCCACGTGGTTGCTAATTTAATGGGTATATTTGATGACTCTGGGGAACTTGTTCAACTTAAAGGTTATGTTTTTGATGATTCTGACCGTAAACTCACCGAACAGGAACTGATACACAGCCATAAACAGACTACAGAAATATTAAACAGTATTCAAGATGGTTTTGTAGCGTTAAATCATTACTGGCAGTTTATTTTTGCAAATAAACGTGCAGCAGAATATGTGAAAGTTGATCCGGAAGATTTAATGGGACAGAACATTTGGGAAATGTTTCCCAGGCTCATAGGCACAAAACAGGAAGAAATATTCAGGAAAGTAATGGATGAGGAAGAACTACAGGAATTTGAAGCACAGGGAATTTATAATCCTGATTTATACTTTAAATTCATTGTTTATCCCTTTTCTGATGGGATTTCTATCCTCTACATAGAAAAGGTTGTCTAAATATCAGGAACAAACATTGACTGTATCAAGGAACAACTGTAACCGGGATCTTCGCCCCTCTAACCACTCTTTCTGTGGTGCTACCCACGAAAAATCTTTCTATCTTTTCTTTACTGGATTTTCCCATGATTATCTGATCTACGTTTTCTTTATCAGCAATTTTTAAAATAACATCCTCTGGCTTACCTTCTCCGATTATAGTTATAAGTTTTATATTTTTACAGTTTCCGGCGCATTTTTCATCGGCGATCCTTTTTTCATAATTTTCAACTGCTTCTTTTCCTTCATCCCTGAAGTTTTTATCCAATTTTTCCCTCAAATCGCTTTGTGGTAAAGAATTCAAATAATAGGTATCTATTACATTTAAGACAATTATGTCGGCCTCATCTAGGCCGGCACTAGAAATTGCATATTTCCCAGCCCTTTCTGCTGGTTCTGAATTATCTACTGCCAGCAATATTTTTTGGTGCATGTTTATTCCTCCAGAATTATTTAATCATAATCGTTTAAAATTAAAAAATTGCAGAACTTTTATCCTGCAATCTGTGTTTTACACGGCTATCAACCATGGTGCGAAGGTCATCACAGTTAACAGTACTATTATGGTCACCATAATTCCTATTATAACCAAAGGCACTCCTGCTTTGAATATCCCGGGTATATTGATGTATCTGGTCCCGTAGGCCATCGCTACTGTAGGATCTGCCATTGGTAACATGAAGGATAGTGAACAGGCTATGGCCACTGGTACGGCGTAAATTCCCACTGGTAAGTTTTGAGCGCTTGCTAAAGTCACCGCGATTGGTATTAGAATTGCTGCCAGTGCGATGTTGGACATCACCTGTGTGATGGTGACTGCGATGACCATCAACACAATCATAATGAGTATGGTAGATGCGTTTGGTCCTAAAAATGCCACTATATCACTTATCAACCAATTGGCTGCTCCAGTTCCCAGTAATGCTGCTCCGAGTGAGAGTGCTCCTCCGAAGAATATTATCAATCCCCAATCAACTCCGTTTTGAGCGTCTTTCCAATCTATGACCTTGAATGCAAATAGTAGTACGGCACCTATTAATGCCACTGAAAAACTGTCGAGCCCGGTAATACTGGTTGTAACCCATAATCCTATGGTAAATAAAAGAATTGCCAGTGTATATTTTTCATTCCTACTCATGGGTCCTAAAGATTCTTTTTTAGCGGCTATAGTTTCCAGTCCACCTATGATTCCTTTTATCTCTGGTTTGTAGATGAATCCCAGCCATTTCCAGATGATGGTCATCATGATGAATGCTATGGGGAATCCAAAGATCATCCAGTTTAAAAAGGGCAGGTGGGTGTATGCGGCTGCCATTAGGTTTGGGGCGGTTCCGATTTCTGTACCAAATCCACCAGCCAGGGAGCCGAAGGATCCACCCAGAACCATGGATTTGGAGAAGTTACTTTTACCCTTTTCTGGATCTTTAACTCCCATTAGTGGTAAGATTTCCTTAACAATGGGAAGCATCATGGCGTAGGCCACCACATTCTCGATAAAGGCTGATAAAAGCCCTGTGGAAAAAACAACAGTGAAAACGCTTCTATCTGGGGTGGTACCGAATTTGTTGAGCATGTTGTAGGTCAGTCGTGATGCGAGTCCGCTTTTACGAATAGCCTCGGCAATGATGAAACCACCGATCATCAGGAATATGATGGGATTGGCAAAACCAATGACTGCGTCGGTAAATCCGGCCACTCCAATTATGGGCTGGATGAACAGTATTAACAGTGATGTAACTGCTAAATGTAAAGCTTCAGTTACCCACATGACTATGGCGAAAAGTAAAAGTGCAAGGGCAGAATGTCCTGCAAAACTTAAACCAGGGGTAGGAATAAGCATAACAGCAATAAAAGCCAGTATAGCTAGGGGAATTCCTAAAACTTTCAGATTTATATACGTTTTCGAGCCTCCTGTTATTTATAAATAGGTTAAATAATAAATTCAGTATATAAAAAGGTATTTTATAATGATTAATCAATTTTAAAAAAGTTTAAATATTAGAATTTGAGCGGTTTTTTATTCAATTTTTTTTTAAAAATTAGTAAAAACCTTTATATATTATGGTTCGCATAATAACATATAGTTTGTATATTAACGAACTAAAGTGATATCATGAAAGCAGAAGAAATGTCCCGGAAATGTCCTGAGTGTAATTCACAAGATAAAAAGATCTCCAGAAGGAGTAAGAAGGGAGTATGTATCGATGCATCTTATATGGCACATATGCCACAGGAAGATGTGGGTATAATCCGTTGCACAGAGTGTGGATACATCTTTGAATACTGCACTCACCGAAATCCACCATTGAGGGTAAAAAAATTACTCGTTTAATTAATAAATTAGGTGAAGACCTTGAAACCAGAAGAAATGTCCCAAAAATGTCCAGAATGTGGTTCAAAAGATAAAAAGATCTCCAGAAGGAGAAATAGTAAAAGAAGTCAGGATGCATTTTATATACCACATATACCAGAAGGAGATGTGGGAGTTTTTAAATGTACAAACTGTGGCCATATATTTGAATATTGCACAGACCCACATCCACCACTCAAGGTCAAAAAGAAATTAGTTTAATTTAGTATCAAAATTTATTATTTCAATTTTATATTCGATTTTTATATTTTAATTTTTTAAATTTTATTACAACTTCAGTCCCACCTGTTCGGTTAAGGTTTAGAGTACCTTCCAGCTGATGTACCAGGCTATTTACCATTTTAAGTCCTAATGTATTACTATTTTCTAATTCAATACCTGATGACAATCCTACTCCATTATCTGCAACTCTTAACTTTATATTATCCGATTTTGATGTGAGTTCTACTTTTAAAATACCTTTTCCATCAGGAAAAGCGTATTTTAGGCTGTTGGTTACCAGTTCGTTGATTATTAAACCACAGGGGATGGCGGTGTCGATGTCGATTTTAAGATCCTCCAGATTGATCAGCGTTTTGATATTCTTTGATTCAATACCATAGGAATAGAACAGTACAGAGATTAAATCCTCTATGTATTCTTTAAAGTTTATATCTTTTAAATTGGGGGACTGATAGAGTTTTTCATGGACTATGGCCATGGTTTTAACCCGGTTCTGGCTGTCCTTAAGCACGTTTATAGTTTCTTCACCTTCCACATAGTGGGTTTGAAGGTTCAGCAAACTGGAGATTATCTGAAGGTTATTTTTCACCCGGTGGTGTATCTCCTGAAGCAGAACTTCTTTTTCCTCTAAAGATTCTTTAATCTTAAGTTCGACTTTTTTACGCTGGGTTATATCCTTTGAAACTCCAATAATTCCGATAATTTCATTTTTTTCACCATAAAGAACTGTTTCTCTAAGATCAACATATACCTTAGAACCATCTTTCCTTCTTCCCTCCCATTCCCCAATATATTCTCCTAACTCAAGTATGGTCTGTATATTCAAGGGTACTTTTTTTTCCAGGTCAAAATTAGAATAGAGTATTTTGATATTTTTACCCAGCATCTCATCTTCCGTGTATCCGTAGATTGATTCTGCGCTGTCATTCCAGTAAATAATCTTCCCATATGTATCATAGACTATTATACAGTGTCGCACGTTCTTAAGGATATTTAATTGGAACTTTAAGGTTTCCTCACGTTCTTTTATGAGTTGTTTATCATCCAATAATTTTTTCTTCTCCTGACCTAACTCTCCGATAACACTGGCCGCACTAGTTAAAAAGTCCAGACTTTTGTGGATATGATCCTGGGAAAACACAGGGATTTTAGATATCACATCCAGATACTCTTTTTCATCAAAACCGAAAGTGAGAGCCTCTCTACGGAAAAATTCAATATCAGGTTCTTTTAAGAAGAAGGAACCAACGAAAAAACTGGCCATATGTTCCTTATTGATATAAATAGGCACGTTTACATTGGTCAGGCCGTTTTCGCTGTGATTTGTGAAGGATAATTTATCATGAAAATCTGCAGCACTTTTTATATAACTTTGAAACATCAGAGGATTTTCGCGATGAATGTTCATGCAGAAATCCTGCCATCCTGTATAAACAGGACTGCCATTATGAGTCATTATGTTACCTTCCAGATCAACTAAGGCCCAAGATAACCCGGTTAATCTGTAAAAACTGGTCATCAACTTCCAAATTTCATTTAGGTTAACCAGTTCCAGAAAAGAATATTTATTAGATTTCATAATTAACTGGATTAAATATTAAATTTTCGATTTAAATATGTTTTGCCTCAATTTAATAGGATGATTAACTATTACATAATTGTAAAAAAAGGTAATGGTCAAAATACAGTTTTTAACTTCATTTGATTACTTTAAGGACGAATTTCTACATCTTTTTTATATTTCAAAAACATCCTTTTAAGTAGAAACCAAATATTTTATATTTCAAGCTGGATAATCTAATTAGGTGCCGGGATAGTCTAGTCCGGTAAGGCGCAGGATTCGAAATCCTGTTGAGCGATGCTCGTCCTGGGTTCAAATCCCAGTCCCGGCGTTTTATAAATTTCTAAGGAGTGGTGAAGTTCCTTTCTCTGTTCAATCATTTATTTGATCAACAGAATAAACATTAATATCTAATTCTCTGGCTAAGATATCTTCAACAGCTGCACCGAATGCTTTAAAATGCTCTGTCTTTAGATGTGAGTCTAGAACATCCTGATTTTTCCACTGCTCCAGCATCATCAGTACATCATCATCTTCAGTACTGGTGTATAAATTATAGCTGATACAACCCGATTCTGAACGGCTGGATTCAATTAAATCTTTAGCTTTCAATATGATGTTGTTCCTTTCACCAGGTTTGGCTGTCATTTTGGCGGTTACCATTATCATTTTGATTTCTCCTTTAGATTATTCAAACTCTTTAAATTATTCAAATATATTTATTCGACGTGGTAGATTTAGAAATGTTCAAATATTCTCTATTAACTGGACTGCTTATAAACATACCGAACATTCTCTCTGCCCAGATGGTAGTGAAACATTGAATTGGAGTTAACTCTAAGAGAAAGTTGTTCATCTATTTCTTCATATAGGCCCATAAATGATCTATATTTGAAATCATCCGTTTTTCCAGTGGCATCTCGGGCATTCCTACCCACATAATAACTGTTCCCAGTATAGAAGTCTGGACGAATATGGCAAGTTCATGAGAATCAATATCCTGTCTTATCATGTCCTGAGCCACACCTTCATCCACCACCTCTTTTATGAAGTTTAAAAGGTTATGATAGAATTTTTTGTAACTTTCAGCTATCACATCGTATTTTTGAACGCCTTCCATTAAGAGAAGGTGCAAATTTCGATAATATACCTTTTTAGAACTTATTTCGTTGATATTTACACATTCTGCTACGATGGACAGCATCACAGTTTGCAATTTCTCTTTGGGAGTGCCTTTAAAACTCCTGATTTGTTCTATGGTTGAATTGAAATAGTTGAATATGTATTTTTCAATCACTTCAAGTAGCAGTGCATCTTTACTATTAAAGTGATGATAAAAACCACCAGTGGTAGTATTTGAAGCTTTTATAATTTTGTTTAAGGAAACATCGGTGAATCCTTTTTTTAAAACAAGTTTAAAAGTTGTTTCCATTATTCTAGATTTTGTACCCATCTTAAACATCTTTTTTTACAATAAAAAGCATAAATTAATATTAATCGAGAAATTCGAAAACAACGTTAGTGTATTAGAAGGAACAGATTAATAAATTTTTTCTTTTAGTGTGTTTTTTCATTCAATATTTAACTGTATTAATTTGGTTTGAATTTAAAGTTTATCCCTCATCACTTAAGTAGTTAATCATTAATCATTACAAACCGAACATTCGGTATGTTTATATATCAGGCCATAGTAAACTAGCATTAATGGCAATTAAGCAGAGGTGATAAATTTGAAAGGACTAGCAATGTTAAAAATAGGAGAAATTGGATGGATAGAAAAAGATAAGCCCGCATGTGGCCCAAGAGATGCTATCGTTAGACCAATAGCTTTAGCACCCTGTACATCAGATGTCCACACCGTCTGGGAAGGGGCAATAGGCGATCGACATAACATGATCCTGGGGCATGAAGCTATAGGTGTAGTAGATGAAGTAGGAAACGAAGTGAAGGACTTCAAACCAGGTGACAGGGTAATCGTACCAGCTATCACTCCTGACTGGGATTCTGAAGCCGTAGAACGTGGTTTCCCTTCACAAAGTGGTGGAGCATTAGGCGGATGGAAATTCTCCAACTTCAAAGACGGCGTATTCGGTGAATACTTCCACGTCAACCTGGCAGACAACAACCTGGCTATTTTACCAGAAGGCATGTCACTGGAAGCAGCTGTGATGATTCCAGATATGCTAAGCACTGGTTTCATGGGTGCTGAAAACGCCGCAATAGAAATCGGATCCACCGTAGCTGTTCTAGGTATCGGAGCAGTTGGACTATGTGGTGTCGCCGGTGCAAGACTGCGAGGTGCCGGAAGAATATTTGCAGTAGGTACCAGACCAAAGAGCGTTGAAGTAGCTAAAAAATACGGTGCTACAGACATAGTCAGCTACAAAAACGGAAATACCGTAGACCAGATACTGGAAGCAACTGATGGTGCCGGAGTTGATGCGGTAATCGTCTCTGGTGGAGGTCCCGACATCTTAGTCGACGCAATAAATATAGCTAAACCAGGGGCTAAAATTTCCAACAACAACTACTACGGATCAGGATTCGGTGAAGAAGACACCCTACCAATCTGCCGTGTAGGCTGGGGATTCGGTATGGCCCAAAAAGATTTAGTCACCGGCCTCTGTCCTGGTGGAAGAGTTAGAATGGAACGACTGGCAGATATTGTGACGCACGGCCGTATGGATCCATCACTCATGGCCACCCATGTCTACAAAGGCTGGGACAAACTGGAAGAAGCTCTACTTCTCATGAGAGAAAAACCCAGAGACTTAATCAAACCAGTAGTCCTTCTAGAATAATTTAATTTATTCCTTATTTCTTTTTTTAAATTAAAGGAGTGATGAAAATGAAGATTGCAATAATAGGAGGAACTGGTGGCCAAGGTTTAGGGATCGCCATAAGATTTGTCCAGATTGGTGAAGATGTCATAATCGGTTCCAGGACAATGGAAAAGGCCCAGGCAGCAGTGGATAAAATCAAAGAACTACTGGAAAAAGAGGAAATACCAAACCTCAAAGCAGCAGAAAACCCCGACGCTGCAAAAGAAGCCGATGTACTGGTTTTAACAGTCCCACTGGCAGCTCAAAGGGCAACTCTTTTATCCATCAAGGAAGGTGCAGCCGGGAAAATATTAATGGACGCCACCGGACCACTCGAATCAGCGATTGGAGGTTCACCAACTCGATGTTTATACCTTCCCGAGGGAGCAGCCTCAGAAAGAGCACAGAAGATCTTACCTGAGACCAATGTTATATGCGCCTTCAACAACATAAGCAGCGGAGCTTTAATGAACTTCAACGAACCCATAGACTGTGATTGCCTCATATCAGGTGATGATCTGGAATCAAAAGTAACAGCGGCCAAATTAATCGATAAAATCCCCGGAGTACAGGTCGTTGACTGCGGACCCTTGGAAAGAGCACAGATCATAGAAAAAATCACCCCCTTGCTCATCGGACTGAACATCAAAAAGACCTGTAAAGATGGTGGAATTCGAATAACCGGTTTAGACCCCGAATGCAAAATATACTAAACTAAATCTCAGTTTTCCCTACTTTCTGAGAGTTAGTTGGTATGGGTGGGATCACAGCCTTTGCTGGAAGAGGGTGTTGTTTATTGTAGGGCATCTGTATTAAACTTTTTGCTCAAAAATCTCCCCGGATGCCCTATTTTTTTAAATATTCAATAGGGGATGATTTAATAATGGCTTCTAATAATAAAAATAGCTTCTGAAACACAGGCTGATGAAAATGAATAGAAGTGTGGGCTACAAACTACTGGAGAGAAATGAAAACTTTTATTCTCCTGTTGAAAGTTCAGATCATGGGGATCACAAGTATGATGCCCAGGTAATTGGAATCATCGGCTGTGGTACTATAGCTAAAATAATCACCGATTTTCAAAAAGAAAGAAACCTTGATGCTGATTTAAAATATTTCCAGGACTCTGACACAAGTAAAGCACAAAACTTAGCCTCCCAAGCAGATGGAATGTTTGTCCAGGATGTTGGTGATATGCTGGATGAGGTGGATCTGGTAATTGAAGCAGTATCTACCCAGATAGCAGTAGAAATCATTCCACAAATCCTTAGAAAGGGAAAAGATATTATTGTAACCAGCATCGACGCTTTTTTGGATTTAGAGTTCAAAAACCAGGTGAAGAGTATAGCTTTTGAAAATAACTGCAGGATATACGCTCCTTCTGGAGATATCGCAGGTTTAGATGGTGTAAAAGCTGCTTCTATAGGCGAAATCGCCGGTATAAACCTGTTAATCCGGAATTCTCCTGAATCACTGGGAATATTATCAGGTGATGAGTCACTGGGGATAGCAACAGACGAAGAGATACTATTATTCGAAGGCAAAACCCAAGATGCTGTGGGTAAATTCCCCATAAACCTGAACATAGCTGCTGTTTTAAGTATTATCACTAATAAGGAAGTGGATTTAAAGATCATAGCCGATCCCAGGGTTAACCACAGTTACCATGAGATTAGAGTGACTGGGGATTTTGGTGAACTTGAAACAATCACCCAGAATACTAATTGGGCCACAGATACAAAAACAAGTGTATTAACTGCTTATTCTGTGATTAAACTGCTTGAGAATTTAAACAATAATATTAAGATTGGAACCTGAACTTTTCCACAATTCATCACCACCAATTTTTGCATTTTTCTTATTCAATACTACTTAGTCTTAAAATGCTAGTTTTAATTATTAAATACATCTGTAAAGCGACTTTAATTCAAAAGATTTTTAAATTAAATCTGGTAATACCCAAATAGAAGAGTGATCCAAGGAAATGACCTTTCAACCACACTCCTCGAAAACAGAGAAATTTAAACCAACAATCAATAGGAGATAGACATGGACACATTAAATGAGAAAATTACAGTAATAGGTGATAGACATGCTTGAAATGTTCAATGCAAAATCAATTGCAGTGATAGGTGCCTCAGAGACAAAGGGTAAAATCGGATACGATATAATGGTATCCCTTTTGAAGTATTATAAAGGAGATATTGTCCCGGTTAATCCCAAAAATGAAACCATATTTAGAATTCCCGCTTATAACTCAATAAAAGAATATGGGCCTGTAGATCTCGCAGTTATAGTCATACCAGCACCTCTAGTTCCACAAGCAGTTCAAGACTGTGCTGAAATTGGAATAAAAAATATTGTCGTAATTTCAGCCGGATTTAAGGAGGTTAATGAGGAAGGGGCTAAACTTGAGAAAGAAATCGTGGAGATATGTAAAAAACACGATATCAAACTGGTAGGACCGAACTGTCTGGGTATATTGAACACCTACAATGATATGAACGTATCGTTTTCCTCAGACATGGCACATCAAGGTAAGATATCATTCATCACCCAATCAGGGGCTATCATGGCGGCTATTCTTGATTATGCCGATAATAAAAATATAGGATTTTCCAAAATTATCAGCCTGGGAAACAAAGCCGGAATCAATGAAAACGATTGTATGGAAGATTTCATGGAAGATGAAAACACAGAAGTTATAGCTGCCTATCTTGAAGGTATCGTGGATGGCCCCGGTTTCATAAAAGCCAGTAGAAAGGCTTCTGGGAAAAAACCGGTGGTTCTTATAAAATCTGGAAGAACTTCCAAGGGATCTGAAGCAGTTTCATCTCATACCGGTACCATCGCTGGTTCTGATTCTGCATATGACGCCGCATTTTCCCAGTGCGGAATCATACGTGCCACTTCCCTGGAGGAGTTGATGGATTACAGCCGAGCCTTAGCATTCTTCCCCCTTCCTAAAGGAAATAAAATAGCCATAATCACCAATGCCGGTGGTCCGGGTATCATGACCACAGACGCTGCAATAAATGCCGGATTAGAGATGGCCCAACTTGCAGCAGAGACCAAAGAAAAGTTAAAAGAAGGATTGCCTGATACGGCAAATGTTAAAAATCCCGTGGACGTATTGGGTGATGCCAGCCCGGATAGATTTGCATTTGCACTGGACACCGTTTTAAAGGATCCTAATGTGGATGGAATAATCTATCTAGTAACACCTCAATCTGTCACTGATCCTAAGGGGACTGCCAATGTTCCCATCGAACAAGCAACTAAATCTGAAAAACCAATTATATGTAGTTTCTTTGGAGGAACACGATGCGGAGATGCCGAAAGAGTTCTTCTAAACCAGAAGGTACCCACTTATCTGTACCCTAAAAGAGCCATAAAAAGTATGAAAGCTTTATATGATTATACAGTCATCAAAAATCAGGAATATCCCGAACCTCCGGAATTTGATGCTGATAAAGACACCGTCCGTAACATAATTGGGGAGGCGAAGAAAAAGGGTAATTATACACTGGGCCTTGAATCCTTTGAAGTGCTGAAAGCATATGGAATTCCAACGGTGGGTACTGCAATTACAACGACAGTTGAAGACACAGTAAAAGCTGCCGATGAAATAGGATATCCCCTGGTTATGAAAATAGTTTCTCCACAAATTTCACACAAATCAGATGTAGGCGGAATCAAGCTTAAATTGGAAAACAGTGCTGAAGTCAAAGCAGCCTATGAAGATATGATGGAGAACATACCTAAAAAAGAGCCAGAAGCACAGCTTGAGGGTGTTCAGCTACAGAAAATGTTATCTGGTGGTAAGGAAGTCATTATAGGGGTGATCCAAGACCCTACCTTCGGTCCAATGGTGATGTTTGGGCTGGGTGGTATATATGTTGAGGTATTAAAAGATGTTAAATTTGCAATTGCACCGGTAAATGAAATTGAAGCCAGAGATATGATAACTGGAATTAAAACCCATGAACTCCTGGAAGGAGCACGTGGAGATAAAGCAAGTGATATTGGATCCATTGCAGATACAATACTTCGAGTTTCACAGCTGGTAACAGACTTCCCAGAAATCAATGAATTTGAAATAAACCCATTAATGGTTTTTGGAGAAGGAGAAGGGGCATTAGCCGTTGATATGAGGTTGATATTGAATGAGGATTAAATCCTCCTTGAATTTCAGGGCAAAAAGGTAAAAATAAGGGATAACATAAATAATAAATAGAAAATCCTAGATGGATGTATGAAATTTTTAAGGGGGGAAGTATATCCAGAGCGAAAAGAATTACTGTAAGGTTGCCGGAATTTTATTATCAGTGGGTTGTATACAATTTTTACTGGCTGTAAATTTTGCCCAGACACAGTTTCCAGGCTACAGCTCCACAAAAGACACGCTAAGCACCCTTGGAGGTTCTGTACCCCTTATGGAACCATCAGCCATGGTCTTCAACCTCAGCGTGATAATATTTGGGATATTAATCCTTATAGTGGCTTATTTAATCCTTAAAAGCGGAGGCGCCCATATTTTCTCGGTGTTGCTTGCCATTTCTGCTGCAGGTGCGATAGGCCTAGCCTTGTTCCCTCAGTATACTGGAAATACCCACTCATTCTTCGCCCTGGTAGCCTTCCTCTTCGGTAGTCTGGCTACAATATCCAGTTACCGATTAGGCCTGAACAAACCCCTGATTGTAATATCGTTGGTATTGGGGGTACCCGCCCTTGTACTTCTTCTCTTAGTGGTTATTTTCAGGTTCGGGGATTTAACTAATCCTCTGATAGCATACTTAGGTGTGGGAGGTAACGAAAGGTTCATAGCATTCCCACCAATTTTATACCTCATTGCCCTTGGAGGCTACCTTACAAGCAGGGGAGAGGATTGGAGTTAAAATAAGTGGATGAATTAAAATCCCTGATTAAAAAGGATTATAATAAAAAAAAAGAAATGGTTGAAGAGTGTTTTAGAACTCTTCGCATAGGATTTCGAAATATTCTGTGGGGTGATCACAGGAGGGACATTTTTCTGGAGGTTCTGTACCTTCATGTATGTATCCACATTTCCTGCAAACCCATTTAACTGGACTATCTTTTTTGAAAACCGTGCCTGCTTCCACTTCTCTTAAGATCCTGGTGAATCTTTCTTCGTGGTGTTCTTCCACACGGCCAATGGCTCTTAATCTCTCTGCAATATCCTCATATCCTTCTTCTTCTGCCGTATCTGCAAATTCTGGGTACATCTCTGTATATTCGTAGGTTTCGCCTTCTATTGAAGCTTTAAGGTTTTCAATTGTGTCTCCCAGGATGGTGGGGGCATCTGCTTCCACCGTGATCTCACTCAGGTCTTCATCTGCTTCTTCCTTGAG
>MVQY01000073.1 GCA_002067325.1 Methanobacterium sp. PtaU1.Bin097
GAAACAGGTGGATGGGGTTATCCAGCTAAAATATGCTGAAGAGATAGGTTTAGGATCTATGGATTATGAGTTGATCACTGTAGAATAGGGTAAAATGGGGATAAATTGATCACTGCGGAATGAAATAGTTTCTACAGTAGATAAATAATGTATAATAAAACCATGAAATCTAATAACCATACCGATACAAACATTTCAATGAATACCAAGCGTATTGAGACTTTGGTAGATGGTATTTTCGCTATCGCCATGACTTTACTGGTTTTGACTCTAGAAGTTCCGCAAATTCCTTATCCCGCCACTAACGCCCAAATTCTGGATGTTCTCAGCGGTATGGCCCCCCAATTTTTCATCTATGCCTTGAGTTTTCTTCTTCTAGCTACATTCTGGAGGATTAACCATTCCCAGTTCAACCTCATTAAAAAGGCAGACCAGGGACTGGTGATGATAAATGTATTTTGGCTCCTGTTAGTGGCGTTAGTACCCTTTTCCACGAATTTGGTGGGGGATTACGGATATCTCACCGTCCCAATGGTATTTTTTCATTTAAATTTATTTTTAATTGGGGTACTTTTTAATCTGAACTGGCATCATGCAGCTAAACATAGTTTAATGGACGAATCAGTGGATAAAAATTTTGTAAAAAACCAGAGAATTATAAATTTAACTTTACCTGTCAGTGCATTAATAGCGATAGGATTGGCTTTCATCACTCCAGAATACAGTCCTATGGTTTATTTGGTTATTTTATTTGTTAAAAGGATTCATTTTTAATAAAGGAATCTTTTTATGTCTTCGTTGTTTCTACTGTAGAAATATTTTTTCCACCTATTTTTCTACAGTAGAAAAATTACTGTACACCAAAAACGTGAAATAAGCACAAAAAATCAAAAATCAATGCCCAAAATATCCTTTATATTATAAACAACCACATTTGCCCCGTTATACAATTTTTCCGGGACATCTTCCCCTTGTTGAAGAGTTAAAACACCCACATCTGCTTCTTCAATTGCAAGTAAATCATTGGAACTGTTACCCACCATCATAACCTTGTAATATTGTTTAAGATGTCGGACGATGTCTCTTTTGTCCCATGAATCGGCAGTGCCGCATACATTACCACGGGGGATATGTATATACTCTGCCAGTTCCTCTAATGATTTGGTCCGATCTCCTGAGGCAACGTATATTTCAACACCCCGATTTATGAGTTCTTTAATCACCTGGGGGACTTCTTTGAAAATTTTCCCACCTGCAGTTATGGTGAATTCGATTTCTCCACTATCGACGTTCATTATGAATCCAGATCCGCTGCAGATCTGTACGTTGTAATGTTTTTTTATCACCGCGTTTACAGTATCCTGGATATCGGATACCCGGGACTGGTCGTTTTTAAGGATATCCAGTATTAACTCTTTATCGATATCCTTACTGGAGTAGCTCACGCCGATATCTACTTTATTTTTCTCTAGAAAATGGCGGATGGTCTGTTGGGGTTTTGCCTTCATCACACATTTTGTAGGGTCAGTTTGCAGTACAACCAGCACCCTGTTTGTTTTATAATCAACTATATCAATGGTACTGATATGATCGCAGATAACTCCTGTTTTAATGTTTTTCACGGCACGATACCTTCTAATAAGGGTGCCGGAATTATCGAAGACCACTGCCTTTGCCTGTTGCATAAAATTCACTTGATTACTATAGGTTTTAAAGTTTTATCAATAAAGTCGGAAGTTCACCATATTCAACTGTGCTGTGATAAGGAAGTAGGCGCCTAAGACTATTAAAAATAATCCACAAATTTTCATTATAAGGCTATACTGCTTTTCACTCATAACAGTGGATCCTTTACTGCTGAAAAAGGAAACTACACTAAACCAGCCAAGATCAGCTGACCAGTGCCCTATTATGAATCCAATTAATCCTACCAGACCCGCCATTTCCACACCCTTGAATAAGAAAGCCAGGCCAATGGTAGCCCACCAGATGAAGAAATATGGGTTGGAAACGCTGGTTACAATCCCCTTCAGGACCGATCCATACTTACTGGATGGTTCTTCTGTATCAGAAACATCATTAAGGTCAACGGTGGATTTTGAAGTGATATAACCCATGTAAATAAGCATTATACCCCCCAAAGTCCCTATTATTATAGCAACTTCTGCAGAGCCAACCAACCAGCTAAAACCGGCTAAAATGAAGATTATCAGAATAAGTTCCGTGATAAAATGGCCTAAAACCACTAACGGTCCTGTTAAAAATCCCTTTTTAACAGAATCTGAAACAGTCACAGTCAGCATCGGCCCGGGCACTAAGGCCCCTGATAATCCCACTCCAAAGGAAGTGAGGACAAATAAGATTAGCTCTAACATCTCATTTCACTATTTATATGTATTTTTTTGCACTGGTTTATTCCAGATATTTTCCCTGGTTTATTCCAGGATTTTCCATGTTATTTATGATATTTTCTGTCTTCATTCCAGGAAATTGATCGTCTGACCTACACCAGCTTTCAGTGCTTTTTCACGGATATTCCAGGCAGTGACTATGTCCTGCACAGCCAGACCAGTGGAGTCAAAGACAGTTATTTCTCCATCAGATTCCCTTCCGGGCTTATCTCCATTCACTATTTCACCAATCCGTGCATGAATATCACTTTTTCGGACAGTCCCTTCCCGGACCGGTATGTTTATTTCACCACTATGGCTGGCCTGGCTCCAGCAGTCAATAACTATCTTGGATTTTTCCATTAGATGGCTACTCAGTTCCTGTTTACCAGGGGCATCAGCGCCCATAGCGTTTATATGGGTCCCGTCATCTACCCAGCTTCTATGAATGATTGGCGTCCGGCTGGGGGTGGTGGTTGATATAACGTCAGAACCTTCAACCGCTTCCTGTATGGTGTCCACCGCACGGGCGTTTAAGCCAAGTTTGTCTCGAACCATTTTGGCGAAGGTTTCCCGGTGGGTGCATGTTCTACAGGAGACCTTAACTTCCTTGATATCCATAACCTCTTTTATGGCCATCGCCTGTGTAAAGGCCTGCATACCAGCACCTACCAGTCCCAGGATCTTTGAATCTTTCCGGGCCAGATACTTAGTGGCCACTCCACCGGCGGCACCAGTCCTCATGTTGGTGATCCATGTTCCATCCATAACGGCCAGGGGGAATCCGGTTTGTGGGTCTACCAGTTCAATTAATCCCATAACCGTTGGCAGATTATGTTCTTGAGGATTCCTGGGGTGGACGTTGACGTTTTTAACCCCTGCTTCATCCAGACCACGTATGAAACAGGGCATAATCCGCAGGTCGCCCTCATATTTGTTGAAAAACAGGTACATCTTAGAGGGCATCTGTACTTTACGGTTTGCATCAACAGAATAAGCTGTTTCCACATAGTCGATTATTTCTTTCATATCAGCAAGCTCTTGAATCTCGCTCTGTTTTAAAAGAAGGGTTTCTAACATTTTTTCTTTTCTCCCATGAAAAAATTAATTTGTATTATAAATTGGACTTTCCAGTAAATTAAAGATTTGGACAGGAAATAATATGATATGAAATCATGAAAATATCAATAATGGGAGAAAAATTCAATGAATTTAAAGGAAAGATTCTGGGAAGTGGATTTTCTGCGCGGCCTGGCTGTTATACTTATGATTGCCTACCATTTCATCTTTGACCTCAGTTTCTTCGGAATATATCCTTTAAACATCTTTTCAGGACTTTTATGGTTTTTACCCAGTATCATAGCGGGCATTTTTATATTCTTAGTGGGTGTCTCCCTCTATTTAAGTTACACCCGGGCGGAACTATTAGGTATCTATTCCAGTGGAAGAGATTTCTTTTTCAAATACCTGAAAAGAGGGCTCTGGATATTCTCCTTGGGACTGGTGATTACCCTGGCCACATGGATATTCATCAGGGCCGAATTCATAGTCTTCGGCATCCTGCACTTCATAGGACTGGCCATAATCCTTCAATATCCTTTTTTGAAATCCAATAGAAATCATAAATATCTAAATTTAGCCGCCGGGCTGGTATTTATAGTAGCAGGGATTTACCTCGCTGGGTTTACCTTTAACTTCGATTGGCTGTTATGGCTGGGTTTTATTCCCCAAAATCTAGTTACTGTAGATTATTTCCCATTACTACCCTGGCTGGGGGTGGTTTCATTGGGAATATTCGTAGGGAGTATACTATATAAGGATTACCGGCGTAAATTCGCACTTCCTGATCTTTCCAGTTATCCACCCATTGAAACATTTTGTTTTCTTGGCCGACATTCCCTGGTAATTTATTTTATCCATCAACCTATTTTAATAACTTTATTATATATTTTAGGAGTTTTAGACATCTCATATTTGTTTTAAGCTGAATAAATGCTATAATTTTTGAAGATAAAATTTAGATGTTCTAGAGTCAAATAGATATGTAGAAAAAATTTGTTTAACAGGGGGATTGGAATGAATCATCGTACCTCGAATTTGATAAAGTTCATCAAACTAGGAAAACCCCATCTAACCCTTGGTTTATTCTTTTACTTCTCTATTGGGGCTCTGATTGCCATCCTGCTCCATGCACAATTTGATATGGGTAAATTTTTACTGGGCTGGGTCATCATATTTCTTTCTGGATGGGCGGTTCATTATCACAACGACTATTTCGATTTTGAAACAGACCATTACACCCAACCAACACCCATCTCTGGCGGCAGCGGTGTTTTAATTGAACATCCTGAATGGAGAGGCTTATCCATATCCATGGCATTTATACTGATGGGTTTGGCCATCGCTCTTTCAGTAGCCTTCACTGTGATTTACTCCTATTATTTGAACTTCATTTTATTTGTCATCATGGGCAACATCCTAGCTTGGTTTTATGCAGCGCCCCCTGTAAAATTATCATATCGTGGATTAGGAGAATTTGGAAACACGGCCATTGGATTTCTATTTCCCGCCATGGGCTACTTCAGTTTAATGGGAACCTTAAATCTACCTTTCTTCATTTTCGTCATACCCATACTATTTTTACAGATGTTATTCACCGGTAGTGTGGAAATAC
>MVQY01000074.1 GCA_002067325.1 Methanobacterium sp. PtaU1.Bin097
TTCTTGTAAACCAAAATCAACAAACCGCCGGTAAATAAGGACAGGAGCAGTAGTAGGGTAGTAAGCTAGAATTACAATGGCGCCGAATTCGCTTATAGCCCGGGCCCAGCACATTATGGACCCCACAACCACGTTTCTAAGGGATAAAGGTAAAGTTATAATAAAAAAGGTCTTAAGGGACCCGGAACCCAATGTACGGGCCACCTTCTCCATCCGGGGGTCAACGTTTTCAAATCCCTCCCGGGAAGAGTTCACCACAAAGGAAGAACTGGCAAAGAGCATGGCCACAATAATTCCAGGAATGGCATCGGAGAAGGTGAGTCCGATTTGGGATAAGGGCTGTCCAAAGATGCCGCCAGGATTAAAGACTAATAAGAGGATTATACCACTAACCGTGTGGGGAATTACCAAAGGTACATCAATTACAGATTCAACAAAGCCCTTTCCCCAGAAATCATTACGGGCCAGGAGGTAAGCCAGTGGTACTCCAAACAAAAGGGCAATAATAGTCGCCGCCAGTGCAGCATAGATACTGAGAAACAGGGCACTCATTACACCTGGGTCCTGTATATTGTTCAAAATTATACCCGGATTGGCGGAAACCATCAGGTTAACGATGGGTATTAAGACGAAGAAGAACAAGAAAGATCCCATTATGGCAAAGAAGATAGTGGTGTGATCTAGTTTTCTCATATTAATCGTTTAAAAATTAGTTCGACATGCATATAATAATATCACTCTTTTTAAAAAAAATAAAAAAGGGAGGAAGATCCTCAAATTTTGATTCATGGTCCTGTTATATATTGGTCGAGCTGACTGGGTATGTTAGTTGAACCACTGGTTGCAACTGCAGGAACAATGGGGTCTATGAAATTATTCTGGGATATGGTCTGACCTTCACTGCTTAGAAGGAGTTCCATGAATTCAATGGCCAGTTCGTTATCTGGAGCGTTGGTTAAAATGGTGATACCATAGACAATTGGTGTCAGGGTGATGGTCTTGGTTTTATTGCTACCTTCTAAATCACTGAACTGTATCAACTGTATGGTTTTGTAGTCTGATTCAAATTGTGTGTCTGAAAGTTTCAGTTTGTCGGGGAGTTCCAGGTATTTGATATTGCCGCCTGCCTGCTGTGCATCACTCTTGTACACGAACGCGTAGTCAACAGAACCGGACTGTACCAGGGTCAGTGTATCCCTCACGTTTGGTCTGGATGTCAATTGACCGGTAGGACCCAGGTCGTTGGGACTCTTTATCACAAATCCAGTACCATTGGCCTCGGATGTGATGGCAGAATTGGACGTGATAAGTTCATCGAATATGGTAGTGTTGTTGTAGTAGCTGTTTGCAAGCTGTATCATCATCACCGCACGGTACCCGGCTGGTGCAGAGTTTGGATCGGCTATTCCGAAGGTCACATCATCCTGTGACAGTATCTGATACCAGTTGTCAGCGTTGATCTGGCTGGCATTGGTACTTTGATCTGTATAGGCAATTACCATTTCATTTTTTGCATATTTCAGGTTCCAGGTGGCGAAATCAGGCATTAAACTCTTATCGATCAGCCCGTAGTCAGCTGATGCCATGATATCCACTGACTTGTTCAGCTGGGTTATCTGGCTAATCAGATCACCACTACCACCATACTGTATATTTACAGTAACGTTGGGGTGAGTTTCCTTAAATTTTGCAGCCGTAGCGTTCATAGAATTAGAAAGACTTGAAGCCGCCATTATGGTAAGTGTACCGCTTTCTGAGGAAGTAGGAGATAAAAAAGAATAGTATCCATATA
Source organism: Methanobacterium sp. PtaU1.Bin097 (assembly GCA_002067325.1). GTDB lineage: Archaea > Methanobacteriota > Methanobacteria > Methanobacteriales > Methanobacteriaceae > Methanobacterium_A. Next base: position 1,793 of record MVQY01000074.1, read on the forward strand.
CTCCCACGGCGACTACTGCAATCACTATTATAACTATCGCTGCAATCATTTTATTATTCATATCAAAACCTCCATAGGTCTTTGTTATTAAGTGTTTCTCGATATGAAGATAAAAACGTTTCGATCGTTATATCTTAATGGAGTTTTATAATCCGCTTGAAACTCATATAAAAGCAGGATAAGTGATTACCATAAAATCTATCTTAATTGTGAAAATAATTATACAAGAAAAAATTGAACGTTAGAAAATGGTTATTTTTAATCTAATTTTCCAGAAAATCTGGAAAAAAAGCACGAGCCGTCAGACCCAACTTATAATTGATAAACCTATAAAACTCCCTTCATCTTCATCTTCCTTATATAATCATCTACGGCTCTTCTTATTAAATTTCCAATGGGTACATCACCTTTTTTGGTTGAAAGTTCCCTCAAATCTTGATACATTTCTTCAGGAATTTTCATGGTTATCTGTTTGTCCATTGTAATCATCTGCATTTAGTTTTTTTATATTATCTATAAAGGAACAACCGTTTTCCGGTGGTCTTCAACATCCATTATTCTTACATTAATTTCATAAGCGTTTCTCATATTTTCTTCTGTTACCACATCTTCTGGGCTTCCCACAGCCATAAGAGTTCCGTTATTCATTATCACAACTTTATTTGATGAAATGAAGGCATGATCCGGGTAATGTGATGTCATTATCACTGACAAACCATTCTTTGATAATTTATTGATAATTCCAAGTGTTCTAATCTGGTTTCCAAAGTCCAGGTGAGATGTTGGTTCGTCCAGAAGCAAAATCTCTGGTTGTTGAGTGAGAACTCTGGCCATAATCACTAACTGCCTTTCCCCACCACTAATTTCATTGTAAAGTTTATCCTTTAAATGTGCAATTCCTAAACTTTCCATAGCGTTTTCTGCAATTTTATAGTCTTTCTTACCGGGAGATTCTGTTAAACCTAAATGTGGTACCCTACCCAAAAGAACGATATCAATAACACGAAATGCGAAGGTTGAGCTATGAGTTTGAGGTATATAGCCCATCTTTTTCGCTAATTCATCGTTATCCATCATTGTGATATTTTTGCCTTTGAAAAGAATATCCCCTTTATTTAGTTTAAGCAAACCATTGATACATTTAATTAAAGTTGATTTACCAGCACCATTTGGTCCCAATATGCATAAAATGTCTCCTTCGTCGATTGAAAAGCTTATATCCTCAAATATTTTCTTTTTTTCATTGTAGGAAAATTCGATATTGTTTATTTCCAGCAACTTGCTCATGACCATCCCTCATATCCTTTGTGTAACAGATAAATAAAGAAAGGAGCTCCAACAATTGCAGTTAATATTCCCAGAGGAATTTCTACTGGGGCAGCAGTTCTACAAACACCATCTACCAGTAATAAAAAAACAGCTCCTAATGAAATACTGGCCGGTAACAGGATTTTATGATCAGGACCCACAAATATCCTGGCGATATGGGGTATTACCAGACCTACCCAGCCGATTATACCACTTACACTCACCGCTGAAGCTGTTAAAAGAGTACAACTCAAAATCACGATTATTCTCAGGTTATCTGTATTCACACCCAGAGATCGGGCTTCCTCGTCACCTATAGAAAGAGCGTTAATTCTCCACCTGACCAGTAATAGTATGGTGAAACCAAGGAATATGGGTATTAAAATCGTTATCACACTACTGGCATTTACAGTAGCCAGACTTCCCATTAACCAAAAGGTAATTTCAGGTAATTTACTGTAGGGATCCGCCACATATTTGATGCAGGAAGTAAAAGCCGTAAACAATGCTGCAATTGCTATTCCACCTAACACCATCATCAACGTGGTGTTACCCCTGAAACTTTTGCTTATGGAATAAGTGATGCTAACTGCAGTTAAACCAGTTAAAAATGCCATGATCTGGATTATCAATGATCCTTGACTGAATAATATGGCTAAAGCCGCCCCAAAACCAGCCCCTGCTGAAACACCTAAGATATCAGGTGAAACTAGGGGATTTCTAAATATCCCCTGAAATGAAGCACCGGAAATGGATAATGCAGCACCGACTATCATGGCTGCCACTATTCGAGGTAGTCTAATATCCCATACTACGGTGTAAATTGAACTGGGTAAGTTCGTATCAAAGTGAAATACTGCAGAACTCAGGGCCAGTATAACATCCAGGGGTGAAATGGGATATCTGCCTATTAAAAATGATAATAAAAATAATATAACAGGTAAAATGATGAGCATTGAGATTACTGATATATTCTTGATCTTACTTCTTTGCATACGACTTTAACCTCCCATCTGGTAGAAAAATCCTGAATAAATAAAAAAAATAAAAAAATAGAAATCGTATTTCTAACCTTAAAATATCCTTAATCAAGTGTCTGATTACCCATTATATATTTAACATCCTCATCAGTTAGATTAACATGATAGAATGCAGAATAGAACTCTTTTGTAAGTTGGGTCATGTTCAGGTTCTTGAATTTATCTGGATATAATACCTTTGCCGTCCATGGAATACCAATTATAACATTTGCACCTGGCGGCCGATCGAACCAACCTAAAGGAGTAGTTGGTGCCAGGTAGACTTTCTTATCTTTAACAGCCTTCACATCCTGCCATGAGGAGTTGGTATACACTTTGCTGTAGAACTGTGGGTTATTGGTAATTATTACATCTGGATTCCATTGAAGGACCTGTTCCATGTTAACCTCAGACATTCCATTACCACCTTTAAGAGGTACCTGGGCAACGTTAACTCCTCCGCAGATATCTATTAGTTGGGAGTGAGGTGAACCACTAGGATCTGTTTGCAGACCGGCTGCTCCTTCTGCATAATATACTCTTACTTTCTGATCTTCAGGGATGGTGGAAACGGTGGTATTTACTTGTGTAAGTACATTTTCATAGAAATCTACTAGTTCGTTTGCTTTTTCAGTTTCTCCTAATAGTTTTCCTGTAAACTGAATTGCTCCTGTGTAATTTGTAGCATTTAAGGAATTTTCTATTTCAACAACGGGTATGCTTCCCATCATCTGCTGCAAATTATCTATGTCAACAGAACTGTTACCCAAATTAGCCTTATCGTATAATATAATGCTTGGATTTTGGGAAATGAAATTTTCAGGGTTACCCTGGAATGTGCTGTACCATCCGCCTATAACTGGCAGTTCCTGGTACTTTGAAGGGATGTATTTCTTTTGTTCGTTGGTTAAGTTGGAGTTCCAGCCGCCCAGTTTATCCGGGGCAATCATATAAATGGTATTGGTACTGGGTGGGGAGGTAGAGAGTACTTTAGTTATTTCTGCCGGGACATAAACGGTTCTATCTGCCATATCAGTTATTTTAACTGTTCCGTTACTGGATCCAGGATTATAAGTATAGGTAGCGTAACCCCCCACAATAGCTATAATAGCTAACATGACTACAATTAATCCTACTTTAAGTTTATTCATTAAATTCACCTTCTAATCATCATTATCTTTTTTCCACCACAATTAATCAGTTAAATTCATCGGTGGGTGATCAAATGTGTTTACTCCTTTTGAGATAATTATTCTCAAAATTTTTAGTTTTCACCAGGTTTTTGTATTTTTTCTAGCTTTTAAATTCTAAATTTATTCTAATCAATTATTGGGGGTTAAATTCGTCTTCAAATTTTTTATTTACCACCTCCCTTTGTAATATAAAAAATCGATGAAATTTTTTACTTCACCGATTTAAGGATTGTGGACATGTATATATAAACATGTCGAAAATGAATTGGTAAAATTAGAGTCAATATCAAAATAATAGAAAAAATTCAATAATTTAATCAATCTAGCTAATCTTTTTCAATTAAAATCCATAAACCCGAATCATCATTTTTAATGGTATAATTTTTTATTGCACTCTTTATAATTGTGGATTCTAATTTTTCAACGTTAATTTTAGGGGGAAAATTTTTCGGGAAGTATTCATCATCTTCAAGTTTTTTTATTATTTCATTTTTCAAATGAAGACTCCCAAAGCCACCCCCAACATAAGCTGTTCCTTCTGGCTTTAAAATTCGATATATTTCCTTAAAAGCCGTACTTAAATCTTTCCAGAAGGGTATAGATCCCCTGCTAACAACAAGATCTGCAAAATTATTTCGATAGGGAATGTTGTGTACATCGGCCTGGACAACATCTATAACTTCACTCAATCCTTCCTGAAAAATATTTTTTTCCGCCAGTTTGCACATTTCTTTTTCAATATCCAGGGAGTAAATCTTTAAATCAGTTATTTTAGCTAAAGCTATGGAGAGTGCTGCTGGGCCTGTCCCGAGATCGATACAAACCCCCTTTTTAATCCCTGTTGCACTGACAATTTGTCTGGCGATAAGGGGATAAATGGGGGCAAAGGCATTTTTGGATAATTCATCCATCCTTTTAGGGTCTGTTTTCATAGTTAAACTTCCAGTATCCTATTACAACAAACTGATGTTATCATCTCACCCCTTGGACTGATATTTTTCTAAGTAAAACTCAGAAACACGTTTTTTTAGTCAATTGGTTGTAGAACAACCTTTGCAGATATCTTCATCATCTATCCTGATAAAGGATTCACCACAAATCTTGCAGATGGCCGCATCTTTCTTGGCCTTTACAGGTACCTGAACGTCCACGAATTTCCAGGTGTAAACGTCTTCACCAGCTTTTAAGAGTTCGGATATGGCTTCTTCATGTGGTACCTTTCTTTCGTTCATATACCAGGCATGGAAAACCGGGTATTTAGCTGTTTTCTCCGGGTCAAGAAATATCCTGACACCTTTTACGACTTTTTGACCTGGTTTAGCTGCCTTGTTGATGGTCATAGCCATCTTACCATAATCCAGGATCTTCAGCCCCTTGTTTCCAATGGTGGAGCTGCATAAGATCTGGAAGGGATCAGGCAAGCAGTTGAATGTTTCACAGGTTACATAAACCCTATCCCCTTCATTTATATCCAGTAATCTTCGGGCTATCTGCAGCATTTGAAGACCGATAAACGCCCCAGTACTTAAATATCCATGGAAAGGAACTATCTTCTTAATCATGGACAACATTTCAGGGTCATCAATCTTCGCAATTATCTCATCCATCTAAATCACCCAAAATAAATTATTTTAATTGCTTTTAATTAATTTTCTCCCACCAGATAAGAATCCATTTAGAGCTAGTTCTGGAATAAGAGAGGCTGCCATCAGGGTCTTTAGTCAGTACTCCCGAGAGATGTTCTTTTACCAGGTTTTTTTCATCTTCATTCAGCTCCCCCACCCTCCACTCGATTCTGTCCAGGGCTTCTTCCATATTGGAATAGAAATTACGAGTATTTGATTTAAGAGGTTCTACATTTGCCTGTACCCCCATCTCCTGGAGGATATTTAATGCGATGGTGTAGTCGGGATGTTCGTGGTTTTCTCTCCCCAGTAGTTTGGAGATTTTATCTTCAAATTCGTGGTTGCCAGTTCCCCAAAGTGTCATGTAAACATATTTTTGGGCCACTTCATTTATCTTCTCCAGTTCTGGCTGTATATCAGCGATTCCATTAAGGGATCTGGATGCAACCACAACATCGTGGGTGCCAATTTCATCTGCCTCCACATCTTCCAGGCATCTATTGATGATGTTGATGTTGGATAAACTTTCCTTGGCTGCCTTTTCCCTTAGTATATCCAACATCCCAGTGGAAATATCAAGGGCAGTAACCGACTCCGCCTTTTTTGCCAGGGGAATGGTAATCGTGCCGTTTCCACAGCCGATATCCAGAACAGTGTCCCTTTCTTCTATTTTTATTTTACTAACCAGTTCCTGGGGATAATCGTCTTTTTCCATCCATTGATTGAACTTCGGCGCAATCTTATTCCATTTTTTTGAAGTGTCCTTTTTAGGGAGTTTTTCAACTGCTTCTTTCCATATAATGTTCCAATTAGGTTTAGTGGATTTATCTTGAATTTCATTAGATTGATTTATAGGCTCACCTCCAAATGAGCTCCAAGTTTGGTATATTCCAATGTGAATATATAAGCATATTGTAGATGTAATTTAGATAAAAATCTTTATTTAGAAATTTATAATTTTCAGAAAATTCAATTAAGATGTTTATTAAAACATAAGAGAAAAAATTAAAGGAAGTGCAAAAATGAGTGATTTTGATATCTTACTGGAGAAAGGCAGGGCTTTCCATGGTGAAATTTGCCCAGGTATAGTTATAGGAACTAGAATAGCCATGGTCGGGCTGAGAGAACTGGGAATGGATCAATTTGAGAGAAATCGCGACTTAATGGTCTACGTGGAAATAGACCGTTGCATGGCGGACGCAGTTCAAGCCGTGACCGGGAACACCATGGGCCACCGTACCCTTAAATACAAGGATTACGGTAAATTTGCAGCTACCTTTCTGGATCTATCCTCTGGAAAGGCGGTGAGAGTTTCCGCCGTGGAAGGTCCTCGTGTATCACCAAAATCTGACGATGCTGGAAAACCAGATATGAAGGAAATGGTGGAAAAACTTTCCAAGGTCCCTGAAAAAGAACTTCTAGTAATAGAGGAAGTTAAAGTAGATATAGACGACCATGACCTTCCAGGCTTCCCCAAATTTAGGGCATACTGCGAAGAATGCGGGGACAGAGTGTTGGACAGACGCGAAGTCATAGTTGATGGGCGAACGTTGTGCAAAGCCTGTGCTGAAGGCCCATATTATCAAAAATTATAAGATGATAAGATGAAGCTGATAAACGAACTAATCCAAGCTGCAAGTGAAAATAATTCTCCTGTAAAGGATGTACGGGTTGGAGTATCCTGGACAGGTGTTCATGGAAAATATGGAGGAGTTTCCAAAACCTACGGGATCCCGGTAGTTCATGGTAACTACACTCGAGATATGGGGGAGTTAACGAGTAAAACCACTCTGGAACTGGCAGAATATGTGAGATCATGGAATCTGGTGGAAGCCAGCATCGGTGTGGCTGCCATCAACTCCATGATCAAACCCAGGGGAAGAAAAGACGTGAATGCCCAGGATATCATCATAGAAGAAAGCAACAATAAGAAGGTTACCATGGTGGGCAAGTTCCCCAAGATCCATGAAATAAGATCCATGGCCAGGGAGTTATGGGTCCTGGAATCTGATCCAACACTCCTAAACCCCAAAGAAGGAATTATTACCGAGACAGCCGCGGAATACGTCTTCCCAGGAAGTGATATAATAATTATAACTGGTTCTACCCTTATAAATAAGGGACTGGAACGCTACCTAAACCTGGCCAAACAGGAAGATGCTTACACCATAGTCATGGGACCCAGCACCACAATGAGTGATGTTCTATTCGATTACGGCGCTGATATGCTGGCTGGAGTAGAAATATTAGACCCTGAAGCCATTCTACGGAAGATCAGCCAGAGTGGAGGTATGATCAACACCAGGGTATGCCGGGGTGAAATAGGGTTCAGGGTGCTGGAAGGCTAATTTGACTGTTTAAAATTTAAGTAGAGATGAATCTAAAATGGATGTTGAACAGTTTAAGTTTACAAAAGAAGAATAAGCATGAGATGTAGTCTATGGTTCACTAACCAGGCCACATAAAAATAGTTCATCAAAGAAGGGACACATACCCCTGCAATCACTACTTTTATCG
>MVQY01000075.1 GCA_002067325.1 Methanobacterium sp. PtaU1.Bin097
TGGTTCTCTACTATATTTTCGCTTTATACCGGCCTCAAAGGACAAGTACACTTATCTCTGAAATTGGAGACATAATCAAAGCAAATTTCACCGGATTGGTAGTTCTTACCGCACTCTTATATTTAATCAGTGCAGATGATTATTCTAGGTATGTTTTGCTGGTCTTCGCCATCTTCACCACACTGTTTACAGTTACGGAGAGAATGGTTGTAAGGAATTCGCTGAGGATAATTCGAAGCAAAGGTTACAACCTCAAACATGTCCTGGTGGTAGGGGCTGGTGAGCTTGGCCTTAAATTTGCACGTAGAATAGATGAAAATCAACATATAGGCTACCATATCATCGGATTCCTGGATGATAACCTGGAAAAAGGACACAAAATCTTAAATTCAGAGGTTATAGGGAAGATCAAGGATTTGGAACATTTTGTTTTCACCGAGCCCCTGGATAGGGTGGTGATAACCTTATCCCCACGAGATTATAATATCCTAGAAATTGTAGATGTATGTGAGAAACATGGGGTGAAAGCTGTGATTATACCCGAGTTCTCCAGATATTTCCCAGCCAGACCCAACATAGACATGCTTGACGACATGCCCATAATAGATATCCGATATATACCACTGGATAACGTTTATAAAAAATTTTTAAAGAGGATTTTTGATTGTATCGCAGCTACACTGGCCATCATCATCTTATCACCCATCATAATAGTAACGGCCGTACTGGTAAAACTCAGTTCCCCTGGATCCATTATCTATAAACAGGAAAGAGTGGGCCTGAACCGGAAAAAATTCCAAATCTACAAATTCAGGAGTATGGAAACCCACGATGAAACTAAAATAGCACCCCAGTGGACCACAGAAGATGACCCACGCAAAACCACAATAGGTTCATTTATAAGAAAAACTAGTATTGATGAATTTCCACAATTCTTCAACATACTCAGGGGTGATATGAGCTTAATCGGCCCCCGACCAGAACGCCCGGTATTTGTGGAAATGTTCAGGGAGCAAATCCCCAAATATATGATCAAACATTATGTACGTCCCGGGATGACCGGGTGGGCTCAAGTCAACGGCTGGAGAGGTAACACTTCCATCGAAAAAAGGATAGAGCACGATATCTATTACGTGGAAAACTGGACCATTTTTCTTGATCTGAAAATCTTTTTTTTGACTTTCATTCGGGGATTTGTTAATAAGAATGCATATTAAGTTTCGTGCTAAATAGATGTCTAAACTGCTTGAGCCAGAAAAGCGGAGAAGAATCACATTCAACTCCAAAAATAAAGTTGTTATGGATTAAACCTTTATTCTTTCTATTTTGTGTAATTTTTTAAGATCTTATCTATTGAATTTACCCATATGTCATCGGGAATTACCAAAGTTATTCACTAATATTATATTTTCAATAAATTTTCAACAAAAGATATAATAAGTTGTCTAGTTTATAATATTAATTTGAGAATGAAGCATGTACCTTAAAAATCCCCTTAATTTTATTAAAAAAGCAAATCGGTCATTCAATATCTATCTGGAAAATTATAAGAAAATCAACGATTTTCTAGATGCACAAATGGAAAATCAGACTAAGTTAGATCAATTTATTGCAAGATATGAGGAAGATCGTGAGAAGTTGGATTCTTTGTTGGAAAATCAGGAGAAAATGACTGCTTTGATACCAATTTACGATGAAAACCGGAAAAACATGGATATTTTCATTGATTCATACTCTTCTATAAAGGACGATTTATCCAAAGCTGTTGTTAATTTCAATAGTAATTATTACAAGTTTAAAGATTATTTCTATAATGGAGAAGAGCATCAGTTTAAAAATATGGATACTAATGATTTTTTCCAGATGTGTTTCTTAAACGACATTAAACTCCTTTCTTATTCTCCATCAGAAAACCGTATATTTCTAGAAACTAGAGATGGCATTAAATTAATGACTAATAATCGTTATTATACAATTAAAGAAATTTTTGGGCGTGGAGGATACTCGACGTATCATCTCCATCAGTTTAAGGAATTTGTAGTTTTTGATGTTGGAATGAATAGGGGATACGCATCATTGAAATTCGCAAGTTTAGATTCATGTAAGGCAGTTTATGGTTTTGAAATAGATAATGATACTTATAATTTTGCACTTGATAATTTTAATTTTAATCCATCTTTGAGTAGTAAAATAACTTCATTTAACTTTGGACTTTCCAATGAAGATGCCGATGTTGATATATACTGTCTTCCTGGCTCTGATGGGATTACCACCACTGAGTTGGAATTTACAAAAACCCAAGACGAATGGTTGGCAAGAGCAGAGCAGATGGAGATTAAAAAAGCCCAGGTGAAAGAGGCCGGCCGGGTAATAGCCAATATCATTCAAAAGGATAATATCAAGTCCCATATAGTCTTGAAAATTGATACTGAAGGTTCAGAATACAAAATAATCGATAGTCTAACAAGTTTGGGTGTTTTGGATAAGGTGGATTTAATTATGGGGGAAAGCCATTTGGATTCAGAAAATTTAGATGAAAAATTATTTGGATTTACGAATATCAGCAAGATATATTATAACGAAGTTATGTACGGCTTTATCTATGTGAAAGATGAGCTTTATAAACCATTAACCCTTAAATCTTAAATCTTAAGTATTGACAGCGCCCAATTTATAACTAGATGAATATTTTGATTAAGTATTAATAAAATTAAATTATAATCAAATTTAGCCAATAGCGAAGTGAATACGATGGTAGAAAATTCTTTCACCGATCTTAAAATTGTTTTAATCCTCACCTTTTTATCAGTGATCATCTTATTTATTCCCAGTTTAAACCAGTATCCCCAAAATATAATTTCTTATGCTCTTTTACTTTTATTTTTACCCGGTTACTCAATATTTGCTGCTTTAAAACCATCGGTTAATGAAGGAACTGTTTGGAAGCGTATGTTATACAGTGTCGGACTGGGAGCAGTACTCATACTGGCAGTATATCTATTGTGGACATACACGCCCCTGATGACATATCTAACTCCTTTGATCAATTATTTAGATCCACTGGAAGCTTACATTGCCCCGCTTGAAACATATATGCCTATTGAATTCATCTTGTCAACCATCCTAATCGTAGACTTGGTCCTTATTGCTTGGGTCAGAAGAACGCCTGTATTGGATTTAACTCCTGAAATTCCCGAGACAACTCCTGAAACTGGTGATAAAAAAGAAAGATATGTATGGTGCAAAAATTGTAATGGTTACTACAAACTGGAAGAAGATGAATCTCCCGATGACTTTGAAAGCTGCCACTGCGGGGGTAGATTAGTATACACCGAAAAACTTGAAGGAGAGCCTTTCAGACCGGAACAGGAAATTAAACCAATACAGAAGGGATCCTATTACCTGGATCTCCTCCTGGTGTTGGTGGTAACCATAATCTCCCTGGTGATCCTTCAATTTGTAAACCAGCCAGACTTTAATACCATTATAGAATTCCTTTTAATACTTTTCTTACCGGGATACGCTTTAATAAGCATGGTATATCTCCGGAAGGATGATTTCAGCGGTTTTTCACGTGTTGCTTATAGTTTTGCTTCAAGCATAGCCCTAACCACTCTGATAGGATTAGTTCTAAACTACAGCAACTATATTGGGCTGTTGAACCCCATTTTATACGTTCTATCCGGTTTAACCCTTGTCTTTCTCCTGGGAGCGTACCTGAGAAGACGCAGCATCCGGGAAGAAAACCGTTTCAGCATCGATTTCATCGGGTCCTTTAAGGGTTTAGGTAAAGGTTTCTCTGGAGAAACAGGAATAGAAAAACTCCTTTCACTGGTGCTTGTTATATCCCTGGTACTGGTGGTTTCTACCACTTACATCACCGCCAACCCACTGGAAGAAACATACACCGATTTTTATGTGCTCGGTGCCGATGGAAATCCTGTTAACTCCATCAACCTGACCTCTAATGAAACAGATAACCTGAATATTTCCATTGTAAACCATGAAAATAAAAATACAACCTACCGGGTGCTGATCACATCCAGTGGGACTGTGTTGCTGGATCAGACTGTGACCCTAAAAAATGAGGAGAGGAAGGACATCAACTTCAACTTCACCGTCGGTGAACCAGGAACTAGGGAGATGGAATTTAATCTATACAAACTACCAGATAATGACAATATCTACAAATCCATTAAAATACCTTTAAACGTTGCTGTAAACCCCGCGTTAATAGTAGAGGAAGTTCCCATAATATAGTTAATGCAGGAATTGAAAACATCGTTTAATGCAGGAAGGGGGACATGTTTAATGCAGGAATTGGAAAACATTTTTGATAAGTAGCCACTCTATCTTAAAATAGTTACCTAAATTTTCCTTATCATATCTTACCTTTTCTATTTTATCCAAGGAATTGAAACCTTCTTTTAAACCTTCGATATAGAATTTCCCCTGTCTTTTCCTGTAAAAAAATAGGTACTTTATGAGATAACCTAAAAGTAGAAAGATGAAATTCACTGCGAGCTGGGGCCAAGGCATGTTCTTGTAAGGGACGTAAACGTTGTTTCTGGCGGCCAACCTTATTTTAAATTCATTGTATCTGCTGCCGCTGGTCCCGCTGCCTCTGTGATAGACAACTGCTTCAGGGCAGTAAACACATTTAAATCCATGGATCTTCGCCCGGTAGCTGATATCCACATCTTCCATGTAGGCGAAGAAGTTCTCATCGAAGTATCCGATTTTATCCAGGATACTTTTCCTATAGAGGGCTGCCCCGGCACAGGAGCTGAATATTTCCCTTCTCTTTCGGTATTTATCCGGGGATTTACCTTCACCTGCCTTCTTGGTCCAGCCCAGGATGGTGTATTCATCACCGGCATCATCCAGTTTACCAAGGTCTTCAAATTGCACCATCATCGACGCAACAGAAAATATCATATCATCCTGTTTTATACATTCCACCAGGTTGGATATGCATCCAGGTTCTAATTCCACGTCGTTGTTCAGGAGAAAAACATATTCTGCATTGGTGGTGTTTATACCCTGGTTAATAGCTTTTGAGAAGCCCAGATTTTCCTGATTCTCTATAAGAGTGAATTCTCCATGGTTTTCTTTAAATTTATCGGAGTTTTCTTTGATATAATCCACACTACCGTCACCGGATCCATTGTCCACGATGATAACCTCAAAGGGGAAGTCCTGATCATCTAAGGATTTCAGACACTCTGGCAGATAATGCAGGCCGTTGTAATTTGGAATGACAACCGCTAAATTTATCATACATTAAGCTCCCCGAGTTACACTTTCCATGTACTTATCAGCAACTTCCTCAGCATCACCCATCATAACCATTCTACCTTTATCAAGCCATATGGCCCGGCTGCATAAATTCTTTATCTGGGCTGCGGAATGTGATACCAGTAAGACAGTCACATCTTGATTCAGGAAAGATTTCATCCTTTGCATACTCTTTTCCTGGAACTTCGCATCTCCTACAGATAGGACCTCATCTAAAATAAGTATTTGAGGGTGTACTATGGTGGATATGGAAAATCCTAACCTGGTAATCATACCCGAAGAATAATTTTTAACTGGAACATCGATAAATTCTTCTAGCTCGGAGAACTCTACAATTTCATCGTATTTGCTCTCCATAAACTCCTTGGAATATCCGAGTAACGCACCTCTAAGGAATATGTTCTCCCTACCGGTGTAGTTACCATCAAATCCTCCTCCAAGTTCTAACAGCGGGACTATGCCACCATTTACTGTTATATTGCCTGTGGTGGGTTTCATAACCCCGGATATTAGTTTGAGTAGGGTACTTTTTCCAGCACCATTTAATCCCACTATACCCATCTTTTCCCCCCTCTTAACGTAGAAAGATATGTTTTTAAGGGCCCAGAATTCCTGGTAGAATAATTCCCCCTTGGCGAGTTTGATAACATATTCTTTAAGGTTATCCACCTTCTCCTGACTTAAGTTGAATTGCATGCTTACGTTTTCCACCTTGATGGCTATGTCCTTGTCATTTAATCCTGCCGGCACATCTGCTCCAGTATAGACTTCCCTGGTTCCACTAATCGGCTCTTCATCATATACCTGCAAATCAGGCTCTTCAAAACCTGTTCTTCTCCTCATAAATCCAACGATGGTTAAAAAGAAGGTAAGGGCAGCCAGTGCATTAAATAAAGATGCAAGTGGGGGTTCGTTCAGTGCAATTATTATCAGGAGAGTTATTAGAAGACTTAAGTTCACACTGAATATGGAACGCCCCTTAACCCTCATTTGGTTAAGTGTTGGTTTTAAAACGGCCAGCAAGGAATAACCTGGTAAGATGAATATTAAAAGCAGGTATGGTACGATATTGAAGGGGTAACTGTTCAAACTTGGTGTTATTAACCAGATGATGGAAAGAATGTCCAGTATTATGACGAATGCAAGGTCTCTGTAATGATTCAACGTAGGATGCTCCTTATATCGGGTCTTTAACTCCCCTTAATTTTTTGGGTTTTTGTTTAAACTTTTTTATTAGATATATAATATGAATTTATCCTGATACCTGTAAAACAATATCATTCCTATAATCAGGGACGCTATAGCTGCAAAAGTGGCAAATAACAATGTGAATGTATCGAACAATTGTCCGTAGAGAAACACATCCCTGGTTAATTTGACCATGGCATACACCGGGTTCCAGGTAAGTATCCACTGGAAATCGGCGGGTATAATTTCTGGAGGGAAGAAGATTGCACTGGAATACATTATCAGAGTAAGGAAGACACCGTAGAGATGTTCTATATCCCTGAAGAATACGTTTACCGTGGCCAGTATAAGACCTACTCCTATATTAAATATAATAAGCAGCACGGTCGGTACCAGGAAGAGTGCAATATATGGGGTAAAGGGGGCTCCGGTAGCTAACATCACCAGGACCAGAATGATTAGTGAGAGTAAAAAGGTCACCAGGGAGGAGAATGTTAGGGAAACCGGGTATATGTATTTGGGTACGTATATCTTTTTTATTATAGAGGCGTTTCTTTTAATGGATCCAAGGGCCCCGCCGGTTGCTTGAGAATAAAACGTGAACACCAACCGTCCCGATAAAAGATAAACCGGATAATTTTCGATGTTACCTTTAAAAAGGGTTGAAAATATGATGGTCAAAACTATCATAAACAGTAAGGGTTCTAAAAAGCTCCAAAATATTCCTAACACAGATCTCCTATATTTGACCTTTATATCTCTCTTCACAAGCTCGATGAGCAGGTATCTGTATTTCAGGAAGTTAGCAATGAATCTGTGAACTTTTATATCTCCAAATATCATGGATATCACTGAATTAAAACAACTAAGTAAGATTCGTGGTTAAATAAATATCCAATTCAACCTATATAAACTCTACTTAAATAATGTATCCATTATCAATGTTTTCATCCTCTTAATTGGACAAGAAGGACTTATTGAAACCTGACTACGAGAAGGACTTGTTCAAACCCTGCTAAGAGAAGGACTTGTTCAAACCCAGTTTATACTGTAATGTTATCTGGATTATTAACCTTCTCTGCAAGGATGAACTCATCATTGGACAGTTTATGGGATGTAAATTCAACCATGTCCACCTTCAATTTATCCCTGGTATTTAAAGAGTTCTTCACTTTATCATTTACCAGTTGATGGTTATCGAGCTGGATAACCAACAAGCCGTTGTCATTCAATTTTTCCAACATAACACTAAGGATCTCCTCATAATTTGACAAGTTAAACCCGGTGTTTACGATTAAAACATCGGTGCTTTCCAATTTCCCTAGCACATCCTCTAGATCTTCATTTAATGGTTTTGTGGAGTACTTGGATAGGGAGAACATCTTCTTAAATGCTTTATGCACGCTGTTATCCTTTAATAGAAGGGTACATTTAAGCCAACGGTAAGGTTTATCAGTTTCTCCAATGATCCTGTATATGGCCCTTTGGGAACCGTCCGACTTACACTCGCTACAAATATCGTCTACTAATTTACTGTTACAGATATTACAGTTATCTAGAGCCATAGTTTCTATGTTTTCTGCCTCTTTTAGCTTTAAAGGATGTACAGCTGCTGTGTTTTCATCCAGATGGGTGCTGAATTTTGGTAGGGTTTTCACGGATTGGGATATCCACCCTGGAATTTCACCCAGTTTCCAGCCTTCACTCTGGAGGTAGTAACTGTATTCAACGTCCATATGGTCCTGGGGAAGCAGGGGGTTGAAACCACCACTTTTAAGATAGGCATCTCTTCTCAGGATATAGATACCGCCCTGAACATGTTTAAACTTGATATTATCCTTACCAGTGATATAGTCCCTGTTCCTGAAGTTATCAAAGAATTCCTGGGCTTGGTAGGTTGCACCGTTATAATAACTGGGGGAATACGCCAGATCACCGGCTATAGCCACATCTTCATGGTTTCTCATATACTCTACTGCCTTTAATTCCCAGCCCTGTTTTAAAACGAAGGCTTCATTGCTGCAGAGATAGATGGCAAATTCATTATCCATGGCCTCCAGGGCAACGTTGGATGCCGGGCCGCAGAACATGTTTTCCTTAAGGAATATCAAACGTATGTTGGGGTGTGATTGGGCATATTCTTGGAGGAAATCTTTAGACTCCGGGTCGCTGTCGTTGTCTACTATGGTTAAATCAAACTCCATCCTGGTGTATTTAAAGATACGGTCCAGGATTTCCTTCATGGTTTCCAGGTCCTTGTAACGTCCCCTTTGATGGGTGACCATGAATATGTCAATTCTGTAGTTATTCCAGATATCCAGAATGGTTTTAGTGGTGTCTTCCACACTCGATAATTTCTGGACCTGATTTTGGGCGTGTCGGGTGATGGTAAATAAATCATCCTTATCCATACTTCTGACTTGCTGGATTTTATCACTAAGAGCTTCAGGATTATCGGGGTCAACGATAAATCCCGAATAACCATCCGAAACAAATTCTGGAATAGCAGAAATATTGGTGGTGATTACGGGGACACCGTAGGCCATGGCTTCGAAGATAACCGTGGGCATCCCATCCCTATCACCATCAGATGCAATCCTGCAGGGCAGCACGAAGAGGTCCCCGTCTTCATATGCCTCTTTAAGGGCTTCATCACCTTTCAGGGGGCCTTCCATAGTTACGTTGGTTAGATTTAATTTATTTATGAGTTTCTGGAGGTCTTTCTCCAGGGGGCCGTAACCATAAATTTTAAAGGCCAAATCCTCCCCTTTCAGGGTATGGGCTGCCTTAATAAGGGTATCGATACCCTTCTTTTCCACGAAACGGGTCAAGGTTATGATGTTTTTAATTTCTCGGTTAAATCGTGGAGAATCAATACTCACCCCTCTTTCAAGGTGGTAACTGGTGGCCTGTCTTAGGAACATGAGTTTCTCTTCCGGGACACCCCTCTCTTTGAGGTAATCATAATGATACTTTCCCAGGACGAAGACCCTCTTACAATACCTGTTATTACCTATTTCCTCCACATTGTTTCGTTTATCATTTTTTTTGTGGAAGATGTCAATGGCATGGGCAAACACGGTGAAAGGCACCCCTGCTTTTTTTGCAGCGGGATAGGTTAAGCGGGTGCACGCAGGGAACACGAAATGGGAGTGCAGCATGTTGATCTTATATTCCTGGATTTTCCCAACCAGGTCGGATGAATTTCTCACCTTCACAGCTTCGATATTGAAATCTAGCTCGGCCTCTTTATCCGGAGCCACCTTGTAGAACACCTTCACCTCATAGTTATTTTCCACCAGCCACTTCAACTCGTTCATGACGAAGGTCTGTGAAAATGAGGGGAAATCCCATAAAACATATCCTATACGTAGCTCATCAATTCCCCTTCCAATGATTTCGTCCCTGTGTAGTTTTTGCACTTTCAGGCGGTTTTCATCCAGATCAACGGTGTTGGAGATGTTGTTAAGTTCGCTGCTTGAGAAGTACTGGGCCAGTACCTCATCTACGAAGTAGGGTTCGTTCAGTTGGGTGTACCTCAGGATCAAATCCCAGTCAACCAGACGAGTCAATGACTCATTAAACCCTCCCAGTTGGTGGTAAAGGAATTTTCTATGCACAAAAACGTTGAGATCTATGTAACTACCCTTCAGGAGCTTATTTCGATCATACTCAGTATTCCTGGTGAATTTCCGGTTTCGGTAGTTATCTGTTACTTCAATAGATGCATAGGCAGTATTTTTATCATTATCTGATAGTGCAGAGACCATCTTCTCCAGGTAGGTGTCCAACCAGTAATTGTCTGAATCCAGATAGGCTATAACATTCCCTTCAGATACACTCAATCCGAAATTCCGAGCCTTACTGACCCCGCCATTTTTCTCTTGGAAGTATTTTATCTTACCACTCTTTAGGTGTTCCCTGTAATCTGTTATGATTAGGGATTGGGTGTCGTCGGTACTGCCATCATCTACAATTATAAGCTCGAAATTTCTGAAGGTCTGATTCAGCACGGAGTCTATAGCTCTCCCGATGACAGCCCTCCGGTTGTAGGTGGGCATGATCACAGAGACGAAGTGTTTATTTTCCAGGTGCTCTCTGTATTTAGATGGAAACTTATCTACATTGGAGCTTTTGAAGGTTCTTCTTCCTTCGTTTATCCCATATAAACTGTAATGTACCAGTGGATTTATATTTAAATCCTTAACATCTTGGTAGGTCTGCAGGTAATAATCACCGTCAAAGGATGGATCAGGCTTTCTCCCCTCTTTAAAGCCGAAATACAGGTAATGGATCAGTGGGTCCACTCCAGATAATCTGACATCTACATTATTTTTCAAGTAATAACCAACATTGAAGAGATGATGCTTTCGGATAGCCTTATAACCCTTTATATTAACCAGTGCATTATGGATACCCTGATTATTTCGGTTAAAAAGAAGATACAGTGAAGGGAATCTGGAAATCAGCCTCTGCTTATATGACCTCCGGGTGTTACTGTAGTACTCCATTTCATAAGTCAGGGAGGTGAGGGTGTCAATTTGTGATTTTAAATCTTCTATTTCTCTTTTTCCCTTTTTGAAAACTTTAAGGAGCGATTCTTTTTCTTTTGATAGGATATCTGAAGATTTCAGTAACTCCTCTGCCTGGATTAGTTCCCTTTCCAGGTGATCCAGCCTTTTTTCACTTTCCTTTAGTCCTTTACTGGGATCATCCGGATTCTCCTGGGAATCTGGATTGTTAACCTTATTTTTTTTATCCTTCAAGGTATATCACTCATGATTTGGGTTATAATTTTTTTGCTATGGTAAACGTTATTTACTAAACTGTTACTTATTTTATACAATCAGGTTCTTCAGAGTCTTTTTTAGGTAATCAGCCCGCTTTTGGTAGGTATGTTTGGTATGTACAAGTTCCTTTAAAACTCTAATTTTTTCTTCCCTTTCCTGGTCATGGTTTAGATAAAATTCTATTAAATTATGCAGCTCTGCTCTTGATTTCCAAACTGGTAATTCACCCTCAAAGGTTTCTTTAGCCCCTATCTCTCCGTTGGTTATCACCAATGCTCCGCTGGCCAATGCATCGTAGACCCGGCTGTTCACCGCTCCGAATTTCTTTGATCCCCGGTTAGCATCGTCGATAACAATTTTAGTGGAAGCATATACCTCCGGCATGCATGAATAATCCACGAATCCCTGGTAATAGTCCTGGAACTGGGGGAAATTCTCCCAGTTTTCACCGAACAGTTTGAAAGTGTAGGGCAAGGTATCAGGATTTAACATTTCCACGATATCCCGGGGGTCATCCCAGTAACTGCCTGTGAAACAGTAATCACAGATATACTCTGCATTGGGAGGTGTGTTATCGTTAAATCTTTCCGGATTGGTGGCAATTGGCAGTAGAAATGGTTTAATTCCGGCCTCTTTCTCGATATAATCACAGGCAGTTTCACTGGAGGCGAAGATAAGATGGTAATCCGAAAGGTGAGGATTGAAACACCATCTTTCAAACCAGTTCCGGGCCCAGGCAATTTTAATTAAAGATTTATTCTGGCACCTGACTTTACGGGGATCGTAGGACTCCAGCATGGAAATTAAAACATCAACATCACCAGGGACGTAGTACCAGTTTCCCGGGCCTTCCTTGGGCAGGAAGGTGATCTCCCAGCCGAATTTCTTTAAACTATCACCCAGTTCTGAGGCGGTGAAGTAATCTCCAGCCGAAACATTTCTACCAGCTTCTGTTACCACGAAGGCTACCTTAAGGGGGTGCTCTCCAATATCGTTTAATTTATCATTTAACAACTGTTTACGCTCTTCTTCACCGAGTTCCGGCACTGATTCTTCTACAGACTGGTTTAGATGTATATTTCTCCATTTGTTGATTTTATACCGGGTTAAACCCATATAATCCTGATAATTATTCCTCAAGTTTCTAAGATATTTATTGGATGTTATCCTATCCCTGATTGTGAACCTCAAATCCTTCATAGTTTCTTATCCTGAAATAAATTTTATAAACTAGTTTCTCTTCATCTGAATATTAAAATATGGAAACTAGAATTAAATGATTTAGAACTGCTATTTTATAAATAATCTTTGACCGGGTATCATAAAATATTTTTGGAATAATAACCTACAGGATAAAAAAAGGGTGGAAATTACTACTAGATCAACAATTAAAAACCTTATCTTCGTGTTTCAAGGTTTTATTTTATTTACTTCCCTTAAATACACGTCTTTTAAGTCTTATGAAGATGTTTTTTACTTTATAATCGATGTAACCGGTGATAGATTTAAGTTTAGCAATTTCCAGGTCTTTGGTTTCTAATTGCTTCATTAACACATTAATTTGAGCTGATTCATCTTTAAAATGATTCTTAATCAATTCCACAGTTTCTTCCTTATCCAGCACTCCCTGGTGTCCATCATCACTAGAGTATAGTACAACTTTTATATGGTCATCAAAATTCTCAAAAGAAGCTAAAGACTCGATGAATGGAATAAGCTGGTACTTTACATCAAATTCAGAGTTGATGTTCACCGCGTAAGTGATCTCCGGCAAATGGTTTTTCTTTTTAAAAAGTTCTATAACATCAAATCTGTATCCATATTCAGTTAAAATGGTATCTGCTTGAGGATCGTCGAAACAGGCGTTTATCATATTGTTAAAGTGAGTTGGATTATAATTCCTAAGAAACATTTGAGGATTGTTTACCAGGACAGAGGAGCCTTTTAACAGGGTGGAAAGGATTACCGAGGTAAAACCACCTGCCGAACTACCAAAAAATAGAATATTTTTGGTTTCAATTTCATTTTTAGCTGCTAAAATGCTTATGATATCTGCTACAACAGATATATACCATTCCTCATTTTTACCAACACCCCAACCACAGGTCAATTTATCATCGTTGTACAGGGTGGGGTCGTTATAGTAAATCACAGATTCTTCAAATTCAGAACCCCAGCTA